>NZ_JCAFRY010000026.1:0-50075 GCF_059368675.1 Stenotrophomonas sp. YJH_SMC_120
ACTGCCGGCCAGCGGCCGGCACTACCCCTTCTGCTGCCAGGCCGCCAGCCTGGCCACCGGTGTTCTGGTAGGTGTCGACCTTGGTCGACACTGCCGGCCAGCGGCCGGCACTACCCCTTCTGCTGCCAGGCCGCCAACCTGGCCACGGGTGTTCTGGTGGGTGTCGACCTTGGTCGACACTGCCGGCCAGCGGCCGGCACTACCCCTTCCGCTGCCAAACCGCCAGCAAGGCGCGGCAATCGGCGAAATGCCAGTCGGCGCTGCCGGGCCACGGGTTCTCCGGCAGATTGACCAGCACGGTGTGGGCGCCCGCGGCGCGACCGCACTCCAGGTCGTAGGCGTGGTCACCGACCATCACCGCGTGCGCAGCCCCGATGCCCCAGCGACGAAGATGCTGCTGCAGGCCATCCGGCGAGGGCTTGGGCACCGCTTCATCGCGACCGATGATGTCTGCGTCGTCGAACAACGCCCCGACCCCGATCGCCTCCAGCGTCAGCTTCGCCAGCGCATGGTCGTTGCGGGTCAGGATGCCCAGCCGGCAACCCGCCGCCGCCAGCGCGCGCAGCAGCTTCACCGCCCCCGGCGCTGGCAGCGCGTCCTCGGCCAGCGCGCGCTCGTGATCCAGCAACCACGCGCGCTTGGCCTGCGCCGGTGCGTCCGGCAGCGCCGCGATATGGTCGAGGATGTCCTCCTCGGCCGCGATCTCCAGCGCGCGGCGGATCGCGGCGAAGTCATGCACGGCCACCGTCAGTGTGCCGTCCATGTCGAACACCCAGTGCCGGATCGCGGACAACGCGTGCACTGCGCTGCCCGTCGCAACCCTCACTGCCACCACTGCGGCATGCGGCTGGCGTCGACACCGCCGGTTTCAAACACGGCCGTGCGCGTGCCACCGGCCTTGACCGGGAACTCGATGCTGATCGACTTGCCCTTGCGCGCCAGCTTCCACAGTGCCTTCTGATCGGTGATGAACAGGGCGATGGCTTCATCAGTCTTCGGGCGCCAGGCCGCCATTGGTACCGGCTTGCCGTCATCCACGGTCACTTTCACCGTGCATTGCGGGCAACGGAAATCACCGGCCTGCAGCACCAGGTAGGCATGCCGCTTCCACTCCGGATGATCGCGGAACACCAGCTGCACCGGTTTGGCACCGCTGCCATCCACGTCCACCCGTTCCTTGCTGTAGATCTGCGCCGAGACCTGGTTGCCCTTGCTGCCCACCGGAATCTGGTTGTACTGCCATAGCCCCTGCATGCGGCGCAGGTCGCGCGCGGCATCGCCCTTGGCCTTGACCTCGTCGAAGCCTGCGGCGATGCGCTCGGCGGCGGCGGTGTCCTTGTACTGGTCCAGCAGCGAGGCACCATGCAGGCGCGCGCGTTCCCAGTCCTGCGCGGCCACGGCCATGTCGTACTGCTTGGCCACGTCTTCGGCCTTGGCCTCCTTCTGCGCCTGCGCGGCGGCCGCAGCGGCTTCCTGCGCCCTGCGTTCCTCTTCCGGGTTGCTGCAGGCGGCCAGGGCCAGGGTGCAGGCGGTGAGCAGGATCAGTCGTTTCATGGCGGAGGTCCTATGCGAGTGCATCCCGATTCTATCGGCAGCGAAAAGCGGATACACCAACGGCGGGTTTCCCCGCCGTTGGTGGTGAAGCAGTGACCGGTTGCCGGCCAGCGGCCGGCACTACCGCTTACTTGGCTTCAGCCTTGGCCAGCATGTCCTGGACCGAGGCGGTGGTGATCGGGTGGTAGCCCGGTTTGGCCTTTTCGAAGGCCTGCTTGGCCAGTTCCAGACCCTTCGGGGTCTTCACCAGTTCGGCGTAGATCGGCAGGATCAGCTTGCGACGGCCGACGCGCTCGATGAATGCAGCCGCCCCTTCATTGGCCTGCTCGTAGCCGCTGCGGATCGCCAGCGGGTACCAGCGCATGGCGATCTCGCCATTGGGGGTGCCGGTGAAGTGGAAGGCCTTGTCCAGCGTGGCCAGCTTGTCCAGCGGCTGGGTCGCACCGAGGCCGTCGATGAAGCGCACCCATTCCTGGGTGCTCCAGTCGGCGATGACCTGGCTGCTGGGCACGGTGCCGGCGCTGGCGAATGCGATGCGCGCGGTATCGACGCTGCTGAAGTTGCGTGACTGCGCCTTGGCCGCGAACGCCGGGATGCCCGGCTCGTCCAGCCACGCCTTCAGTTCGGCCTCGGTCACGGCCGACGGATTCTTCGGCAGCAGGTTCTTCTTCATGTACGCGACGAACTGGTCGGTGTTCGCGCTCTGGAAGGCGTGGTCATCGAACCAGCCCCGCAGGAACGGATCGAAGGTCTCGCGGCCGAAGCGCTGCTCCAGGAACTCCAGGAACCATGCACCCTTGACGTAGGCGACCTGGCTGAGCGCTTCGTCGGGATCACGCTCGTTCAGCGGCGGCAGCGCCAGTGCCTGGTCGGCCGGGCTCATGTCCTTCACTTCGGCCAGCAGGTCGGTCTGGTCGATCTGCTTCTCCATCTCGGCCATCTCCTTGCCGTACAGGGCTTCGGTGATGCGGCCCTGGACGTAGGTGGTGAAGCCTTCATTGAGCCAGATGTCCTTCCAGCTGGCGTTGGTCACCAGGTTGCCCGACCAGCTGTGCGCCAGCTCGTGGGCCACCAGCGAGACCAGCGACTTGTCGCCGACGATCACGGTCGGGGTGGCGAAGGTCAGGCGCGGGTTTTCCATGCCGCCGAACGGAAACGACGGCGGCAGCACCAGCATGTCGTAGCGGCCCCAGCGGTATTCGCCGTACAGCTTCTCGGCGGCACCGATCATCTTCTCGGTGTCTTCGAATTCCTTGGCGGCCTTGTTGACCATGGTCGGCTCGGCCCAGACGCCGGAGCGGCCGGAGATCGGCTCGAACACCAGGTCGCCGGCCGCGATGGCCAGCAGGTAGGACGGAATCGGCTGCGGCATCTTGAAGGTGTAGTCACCGTCACGCGCCGCCTTCGGATCGTTGTCGGCGCTCATCAGCACCATCACGTCCGGGCGCGAGACCACGTGCGCGCTGTAGGTGAAACGCACGCTCGGGGTGTCCTGCAGCGGCACCCACGAACGGGCGTGGATGGCCTGCGACTGGCTGAACATGAAGGGCAGCTTCTTGCCCTCGGTCATCGACGGTGCCAGCCACTGCAGGCCCGATGCGGTCGGCGTGGTGTGGTAGGTCACTTCCACCTTGGCCGGCTGTTCCGGGGCCTCGATGGTCAGCTTGCTGCCGAACACCTTGTCAGCGGCGGCCAGCTCGAACTTCAGCGGGCTGCGCGCGCCATCGGCGGCGACGGCCTCGACCTTGGACACGGTCAGCTCGCGGGTGTCGAGCACCAGCTGCCTGGCGTCCTTCTGCTTCCATTCCAGGGTGTAGGTGGCGGTGCCGCCGATCTGCTTCTGGTCGAAGTCCAGCTTCAGATCCAGCGCGATGTCCTTGATGACGACCTTGTCCGGCTCGGCGTACGAGCTTTCGTCGTGGCTGCGGTTCTCGGCGTTCACGGGGGCGGCAGGGGCCTTTGCGGCAGTCGGGGCGGCGGCGGGCGCGGCCGCCTCCTGGGAGCAGCCGGCGGCCAGGGCCACGGCCAGCGGAAGGAGCATCAGCGGATTACGCATGAATCGGGACCGTTACGGGGATCAAACCCCAATGGTACCTCCCTCCGGCCCGGCAGGCGTTGCGCGGTGCGGGGTAATGGCAGGCAAGCCGATCCTGCGCCTCGGGCGCATGCCAACCAAGGTTGGCATCTACAGGCAGGTACCAACCTTGGTTGGCACGGATCCATCAACGCATGCGGCAGGTCCGTGCCGACCAAGGTCGGCACCCACCAGAGCGGATCACCGCAGCGGGCGAGCACCAACCAAGGTTGGCACCCACCAGAGCAGGGCTTACAGCTTGTAGCCGGAGTGGATCGAAACGATGCCGCCGGTCAGGTTCTTGTAGTGGCAGCGCTCGAACCCGGCCTGCCCCATCATCGCCTTCAGTTCATCCTGCGGCGGGTGCTTGCGGATGCTCTCGGCCAGGTACTGGTAGCTGTCCGAGTCATTGGCGAACAGCTTGCCCAGCTTCGGCAGAATCTTGAACGAGTGGAAGTCGTAGATCGGCTTGAACCAGTCCGCGGTGACTTCGGAGAACTCCAGCACGCGGGCCTGGCCGCCCACCTTCAGCACGCGGTACATCTCGCGCAGGCCAGCGTCCTTGTCGGTCACGTTGCGCAGGCCGAAGGCGATGGTGACCAGGTCGAAGCTGTTGTCCGGGAACGGCAGGGCCTCGGCGTTGCACTGCACGTAGTCCAGGCCGAGCACCAGGCCGCGGTTGGTCAGGCGGTCACGGCCGACCGACAGCATGCCGGCGTTGATGTCGCCCAGCACCACCGAGCCCTCGGCGCCGACGCGCTCCTTCAGCAGGGCGGCGATGTCACCGGTGCCGCCCGCCAGATCGAGCACGCGGTCGCCCGGCTTCACCTGCGCGGTGGCCACGTAGTAGCGCTTCCACGCCCGGTGCACGCCCAGGCTCATCAGGTCGTTCATCAGGTCGTAGTTGCGCGCGACCGAGGTGAACACCTGGCCGACCAGCTTCTGCTTGTCCTTGGCGGCGACGTCGCGGAACCCGAAATGGGTGGTACCGGCTTTGTAGGGGGATTCGCTCATGGCCCCGATTATCGCACCGCCGGGGGCCAGCGGCACCCCCTGCCCGTATCATGGCGGACCACGACTTACCGGAGCCCCGCATGATCACCACGCCCGACTACCAGGCCCTGCTGCAGACCGCCATCGCCGAAGCCCGCCAGGGCCTGGCCGAGGGCGGCGTGCCGATCGGCGCGGCCCTGTACCACAACGACGGCCGCCTGCTTGGCTGCGGCCACAACCGCCGCGTGCAGGAAGGCGACCCGTCGGTGCACGGCGAGACCGATGCGTTCCGCAAGGCCGGCCGCCAGCGCCGTTACCAGGACACGATCATGGTCACCACCCTGGCACCGTGCTGGTACTGCTCTGGCCTGGTGCGCCAGTTCAACATCGGCACCGTGGTGGTGGGCGAATCGCGCACCTTCCAGGGCGGCATCGACTGGTTGCGGGAAAATGGCGTCAACGTGGTCGACCTGGACAGCCAGGAATGCGTGGACCTGCTGGGCGGCTTCATTGCGCAGTACCCGGAGATCTGGAATGAAGACATCGGTGAATGATCACCACGCAATGTCCTGTTGAACCCGTTTAATGAACGCTTCAGTGCCGGCACGCCCTAGTGCCGGCAGCGTTTGCGGCCATTGCCGTGAACCAGTGCACAGTCAGCTGCGCAACGTGCACACGCTGCGATAACACCCCGCCCGGCTGCCGCGCCTAGGGTGGGGTTACCGGGACTTCTTTCCCCGGCGGAGCCAGCCATGTGCGCGCACGCCGTACGACCTGCACCAGACTCGATCCTCGACCCGATCCGCGAACGCCTGCAGCGGCAATATGCACTGCACCGGCGCGGCGCGTTGTTCTGGACCGCCTACCAGCGCATGCAACTGGAGCTGGTCCGTCGCCATCCGCTCGACCACGAGCGCCTGTGCAACGCGATGGCCACCCTGGCCGAAGATCTCGGTGCCGTCGAGCACGCGCAGTTGATCGGACATGACAACGCCAGCTCCACATCGCGCTGACGCGGCATGCACCGCCACATACGCCACACTCCGATGAACCCCCACTCCCTTTCCACTCAACCGAACTGGATTGTCATGCACGCTGAAGTCCCCACCATTCCTCCGGTCATCAACGTTGACGCCGAGCTGGATCACTGGCGCCGCCAACATGCCGAAGGCGCACTGCCGCACAACTCGTTCGGCTCGTACGTGCCGTGGATCAAGTTTGCCTGCGATTCGCTGATCACCCAGCCGCGCGCCAGCGAGGCCGAACGTGACGAGATGTTCCAGACCCAGTACGCCCTGCAGATCATGCCGCGACTGAGTGAAGCCCAGGCCCGCGAATTCGTCGACCGTTGCTGGCAGCACGTCTACCAGAGCAGTCCGGTGCGCAGCCTGCAGGCACCGCGGCTGCAGCGCATGCGCGCCTGACCGCCGCTGCACGGCGCCTGCACGGGCCACTGCCGATCATCCTCGTCACCTGGGTGGGACGACGACGATGAAAGTACGAAACCTGTTCAATACGATCGCCAAGAAGGCCGCGGCCGCCACCGGCTCGCCGTGGACCTTCCTGGCTGCAGTAGCGATCGTGGTGATCTGGGGCATCAGTGGCCCGGTGTTCGGTTTCAACGACACCTGGCAGCTGGTGATCAACACCGGCACCACCATCATCACCTTCCTGATGGTGTTCCTGATCCAGCACACACAGAACGCGGACACCGCCGCGATGCAGATCAAGCTGGACGAGCTGATCCGGGCGACGGCCGAAGCCAACAACGAACTGTTGGATCTGGAAGAACTGGACGAAGCGCGCCTGGAAGAGATCCGCGCCGAGTACGAGCAGATGGCGCGCGAAGCCGGTGATGCGCTCGCGCGCGTTCGCGCCTGCCATGCAGCGCGGCGCGACGATGAAGCGGTGTAGCGGGCCCGGGAATGACAATGCCGGCCAGCGGCCGGCACTACCATCGATCATCAGGGTAGAGCCGGCCGCTGGCCGGCTGTCCTTCAGCTGCGCTCGTGCCAGCCACCGCCCAGCACCTTGTACAGGGTGATGCGGTTGGCCTGCTGCGCCAGCTGCGCCTGCAGCTGGGTCTGTTGTGCGTTGTAGGCCGTACGACGTGCATCCAGCAGGGTCACGAAGCTGTCCAGGCCCGCGTCGTAGCGCGCCTGCGACAGGCGGTTGGCCTGTTCGGCCGCTTCCACCAGGCGCTGCTGTGAACTCACCTGCTCGTCCAGGCTGACATTCAACGCCAGCGCATCGGCGGTTTCGCGGAAGCCCACCTGGATCGACTTCTCGTACTGCGCCAGAGCGATATCACGATCCGCGTTGGCGATGGCCAGGTTGGCGCGCAGCTTGCCGCCCTGGAAGATCGGCAGCGTGATCTTCGGCAGGAAGCTCCACACGCGCGTACCGCTGTCGAACAGGTTGGACAGTTCGCTCGAACCACTGCCGATGCTGCCGGTCAGCGAGATGCTCGGGAAGAACGCCGCGCGTGCCGCACCGATGTTGGCGTTGGCCGCCAGCAGCTGGTGTTCGGCGGCCATGATGTCCGGGCGCTGCAGCAGCACGTCGCTGGGCAGGCCGGCCGGCGGCGGTGCCAGTGCAAGCAGCTGCGGCTCGATGCTGTCCGGCAGCAGCGCCGGATCCAGCTGGCCACCGGCCAGCAGCGCCAGCGCGTTGCGGTCCTGGGCCAGCTGGCCACGCAGGCGTGCGGCGTCCGTACGCGCGGTCTCGACCAGGGTACGGGTCTGGGTCAGCTCCAGCGCCGAACTGCCACCACGTTCGTGGCGGGCCTCGGCCAGGCGCAGCGAATCCTCGTAGGTCTTCAGCGTGGCATCGGCGATCTTCAGCCGCTGCGCGTCGGCACCGTAGGTCAGCCATGCGGTGGCCGTCTCGGCCACCAGGCTCAACTGCGCGTTGCGGCGGTTGGCGGCGACGGCGAAGTACTGCTGCAGCGCGGCTTCACTGAGATTGCGCACGCGGCCGAACAGATCCAGCTCGAACTCGGCCACGCCGACACCGGCGGTGAACTGTTCGTTGACACCGGCGTCGGTGCCCTGGCGCTGCATCTGGCCGGTAACGGCCACGCCGGGCACGCGATCAGCGCGCTGCACACGGTACTGGCCGCGCGCGCGCTCAACGTTGAGCACGGCCACGCGCAGATCGCGGTTGTTCTGCAGCGACTGGTCGATCACCTGCTGCAGGCGCGCATCGGTGAAGAAGTCGCGCCAGCCGACGGCGGCGACATCGGCCACCTCGCCCTGCGCGGCCTCGGCCGGCCACTGCGCCGGGATCGCCGGGGCGACAGCGGTGTTCTTCGGCACCAGGGTGGAGCAGCCGGCGAGCGCGAGCACAGCGGCAATGGAAAGGAACAGGGATGCACTTTTCATGGGAATGACTTCCATCGGTACTGCCGGATGGCAGGAGGTCATGCCGGCCAGCGGCCGGCACTACCGTTTCGACAACGCCAGCCTGAGGCCGGCATGACCGTTTCAGGTCACGTCGTGGATTTGCGCTTGAACACGCGCTGCACCACCACGAAGAACAGCGGCACGAAGAACACGCCGAGCACGGTGCCGACGATCATGCCGCCGAGCACGCCGGTGCCGATCGCCTGCTTGGCGCCGGAACCGGCACCGGTGGAGATCGCCAGCGGTACCACGCCCATGCCGAAGGCCAGCGAGGTCATCACGATCGGGCGCAGGCGGTCGCGCACGGCATGCATGATCGATTCGATCAGGCCTGCGCCCTTCTCCAGGTTCTCCTTGGCGAACTCCACGATCAGGATCGCGTTCTTGCTGGTCAGGCCCACCGTGGTCAGCATCGCCACCTGGAAGTAGATATCGCGTTCCAGGCCCTTGAAGGTATTGGCCAGCACCGCGCCGAGGATGCCCAGCGGGGCCGCCAGCAGCACTGCGGTCGGCACGCTCCAGCTTTCGTACATCGCGGCCAGACACAGGAATACGATCATCAGCGAGAGCGTGTACAGCAGTGGCGTCTGCGAGCCAGCCTGGCGCTCCTGGTACGACATCGCCGTCCATTCGATGCCGAAGCCCGCCGGCAGCTGCTTGGCCAGCTGTTCGATCTCGGCCATGGCATCACCGGAGGCGACACCCGGGGCCGGTTCGCCCTGGATTTCCATGGCCGACACACCGTTGTAGCGTTCCAGGCGCGGCGAACCGTAATCCCAGTGCTTGGTAGCGAAGGCACTGAACGGCACCATTTCACCCTTGTCGTTCTTCACGGACCAGAGATCGAAGTCCTCCGGCACCATGCGGAACGGCTGGTCGGCCTGCACGAACACACGCTTGACGCGGCCACGATCGACGAAGTCGTCGATGTATGAGCTGCCCCACGCGGCGGCCAGCGTGCCGTTGATCTGGTCGATCGACAGCCCCAGCGAGGTCGCCTTGGCCGCGTCGATGTCGATACGGAACTGCGGCGTGTCCTCCTGGCCGTTCGGGCGCACGTTGGCCAGCTTCTTGCTACCGGCGGCGAGGCCGAGCAGCTGGTTGCGCGCGGCCACCAGTGCCTCGTGGCCCTGGCCGCTGTTGTCCTTCAGGAAGAAGGTATAGCCCGAGGCGGTGCCCAGTTCCGGGATGGCCGGCGGCGGGAAGGCGAAGATGAAGGCATCCTTGATCTGGCCCAGGGCCGCCATCGCGCGTCCGGTGATCGGCATCACGCCATTGTTGGCGTCACGCTCGCTCCAGTCCTTCAGCTTGACGAACGCCATGCCGGCGTTCTGGCCCATGCCGGCGAAGCTGAAGCCCTGCACCGAGAACACCGAGTCCACCGCTTCCTTCTCATTCTGCAGGAAGTGGTTTTCCAGTGCCGCGATCGATTCCAGCGTACGTTCCTGGGTGGCACCCACCGGGGCCTGCACCAACGCCATCAACACGCCCTGGTCTTCGTTGGGCAGGAATGAGCTGGGCAGGCGCACGAACAACACGCCCATCAGCACGAACAGCGCCGCCACGATGCCCATGAAGCGCCACGGGCGATGGATGATGCCGCGCACGCCACGCTGGTAGCTTTCGCTGGTGCGGTCGAATCCACGGTTGAAGCCATTGAAGAAGCGACCGGCCAGGCCGCGGTGGGCGACGTGGTGCTCACCCTTCTTCAGCGGCTTGAGCATGGTCGCGCACAGCGCCGGGGTCAGCACGATCGCGACCAGCACCGACAATGCCATCGCCGAGACGATCGTGGCCGAGAACTGGCGGTAGATCACGCCGGTGGAGCCACTCATGAAGGCCATCGGCACGAACACCGCCGACAGCACCAGGCCGATGCCCACCAGCGCGCCGGTGATCTGTCCCATCGACTTGCGGGTCGCCTCGAGCGGCGACAGTCCTTCCTCGGACATGATGCGCTCGACGTTCTCAACCACCACGATGGCATCGTCCACCAGCAGGCCGATCGCAAGCACCATCGCGAACATGGTCAGCATGTTCACCGAGAAGCCGAGCATGGCCAGCACGCCGAAGGTACCCAGCAGCACCACCGGCACGGCGATGGTCGGGATCAGGGTGGCGCGGAAGTTCTGCAGGAACAGGTACATCACCACGAACACCAGCACGATCGCTTCGATCAGGGTCTGCACCACGCCCTTGATCGACACGCGCACGAACGGGGTGGTGTCGTACGGGACCTCGGCCTTCAGCCCGGCCGGGAAGAAGCTCTTCATGTCTTCCAGCGCGGCATTCACACCGGCGGCGGTATCGAGCGCGTTGGCGCCGGTGGCCAGGGTCACCGCCAGGCCGCTGGCCGGCTGGCCGTTGTAGCGGGTGACGAAGTCGTAGGACTCGGCACCCAGCTCGACGCGGGCGACATCCCCCAGGCGCAGCTCGGCACCGTCCTGCGCACCGCGCACGATGATGTTGCGGAACTGTTCCGGGGTCTGCAGGCGCGACTGCGCGTTGATGGTGGCGTTGAGCTGCTGGCCCTTGATCGACGGTGCACCGCCAAGCTGGCCGATGGCCACCTGCGCGTTCTGTGCCTTGATCGCTGCGGTCACTTCCGCAACCGACAGGCCATAGGTATGCAGCTTGTTCGGATCCAGCCAGATGCGCATGGCGTACTTGCCACCGAACACCTGGATGTTGCCCACGCCCGGCACGCGGCTCAGGCGATCGACGACATTGGAACCGACGTAGTCGGCGATGTCGTTGGCGTCCATGCTGCCGTTCTCGGACACGAACGCGATGACGTTCAGGAAGCCCGAGCTGGACTTGGCCACGTTGATGCCCTGCCGCTGCACTTCCTGCGGCAGCAGCGGCATGGCCAGCTGCAGCTTGTTCTGCACCTGCACCTGGGCGATGTCCGGGTTGGTGCCGCTCTCGAAGGTCAGGGTGATGGTGGCCTGGCCGTTGGACGAGCTGTTGGAGGAGAAGTAGATCAGGCCATCAAGGCCCTTCATGTTCTGCTCGATGATCTGCGTCACCGAGTCCTCGACCACCTTGGCCGATGCACCCGGGTAGGTGGCGCTGATTTCCACCGCCGGCGGTGCGACGTTGGGGTACATCGAGACCGGCAGCTTGAACAGGGCCAGGCCGCCGGCGAGCATGATGATGATGGCGATCACCCACGCGAAGATGGGTCGATCGATGAAAAAGCGTGCCATGGGGTTCTCCGCTTACTTCGCGTCGCCGGCCGGGGCGGCAGGCTGGGCGGCCGCTGCCGGCTTGGCCGGAGCAGCGCCCTTCTCGGTGGCCTTGACCGGCATGCCGGGGCCGATCTTCTGCAGGCCTTCGACAATGACCTTGTCGCCGGCCTTCAGACCGTCCTCGACCAGCCACTTGTCGCCGACCGTGCGGCTGACCTTGACCGGGCGCACTTCGACCTTGTTGTCCTTGCCGACCACCATCGCGGTCGTGTCGCCCTTCGGATCGCGAGCGATGCCCTGCATCGGTACCAGCACCGCATCGCTGCGCACGCCGCCGCCGATCACCGCGCGCACGTAGGTGCCCGGCATCAGCAGGCCGTCCGGGTTGTCCACCTTCACGCGCAGGCCGAAGCTGCCGGTGGCTGGATCGACGCTCACTTCAGAGAACTCCAGCGTGCCCTTGTGCTCGAAGGTGCTGCCGTCTTCCATCAGGATGCTGACCGGCAGCGTCTGGTTGTCCTGCAGGCGGCCGGCAGCCAGTTCGCGGCGCAGCTGCAGCAGCTCGGCCGAGGACTGGGTCAGGTCGACGTAGATCGGGTCCAGCTGCTGCACGGTGGCCAGTGCATTGGCCTGGCCGGCGCTGACCAGCGCACCCTGGGTAACGCTGGACTTGCCGATGCGGCCGCTGATCGGCGCGGTGATGCGGGCATAGCCGAGGGTGACGTTGGCCGCGTCCAGCGAGGCCCTGGCGGCACCGACATCGGCCTCGGCCTGCTTCTGCGCGGCCACGGCGTTTTCCAGGTCCTGCTGGCTGACCGCGTCGACCTTGGCCAGCTCGGTGATGCGCTTGGCGCTCAGGCGCGCGGCGTTGGCCGTGGCTTCGGCGCGGGCCAGCTGGGCGCGGGCGCTGTTGGCCTGGGCGCGGTAGCTGGCGTCCTCGATCTGGTAGAGCGGCTCGCCGGCCTTGACCATGCCGCCTTCGGTGAACAGGCGCTTGGCAACGATGCCGTTTACCTGCGGGCGCACTTCGGCGACCAGGAAGGCGTTGGTACGGCCCGGCAGTTCGCGGGTCAGGCCCACGGTCTCGGACTTCAGCGTGACCACGGTGACGTCACCCGGGCCCTGCTCGGGGGCCTGGGGTTGGCCGCCGCAGGCAGCCACGGCTGCGGCGATGGCCAGCGACAGTGCAAAGGGTCGGATTCGGCTCAGCAACATGACGGAAAGGCTCTTGAAGGAAAGGATCTCAGCCGGCGCTGATACGGCGGACCCTTCGACCGGTAAAGGTGAAGACCGTGAGAACAGCGCCCACCCGGGTGGAGCGGGAGCCGGACCGGCCTGCCACGCACACGACGGGAATGATGGGAGCGAAATATACATACATGCTTGTTTGTTTGTAAACCGGTACAATTCAGCCACGTTTCACCCGCACTCGTACCTACCCATGGCCCGCAAGACCAAAGAGGACACCCAGGCAACCCGGGAAGGCATCCTTGACGCCGCCGAAGCCTGCTTCCATGAACACGGCGTGGCCCGTACCACGCTGGAGATGATCGGCGCCCGCGCCGGCTATACCCGTGGCGCGGTCTACTGGCACTTCAAGAACAAGAGCGAGGTGCTGGCCGCGATCGTCGAACGGGTGCACCTGCCCTTCATGCAGGAACTGGAGCGCACCTCGACCGACCAGCGCGACACCCCCGTGCACGACCTGCGCGCGGTGATGATCCACTCCTTCATCGAGCTGTCCGAAGACGAGCGCCTGCGCAAGACCATGGAGATCATGCTGCGCAGCGATGCCTCGGCCGACACCAGGGTGCTGACCGAAATGCAGCAGGCCGGATTCCGCGATGCGCTGGACCGGATGGAGCGTGCCCTGCGCCGTGCCCGCGATCTGGGCCAGCTGCGCGAAGGCGCCGACCCCAAGATCGCCGCGCGCATGCTGCATGCCACCGTGCTGGGCGTGCTGCACGGGGCGATGGTCGAACCGGACCTGATGGACCTCAAGCGCGACGGCATGCTCGCACTGGACATGACCCTGGCCGCCTACGTGAAGGACGGCGTGTTCGTGCCGGGCACTGTGCCCGAGCCGCTGCCCGAGGCGTGAGTGGCGCTGCTGCCGCCGCCGCCGCCGCGCCCATCTGAGGACAGCCCCGTGATCCTGGACAACGTGGTGTGGGGCTTCATCGGCTGTGGCAGCGTCACCGAGAAGAAGAGCGGCCCCGCCCTGGCCAGCACACCCGGGTCACGGGTGGCAGCGGTCATGCGCCGCAATGCGGGATTGGCCGAGGATTATGCGCGGCGCCACGCGATTCCGCGCTGGTACGCGGACGCCGACGCACTCATCGCCGATCCGGAAGTGAACGCGGTGTACGTCGCAACGCCGCCCTCGACGCACATGCAATACGCGCTGCAGGCGATCGCCGCGGGCAAGCCGGTCTACATCGAAAAGCCGATGGCCATGGACCACGACGAGTGCCAGCGCATCATCGCGGCCAGCGCCCGCAGCGGCGTGCCCGTTTTCGTGGCCTACTACCGCCGTGCCCTGCCCCGCTTCGCACAGGTGAAGCAGCTGCTGGACAACGGCGCGATCGGAACGCCGCGCAGCGTGCGCGCCACCCTGCATCGGCCGCATTCGGCGAATGCAGCATCGCCCAACTTCTGGCGGACCAATCCGTCGATCGCCGGCGGCGGGCTGTTCGTCGATCTGGGCTCGCATACCCTGGACCTGCTCGACCATCTGCTGGGGCCGCTGAGCGACGTGCGTGGCCTGGCCAGTTCGCTGACCGGCGCCTACGCCGCCGAGGACAGTGTCTCGATGTGCTTCCGTACCGGCAGCGGGGCGCACGGCATCGCGCAATGGAGCTTCTGCGCGTTCCGCCGCCAGGATGAGGTCGAGATCACCGGCGACCGCGGGCAGCTGCGCTTTGCCACCTTCGAAGACGTTCCAGTGGTTCTGGAGACCGAAGCGGGCATGCAGGCATTCGACGTCCCGAACCCGCCATCGGTCCAGCAGCCATTGATCGCCTCCCTCGTGGACGAGCTGCGCGGCAACGGCCGTTCGCCCTCGACCGGCATCAGCGCCGCCCGCACCAGTGCGGTGATCGACCAGGTGCTGCGGGACTACCGCACCCGGCAGTCGCGCTGACCGCACAAGAAAATGGCCGCCCTGCGGCGGCCCTTTCTGTTGCAGCGGGCGGGGTCAGAGCCCTCGCTGGGGCGAGGGATCCGACTCCAACGGGCATTACAGGATGTAGCGGCTCAGGTCCGGGTCCTGCACCAGCTCACCCAGGTGCTTGTCGACGTAGGCGCTGTCGATCGCCAGGCTTTCGCCATCGCGGTCCGGTGCCTCGTAGCTGAGCGAATCCAGCAGGCGCTCCAGCACCGTATGCAGGCGACGGGCACCGATGTTCTCCTGGCGCTCGTTCACCTGGAAGGCGATTTCGGCCAGGCGCTCGATGGCGTCGGCGGTGAAGCTGACCTTGACGCCCTCGGTAGCCAGCAGCGCCTCGTACTGCTTGGTCAGCGCGGCCTTCGGCTCGGTCAGGATGCGCACGAAATCACCCTTGCTCAGCGCACCCAGTTCAACGCGGATCGGGAAGCGACCCTGCAGCTCCGGAATCAGATCGCTGGGCTTGGCCAGGTGGAACGCACCGGATGCAATGAACAGGATGTGGTCGGTCTTGATCGTGCCGTACTTGGTGGACACGTTGGAGCCTTCCACCAGCGGCAGCAGGTCGCGCTGCACGCCTTCGCGGGAGACATCGCCGCCGCCCACGTTATCGCCACGCTTGGCGACCTTGTCGATCTCGTCGATGAAGACGATGCCGTGCTGCTCGCAGGCCTCGATCGCCGCAGTGCGGATATCGTCCTCATTGACCAGCTTGCCGGCCTCTTCCTCGATCAGCAGCGGTCGCGCGGCCTTGATGGTCAGCGTGCGCTTGTGCGCCTTCGCGCCGCCGCCAAGGTTGGCGAACATCGACTTCAGCTGCTGGCCCATTTCCTCCATGCCCGGCGGGGTCATGATGTCCATGCTGACATTGGCGGCCAGGTCGAGTTCGATCTCGCGCTCGTCCAGCTCACCGTTGCGCAGCATCTTGCGGAACTTGATGCGGGTCTCGTTGTCCTGCGCCGACGGTTCGTTGCGGGCGACTTCCGGATCGAAGCCGATGCCACCGCTGCGGCGCGGCAGCAGCGCATCGAGGATGCGGTCTTCGGCGCGTTCCTCGGCCTGGGTACGCACGCGCACCTTGGCCTGTTCGCGGTACAGCTTCACTGCCGTATCGGCGAGGTCGCGGATGATCTGCTCGACGTCCTTGCCGACGTATCCGACTTCGGTGAAGCGCGTGGCTTCGACCTTCACGAACGGCGCGTTGGCCAGCGTGGCCAGGCGACGCGCGATCTCGGTCTTGCCGACGCCGGTCGGGCCGATCATCAGGATGTTCTTCGGCATCACTTCATTGCGCAGCTCAGGCACCAGCTGCATGCGGCGCCAGCGGTTGCGCAGGGCGATGGCCACGGCGCGCTTGGCGTCGTGCTGGCCCACGATATGCCGGTCCAGTTCCTGCACGATCTCGCGCGGGGTCATGGTGGCGGAGGAAACTTCGATCTTCGACATGGATGTGCTCACGAATTCGTTGTCGGTCGCGCCGGCCGCTGGCCGGCAACCAGGCACGCGTGTGGGGGATCATGAGGTTGCCGGCCAGCAGCCGGCGCGACCCTCAGAGTTCCTCGACCACCACGTTGCGGTTGGTGTAGATGCAGATATCGCCGGCAATGCCGATCGCTTCGCTGGCGATGGTGCGCGCATCCAGTTTGGTGTGTGCCATCAACGCGCGTGCAGCCGACAGCGCATAGGAACCACCCGAGCCGATGGCGATGATGCCGTCCTCCGGTTCGATCACATCGCCGGTGCCGCTGATGATCAGCGAGGTTTCCTTGTCGGCCACGGCCAACAGGGCTTCAAGCTTTCCGAGGCGGCGCTCGGTGCGCCAA
This sequence comes from Stenotrophomonas sp. YJH_SMC_120, assembly GCF_059368675.1. Lineage (NCBI taxonomy): Bacteria > Pseudomonadati > Pseudomonadota > Gammaproteobacteria > Lysobacterales > Lysobacteraceae > Stenotrophomonas > Stenotrophomonas sp. YJH_SMC_120. Next base: position 16,206 of record NZ_JCAFRY010000026.1, read on the forward strand.
TCCTTGGCCAGTTCGACCGCAGCACGCTGCAACTGGCCGTGCTTTTCCAGCTTGGCCTCGAACAGCTCGAACAGGGTGAAGGCATCGGCGGCGGCACCGGCAAAGCCGGCCAGCACCTGGCCATCACGACCGAGGCGGCGCACCTTGCGCGCATTGCCCTTCATCACGGTGTGGCCCAGCGTGACCTGGCCGTCGCCGGCAATGGCCACGTGCTCGCCGCGACGGACGCAGACGATGGTGGTGGCGTGGAAAACGTTGGGGTTCTGACTGGGGTCCATGATGCCTCCGGGGTGACAGAACCAGAGGTGGGGACTGCCCTGCGCCCTTCAAGCCACCCGCGACCGGCTGCCGCACGGGCAACGTTCAGCTTTCTCCGCTGCCCTCGCTGCTGCTTCGACGCTTCGCGCGCGGATGCGCCGCGTCGTAGACCTTGGCCAGGTGCTGGAAATCCAGGTGGGTGTAGATCTGGGTGGTGGCGATGTCGGCATGGCCCAGCAGCTCCTGCACGCCGCGCAGATCACCGGATGATTCCAGGATATGGCTGGCGAAACTGTGCCGCAGCATGTGCGGGTGCACGTGCTTGAACAGGCCCTGGCGCTGCGCCAGCTGGCGGATGCGGATCTGCACCGCGCGTTGGCTGATCGGTCCGTTGCGGCCGGGAAATACCGGCGAGGCCGGACCACCGCCACTTTCGGCGCGCCACGCCTGCAGCGCTTCGCGCGCCGGCCGGCCGAACGGCACGCGGCGCTGCCGATTGCCCTTGCCCAGCACGTTGACCAGCCCGCTGTCGAAATCCAGATCGCGCCAGGTCAGCGCGCAGACTTCGCTCAGGCGCAGGCCGGAAGAATAAAAAAGTTCCAGCAGCGCGCGGTCACGGCGGCCGAGTTCACCTTCCGGCTCCAGCTCGACCAGCTGCACGGCCTCATCGGCGTCGAGGACCTGTGGCAACCGGCGCGGCGCGCGCGGCGCCTTCAGCGTTGCTGCAGGACTGACCTCGATGCGGCCGTGCTTGAGCAGCCAGGCATAGAAGCTGCGGCAGGCGGACAAGCGGCGCTGCAGGCTCTTGGCCGACAGGCCACGGCGGTGCTCATCGGCGACGAACTGGCGCAGCGCGTCGGCATCGAGTGCCTCCACTGCAACACCGCGCGGCTCGGCCCAGACCGACAGCGCGTCCAGGTCACGGCGGTAGGCATCGAGCGTATGCGCCGACATCCGCCGCTCCACCTGCAGATGCTGCAGGAAGGCCTGTACCGCGCTCATCGTCGTGTCCTGCTCAGCCCGGGAAGCGCTTCAGGCCGGCGACCAGGGCGTCGCCCATCATGCGCAGGAACAGCGTGCCCATGCCCGGATAGAAACGGTTCGGATCGTGGCTGCCCACCGCAATCAGGCCCACGCCCGGCAACGGCAGCAGCGCGGTGGTCTGCACTTCCTCGCTGCGCACGCCATACAGCACGGCATTCTTTTCCGGCTGCAGGCGGCCGCAGATCGGCTCGCCGTCCTTCAGGCAGTCGCGGAACGGGCCGAGCTGCGGATCATCGGCGGCGATCACCTGCAACCAGTCGGCCTGTTCCAGCCCGGCCACCGGCGTGTGCACCACCAATCGCACCAGGTCGCCGGCGAAATCTTCCTGCAGCGAGGCCGCCATCGCACGCAGGGTGTCGGCGGCGTTGTCCTGCTTCATCAACGCCAGGGTCAGCTGGTGCGTGCGCACCGCCAGGCGTTCGTTGACCTGGGCAGTCGCGCCCAGGTCGGCCAACCGTCGTGCCAGCTCGCGGTTCTTCTCGCGCAGCACTTCCAGCTGGTAGCTGGCCAGCGACGCGGTCGGGCCGTCGTCACGCGGCACCACCAGGGTCAGGGCCAGGTCCGGGAACTGCTTGAGGAAGCCGGGATGTCGCCGCAACCAGGCAGCGACCTCGTGGGCCCCGAGCTTGTCGACGGTTTCGGTCATGCCATCCACTCCCCTTCGAAGACGAATGCGGTCGGGCCGGCCATCACCACAGGCTGGCCATCGCCCGGCCACTGGATGCGCAGGTCACCGCCGGGCAGGCTGATGCGTGCATCACGCTGCAGGCGGCCGCGCTGCATCAGGGTCACCGCAGCGGCGCAGGCGCCACTGCCGCAGGCCAGGGTTTCGCCGACGCCGCGTTCATTCACACGCAGGCGAGCATGCGCCGGGCCCATCACCTGGGCGAAGCCCACGTTCACCGAGCGCGGGAACGAGGCATGCTGCTGCAGCAGCGCACCGACGCGCTCGACCGGTGCAGCATCGATCAGGCCCACTTCGATCACTGCATGCGGGTTGCCCATCGACACCGCAGCGAAACGCACGCTTTCGCCCTGCAGCGGCAGCAGGTATTCCTCGCGCGCGTGGGCGAAACCCACCAGCGGCACGTTGGCCGGCTCGAACGCCGGCACGCCCATGGTCACCGCGAACTGGCCATCGCCCAGCACTTCCACCTCATGGCTGGCCAGCGGGCTGTCGATGACGAAGCGGTCGCCCTGCGCACTGCCTTCGCGCACCAGCCAGGCGGCGATGCAGCGCGCACCATTGCCGCACTGTTCGGAATTGGAGCCGTCGGCATTCCAGATGCGGTACGACGCCACCGAGCCTTCCGCGCGCGGCGCTTCGATGGTCAGGATCTGATCGCAGCCGACGCCGGTGTGGCGGTCGGCCAGCTGCGCGGCCAGTTCAGGCGTGGGCGGCGCGGTGCCGTCACGCAGGTCGATCACTACGAAATCATTGCCCGCGCCATGCATCTTGCTGAAGCGCAGGGCCTTGGAACCGGCCTTACTCATTCCCGCCGCCCACCTTCTTCGCAGGCGCAGGCGCCGGTTGCGTGGTCGGTGCAGCCGGCTCCACGGTCGTGGCCGGGGTGCCGCTGCCTTCGGTCTGCGCCGGGGTCGCTTCGGTAGCGGGCTCGGCAACAGGTTCGACGGTTTCTTCCACCGGCACCGGCTTCTGCGGCAGTACCAGCGGGCCCTTGTTGCCGCAGGCGGCGAGGAACAGCAGCGAAGCCGCTGCCAGCGGAATCAGGATGGCGTTTCGATGGGGGATCTTCATGCCCCGAGTATAGCCATTGGCGGCTGAGCGGTTGGTGCAGGGGATCGGGTTGCCGGCCAGCGGCCGGCACTACCGCAGGTGCTCAATCCGCGGGGGGCGGCAGTGGCCGGGTCCACAGCCAGATCGCCACCACGGTCATGCTGCCGATCGAGAACCACTTCACCCAGGCAATTGGCACGCACCAGAGCATGATGCCGGCGCATACCGCCATGGTGATCGTGGCCATCCACTTGCCGTAGCGGCTGACCGCCCCGTGTGCCTGCCAGTTGGCGATGGCCGGGCCGAAGCGTGGATGCTGCAGCAGCCAGTTGTGCAGGCGCTCGGAGCCACGCGAGGCGGCCCAGGCCGAAATCAGGATGAATACGGTGGTCGGCAGGCCCGGCACGAAGATGCCGACGATGCCGGTGCCGAGGCTGACATAGGCCAGCAGCCACCACGCCCAGCGGAAACGCACCACGCGCGGTGGCGTGGTGGCACCGCGAGGGACGGAAGGATCTGGCGCGCTCATGGCCGCAAGGATACCGGTTCAGGGTGCCAGGCAGTGCCCGGCACCCTGTCGCGATCACGGCTGGGCGATGCCCAGCTGCTGCAGTACGAACGCGTACGACTCGGACAGCTCGCGATAGCGCTGGAAGCGCCCCGACTTGCCGCCGTGGCCGGCTTCCATGTTGGTGCGGAACAGGATCGGGTAGTGGCCGGTGTTGTCGTCACGCAGCTTGGCCACCCACTTGGCCGGTTCCCAGTACTGCACCTGCGAATCCCACAGGCCGGTGCCCACGAACAGCGCCGGGTACGCCTGCTGCTTCACGTTGTCGTAGGGCGAGTAGGACAGCATGTAGTCGTAGAACTGCTTCTGCTCCGGGTTGCCCCACTCGTCGTACTCGTTGGTGGTCAACGGAATGGTCGGGTCGAGCATGGTGGTCACCACATCGACGAACGGCACCTGGGCCACCATCACGCGGTAGTCCTGCGGCGCCTGGTTGGCCACCGCGCCCATCAGCAGGCCACCGGCACTGCCGCCGGATGCCGCCACGCGATCCTTCGCCGCCCAGCCCTGCGCCACCAGGCCACGGGTGACGTCGATGAAGTCGTTGAAGGTGTTCTGCTTGTGCAGCAGCTTGCCGTTCTCGTACCAGTCGCGTCCCATTTCCTGGCCACCGCGGATGTGGGCGATGGCATACACCACGCCGCGGTCGAGCAGGCTCACCGCGGTCTGGTTGAAATACGGATCCATCGACATGCCGTAGCTGCCATACGCGTACTGAAACAACGCGCCCTTGCCATCCTTCTGGTAGCCCTTGCGGTAGACCAGCGACACCGGCACCTTCACGCCATCGCGTGCGGTGATCCAGACGCGGTCGGTTTCGTACTTCGACGCTTCATAGCCGATCACCGGCTGCACCTTCAGCTGGCGGCGCTCACCGGTGGCGGTGTTCAGTTCGAACACGGTGGTGGGGGTGGTCATCGAGGTGTAGACGTAGCGCAACCAGGGCGTATCGGCCTCGGTGTTGTCGCCCAGGCCCATCGAGTACGCCGGCTCGTCGGCCTTCACGTAGTCGCTGCGGCCATCCTTGAACAGCAGGCGGATGCGTTCCAGGCCCTCGGAGCGTTCGGCGATGGCGGTGTAGCCATCGAACAGTTCGAAGCCTTCGATGAACACCGCATCGTCGTGCGCGATCCAGTCCTTCCACTGCGCACGCGAGGTCGCATCGGTCGGTGCGGTGACCAGCTTGAAGTTCTTGGCACCGTCATTGGTACGGATCACCCAGCGGCCATCGTAGTGGTCGGCGTCGTACTCGACATCGCGCTGGCGCGGCGCCAGCACGGTGAAGTGGGTCGGGTCGCTGGCCGGCGCGTAACGCTCTTCCGAGGACACGGTGCTGTGCACGCCGATGGTGATGAAGCGATCGTCGCGGGTGCGGCCGATGCCCATGTAGAAGCTGTCGTCCTTCTCTTCGTAGACGACGGTGTCGGCGCTGGCCGGGGTGCCCAGCACGTGCTTCTTCACGCGCACGGTCAGCAGCGTTTCCGGATCGTTCTCGACATACAGCACGGTGCGGTTGTCGTCGGCCCAGACCAGGTCGCCCGAGCTGCCGGTGATCACATCGGGCAGCACCTTGCCGGTGGCCAGGTCCTTGAAGCGGATGGTGTACTGGCGGCGGCCGACATCATCATCGGCCCAGGCCAGCAGCTGGTTGTCCTGGCTGACTTCCATCGAGCCGACGCTGAAATAGCCCTTGCCGGCAGCCATCGCGTTGACGTCCAGCAGGATTTCCTCGGCGGCCTCCATGCTGCCCTTGCGGCGCGCATGGATCGGGTAGTCCTGGCCGGTCTCGAAGCGGCTGTAGTACCAGTAGCCACGCTCGCGCGCCGGCACGCTGGAATCGTCCTGCTTGATGCGGCCGACGATCTCCTTGTAAAGGGTGTCTTCCAGCGGCTTCAGCGGCGCCAGCAGCTGGTCGGCATAGGCATTCTCGGCCTGCAGATAGGCCAGCATGTCCTTGTTCCCGCGCTTGTCGTCGCGCAGCCAGTAATAGTCATCGTTGCGGGTCGCGCCGAACGGCGCCTTGACCACATGCGGATGCTTGGCGGCATCCGGCGGAACGGGCGGAGTGGCGGCGGTGGCAGTGGTGGTCATCAGGCTGGCAAGCAACAGGCAGAGGGTGGATTTCATGAGATAGGGCTCCTTGAGGGGCAATGCAATGGCGTCCTTGCGCCCGAGTCTGGGTTGCGGAAGGACGGTGGGCAACCCTGCGGAACGTCATGGTGGCCATGCCTGCCGGCACTGCCAGAGCGCGTGACCCCGGTGCGCGGCGTACCATGGGCTGCATGAGTACCCTGCCCCATACGCCGGGCTACAGCCGGCGCAGCCATGAAATCGCCCCGTTCCACGTGATGTCCCTGCTGGCCCGCGCGCAAGCGCTGGAACAGGCCGGCCACGACGTGATCCACCTGGAAATCGGCGAACCGGACTTCACCACCGCCGAACCGATCGTGCGTGCCGGCCAGGCCGCATTGGCCGCCGGCCATACCCGCTACACCGCCGCACGTGGCCTGCCCGCCCTGCGCCAGGCGATCAGCGGCTTCTATCGCAGCCACTACGGGCTGGACATCGACCCCGAACGCATCCTGGTCACCCCCGGCGGCTCCGGTGCGCTGCTGCTGGCCAGCAGCCTGCTGGTCGATCCCGGCCGCCACTGGCTGCTGGCCGACCCTGGTTATCCGTGCAACCGCCACTTCCTGCGCCTCGTTGAAGGCGGCGCACAGCTGGTGCCGGTCGGCCCGGACACTGCCTACCAACTCACACCGTCGCTGGTGGAACAGCATTGGAATGCCGACAGCGTCGGCGCGCTGGTTGCCTCACCGGCCAACCCGACCGGCACCGTGCTCTCCGCCGACGAACTGGCCGCCCTGTCGAAGACCCTGCACGCGCGCGGTGGTCACCTGGTGGTGGACGAGATCTACCACGGCCTCACCTATGGCCTGGATGCACCCAGCGTGCTGCAGGTGGATGACAGCGCATTCGTGCTGAACAGCTTTTCCAAATACTTCGGCATGACCGGTTGGCGGCTGGGCTGGCTGGTGGCACCGCCAGCAGCCGTGCCGGACCTGGAGAAACTCGCGCAGAACCTGTACATCAGCGCGTCGAGCATCGCCCAGCATGCCGCACTGGCGTGTTTCAGCGACGAAGCGATGTCGATCTTCGAACAGCGTCGCGAAGCGTTCCGCCAGCGCCGCGACTTCCTGCTGCCCGCGCTGCGCGAGCTGGGCTTCCGCATCGAAGTCGAGCCGCAGGGTGCGTTCTACCTGTACGCCGATGTCAGCGCATTCACCGATGACGCACAGGCGTTCTGCGCCCACTTCCTGGAAACCGAGCACGTGGCATTCACGCCCGGGCTGGATTTCGGCTTCCATCGCGCCAACCAGCACGTGCGCCTGGCCTATACCCAGGAAGTGCCGCGGTTGCAGGAGGCGGTGGCACGGATCGCGCGTGGGTTGCAGCGTTGGCAGGGATCACGTTGGCGGTAGTGCCGGCCGCTGGCCGGCAACCCGGGAATGCGTGAATGATGCGGTTGCCGGCCAGCGGCCGGCACTACCGGATAAAGAAAAACGCCGCCCCGGGGGGCGGCGTTTTCCGTTCTGCCTGTCTGCTTACTTACCGCCCAACCGCTCCCACAGGAAGCTGTAGGCCAGCGCCGACATGTGTGCGGCCTGCGCGTTGTTGGCTGCACCGCCGTGGCCACCTTCGATGTTCTCGTAGTAGGTCACGTCCTTGCCGGCGTCGATCATCTTCGCCGCCATCTTGCGGGCGTGGCCCGGGTGCACGCGGTCATCGCGGGTGGAGGTGGTGAACAGCACCGGCGGGTACTTCTTCTTCGCGTCGAACAGGTGGTACGGCGAGAAGGTCTTGATGAACGCCCAGTCGCTGGTATCCGGGTTGCCGTATTCGGCCATCCACGAGGCGCCGGCCAGCAGATGGCTGTAGCGCTTCATGTCCAGCAGCGGCACCTGCACCACCACCGCACCGAACAGTTCCGGGTACTGGGTCAGCATGTTGCCGGTCAGCAGGCCACCGTTGCTGCCGCCCTGCACGCCCAGGTGACTGGCGCTGGTGATCTTGCGCTTGACCAGATCGCGTGCCACCGCGGCCATGTCTTCATAGGCCTTGTGGCGGTTCTGCTTCAGCGCCGCCTGGTGCCAGCGCGGGCCGTATTCGCCGCCGCCACGGATGTTGGCAACCACGTACACGCCGCCCTTTTCCAGCCAGGCGCGGCCCATGCCACCGGAGTAGCCCGGGGTCAGCGAGATCTCGAAACCACCGTAACCGTACAGCAGGGTCGGGTTGGAACCGTCCAGCTTCATCGCCTTGTCGTGCACCACGAAGTACGGCACGCGGGTGCCGTCCTTGCTGGTGGCGAAGTGCTGCTCGATCACCTTGCCCTTGGCATCGAAGAAGGCCGGCATGGTCTTCAGCGTTTCCGGGGCCTGCCCGATCTCGGCCAGCGCCAGGGTGGTCGGGGTCAGGTAGTCGGTGGCGGTCAGCCACACCGCGTCGCTGTCGTTGCTGTCGACAGCAGCCACGCCCAACGTGCCGAAGGCCGGCGCGCCGACGAAGCGACTGGTCTGCCAGCCATTGGCGCCCGGGGTCAGCACCGACAGGCGGTTCTTGACGTCGTCCAGCACGTTCAGCACCAGGTGGCTCTTGGTCCAGGTGGCGCTGGCCAGCGAGGTGGTCGCGGTCGGGGTGAACAGCACGTCGAACTCACGCTTGCCGGCCAGGAAGTCATCCAGCCTGGTCGCCAGCAGCGAACCGGACGCATAGGTCTTGCCACCCACGGTCCACGGATCACGCAGCTCCAGGGTCAGCCACTGCTTGTGCAGGCCCTTCTCAGCCGAGTTCGGCGCATCGATCTTGGTCAGCGTGCCATCGTCGCCACGCAGGTAGATCTCGTTGTTGTAGAACGCCAGCGTACGGCTGACCAGGTTGCGCTCGAAGCCCGGGGTGTCATCGTGCATCGCCGCGATGTACATGTCTTCCGGCTTGCCTTCATACACCACGCTGGCGGAGGCCATCGGCGTACCACGCTTCCACAGCTTGGCCACGCGCGGGTAGCCGGAGGTGGTCATCGAGCCGGCACCGAAGTCGGTGTAGACGAATACGGTGTCGCGATCGATCCAGTTCAGGCCGCCCTTCGACTCCGGACGGAAGAAGCCGTCCTTGATCCAGGTCTTGTTGGCCAGGTCGAACTCGCGGGTCACGTCGGCGTCGGCACCACCGCGCGACAGCGCGATCAGGCAGCGGCTGTAATCCGGGCGCAGGCAGTCGGCGCCGTGCCAGACCCAGTTCTCGCCCTCGGCCTTGTTCAGGGCATCGAGGTCAAGCACGGTCTCCCACTGCGGCGAGGCCTTGCGGTACTCGGCCAGCGTGGTGCGGCGCCACAGGCCACGCTCGTGCTGCTGGTCCTTCCAGAAGTTGTAATAGTAGTCACCGATCTTCTGCACGGCGGGAATCTTGGCATCAGAGTCGAGCACCTCGCGGATGCTGGTCTCCATCTGCTTGAAGGCCAGGGTCTGCGCCAGGCGCGCCTCGGACTTGGCGTTCTGTTCCTTGACCCAGGACAGCGGCTTGTCGCCGGTGACGTCCTCCAGCCAGGCGTAGCGATCGGTGTCTTCAGCAGCCACGGCGGTCCCCACCGAGGCAGCGGTCATCATGCCAGCCAGCAGGCAGGCGGAAGCGAGTCGAGACATTGCAGCTCCAGGCAGTCATAAGCCGTGGAACGCTAGCATGGATCGCTGCAGCCGCCCCCGTGTCGAAGGTCAGGCCGTGGCCGTAGCGCGGCGACGGCGGGGCGTCCCGGCGGTGCGACGATGTGCCTGTCCACCGGTGCGACGGGCCAGCCGCAGCCACGACAGGCGCGGCACAGGGAAGCGCAGCAGCGCCCACCAGGCCACCAGCGGCATGCCCACCAGCCACATCGGCAGCCAGCCCAGCCAGGCGTTGCTGCCGCGCGCGGCTGGCCAGACCAGTACCAGCGCCAAGCCGGCCAGGGCCACCTGCCGCACGCTGCGCAGCAGGCGCGGATCGGCGCGTTCAATGATGACGCGTTCAGTTGCAGGGCGGCGGACGGAACGTGCGTTCATGGGGCTTCTCCGGTGGACAATGCAACACAGCTTGGGCAAGGCCCTTCTCACAGGTTGCGACACCATTGACGGATCGCGCACGCTCAGTCGACCATGCTCAGGCAAAGCCCTTCTGAGCCCGCTCCCGCATGACTTCGATCCGCCCGCTCTGCGCCATGCTGTTGGCCCTGTCCCTGGCGGGCCCCGCCGTGGCCGCCAGTGAGCCGCCATCGCCCCGCGCCAGCACCCCGCGCGCGACCGACCCGGATGCGCCGACCAACCCGGATGCGCCGATCGACCTGAAGCGCTTCATGGGCACCTGGTACGTGATCGGCCGCGTGCCGAACTTCATCGAACGTGGCCATGTGGCCAGCGTCAACGACTACGAACTGCGCGACGAGCACAAGGTCGGCATCACCTACCGCTACCGTGATGGCTTCGGCGAACCGCTGCAGGAAGTGCGTGCCCGCGCCAGCGTCGACCCGGACAGCGGCAACCACGGCTGGCGCACCTGGTTCTACCGCGTCGTGCCTACCCATTCGCGGGTGCTGGAAGTGGCACCGGATTACTCGTGGGCACTGATCGGTTACCCGGGCCGCGAGATGGCCTGGATCTTCTCGCGTACGCCGGACATGGACAAAGCCCTGTACAAGGAGCTGGCCGAGCGCCTGCGTGACGAGTACGGGGTGAACACCGACAAGCTCAAGCGCGTGCCGCAGCACCCGGAGCAGGTCGGGAAGCTGGGTTACGAAGTACCGAACGTGCGTTGACCGCACGTGGGATTGCCGGCCAGCGGCCGGCACTACCCGAACAAGATGCCGGGCGCCGCCCGGCATTCTGTTATCTGCGGCTGTAATGCGCGACCAGGCGGTCGCCGAGCATCTGCAGCAGCTGCACCAGGATCAGCAGCAGGACCACGGTGACCAGCGCCACGTCGGTGTGCGAGCGCTGGTAGCCGTCGCGGAAGGCCAGGTCGCCAAGGCCACCGGAGCCGATCGCACCGCCCATCGCGGTGAAGCCGATCAGCGCGACGGTGGTGACCGTTGCGCCAGCGATCAGGCCCGGGCGCGCTTCCGGCAGCAGCACGCGGGTGACCAGCTGCCAGGTGGTGGCTCCCATCGCCTGGGTCGCTTCGATCACGCCACGGTCCACTTCGCGCAGTGCGGTCTCGACCAGGCGCGCGTAGAACGGCGCGGCACCGATGACCAGCGGCACGATCGCACCGCGTACACCCAGCGACGTCCCCATCAGGAACAGGGTGACCGGGATCAGCACGATCATCAGGATGATGAAGGGCACTGAACGCAGCAGGTTCACCACCAGCGCCAGCACGCCGTACGCAAATGGCCGGCGCTTCATCTGCGGTGCACCGAACAGGTACAGCAGCACGCCCAGGGGCAGGCCGATGGCCAGGGTCAGCGGCAGCGAACCGAGCAGCATCAGCAGGGTGTCGATGGTGGCCTGGCCGATGTCGGCCCACTTGCCCGCGTCCAGGTGGCGGAAGAATCCGCCGGCAGTAGCGATGATCATCGACGCAGCTCCTCAACATGCACGCCGGCGGCCACGAATGCGGCCTGCGCGGCGGACTGGTCGCCGCCCACCAGGGCGACCACCAGCTGGCCATACGGGGTGTCCTTGATCCGGTCGATGCGACCGGACAGGATGTTGTAGTCGACCCCGGTCTCGCGCGCGACGCGGCCGAGCAGGGGTTCGTAGGTGTCGCCACCGAGGAAGGTCAGGCGCACGATACGGCCACCGACGGCATCGAAATCGCGGTGCAGCGTGCCCTCGTCCACATGCTCCGATTCGCTGACGAAACGGCGCGTGGTCGGGTGCTGCGGGTGCAGGAACACCCGGGTGACCGGACCGGTTTCGACCATCTGGCCGGCATCGAGCACCGCAACGCGGTCGCAGACACGGCGGATCACGTCCATCTCATGGGTGATCAGCACGATGGTCAGGCCCAGCTCGCGATTGATCTTCGACAGCAGCGACAGCACCGAAGCGGTGGTCTGCGGATCGAGCGCACTGGTGGCCTCGTCGCACAGCAGGATCTGCGGACGGGTCGCCAGCGCGCGGGCGATGCCGACGCGCTGTTTCTGGCCACCGGACAGCTGCGCCGGATACTTCTGCGCATGCGCTTCGAGGCCCACGGTCTGCAGCAGCTCGGCCACGCGCGCGTCGATCTCCGTCTTCGGCGTGCCGGCCAGTTCCAGCGGGAAGGCGACATTGCCGGCCACCGTGCGCGAGGACAGCAGGTTGAAGTGCTGGAAGATCATGCCGATGCGCCGGCGCAGCGCGCGCAGGCCGTCCGCGTCCAGCGCGGTGACATCCTCACCGCCGATCAGCAGCCGGCCACCACTGGGCTCTTCCAGGCGGTTGATCATGCGGATCAGTGTCGACTTGCCGGCGCCGGAATGACCGATGATGCCGAACACCTCACCGGCCTCGATGGTCAGGTCCAACGGTTGCAGCGCGCTGACTTCGCGGCCGGCAACGGCATAGGATTTGTGCAGGCGCTGGAACTCGATCACGGGCGTGGCTCACCGGCTGGGTGACGGAAGGGGGCGTGCAGCCTACCAGCGCAGGCGGTCGCGCGCCCGCGCCATGGCCCAGAATGTTATTCCTTTTGGTTCTAAGAAACTGTCCCCGGTAGTGCCGGCCGCTGGCCGGCACCTGCAGCGGTCCCTCCGGCGCAAGGGGTTGCCGGCCAGCGGCCGGCACTACCCCCGGGCTCAGGGATGATCCAGCGGCTTCGGCGGTTCCTGCCGGTTTACCCGCTCGCGATGCAGCAGGTACAGCCCCGAGGCGACGATGATCGCCGCGCCCACCCAGGTATAGCCGTCCGGTAGCTGGCCCCAGAAGGCCAGATCCCAGCCGATCACCCAGACCAGGCCGCTGTACTCCAGCGGCGCGATCATCGAGGCCTCGCCCAGCTGGAAGGCCTTGGTCAGGGCAATCTGGCCCAGCGCCCCGGCCAGGCCCATGCCGGCAATCAAAGGCGCGTGTGCCAGCTGCAGCGGTACCCAGCCGGGAATGGCGAGCAGGCCGGCGCCGATGGCCATGATCACCAGGAACCAGACCACCATCGACTGCGAGGTATCGGTGCGGGTCAGCAGGCTGACCGTGATCGCCGCCACGGCATAGGCCGTTGCCGCCGCCAGCACCATCAGGCCGGGCACCGAAATGAAGCCATCCACGCCCGGCCGCAGCACCACCAGCACGCCCACCAGACCAATGCCGATGGCGACCCAGCGCCGCGGCCCGACCCGCTCGCCCAGCAACGGCACCGACAGCGCGGCGATCAGCAGCGGGGCAACGAAGTAGATGGTGTAGGCGGTGGACAGCGGCAGGTCGCGCAGGGCGAACACGAAGCAGCCGATCATCGCCATGCCCAACGCGCCGCGCAGCAGGTGGAGGCCCCAGCGCCGCGGCACCAGCGAACGTGGGCCGGCACTGACCAGCACCCACACCAGCACGAACGGCAACGAGGCCGCACCACGCAGGAAAGTCACTTCCAGGGTGGGATAGCTGGCCGACAGCTGCTTCATGCCAGCGTCCATCAGCGAGAAACAGGCGACCGCAGCGACCATCCAGGCCACCGCACGCGAAGGGGAGCGTTGCACGTTCATGGCCCATTATCGCCGACCGCACCAGATTGTAGGGCGGCCGCCGAGCATGGGCTGGGCTCCACAGAAAGCGGGCACGCGGGCCGGCACGATAGAATGATCGCCACTGAAACCTGCGGAGCACCGCCCATGCCTTCCTTCGACGTCGTGTCCGAAGTCGACACCCACGAGCTGACCAACGCCATCGACCAGGCCAACCGCGAACTGGCCACCCGCTTCGACTTCAAGGGCGTGGACGCAAAGTTCGAGCGCGACGGCGATGTCATCAATCAGTTCGCGCCGACCGAATTCCAGCTCAAGCAGATGAACGACATCCTGCGTGCTCGCCTGGCCGCGCGCGGCATCGACGTGCTCAGCCTGGAGTTCGGCGACATCGAGACCAACCTGGCCCAGGCCCGGCAGAAGATCACCGTCAAGCAGGGCATCGAGCAGAAGATCGCCAAGAAGATCGCGGCGGCCCTGAAGGACGCCAAGCTGAAGGTGGAAAGCCAGATCAACGGCGACAAGCTGCGCGTGCAGGGCAAGAAGCGCGATGACCTGCAGGACGCCATCGCCGTGCTCAAGGCCGGCAAGTTCGAGCTGCCGCTGCAGTTCAACAATTTCCGCGACTGAGCCACCTGCCGGGAATCCCCCGGCGCTGCCAGCCGCAGGTACGACGGCGCGTTGCCAGCGACGCGCCTACAATGTCGGCCCCGCCAGCCGACGTGCCCGCCATGACCGATTCCGACCTGCCCATCGATGACCCGATCGCCGCGACCCGCCTGTGGCTGGAGCGCATCGTCATCGGCCTGAACCTGTGCCCGTTCGCCAAGGCGGTATACGTGAAGGACCAGGTCCGCATCGTGCTCAGTGATGCGACCACGACAGAAGCGCTGGTTGAACAGCTGGCCGAGGAGCTGGTGCTGCTGCGCGACACGCCGGCCGAGCAGATCGACACGACGCTGATCGTGCACCCGCAGGTGCTGACCGATTTCCTCGACTACAACGACTTCCTCGACAACGCCGATGCGGCGATCGAGGCACTGGACCTGCAGGGGATCCTGCAGGTGGCCAGCTTCCATCCGGATTACCAGTTCGAGGGCGTGGCCGCCGACGACGCCAGCAACTACACCAACCGCGCGCCCTTCCCCACCCTGCACCTGCTGCGCGAAGACAGCGTGGCGCGTGCGGTGGATGTGTATCCGGACCCGGACGTGATCGTCGAGCGCAACATCCAGACCCTGGACCGCATCGGCGTGGACGGCTGGCATCGTCGCCTGCGCGGCGAAGACCTGACGTGAGCACGGTGCCGCCGATTGCCGCATGGCCGGCCGCGCCACTGTCGGGCAAGGTGGTGCTGGTCACCGGCGGCGCCAACGGCATCGGTCGCGGTATTGCCCAGGCCGTGCTCGGTGCCGGCGGACGCGTGCTGATCGGCGACCTCGACAGGGAGGCCGGCCAGGCCTGCCTGGACGAATGGCAGCGCGGTGAGGATGCCGCGTTCCAGCGTTTGGACATCACCGACGAAGCCAGCGTGCGCGACTTCATCGCCGAGGCGCTGCAGCGTTTCGGACACATCGACGGGCTGGTCAACAATGCCGGCATCGCCGGGCCGCACGGCACGCGGCTGCAGGACATGGACTGGCACGAATGGCAACGCCGGCTGTCGTCGCTGCATGGCGCCTTCCTGTGCAGCAAGCACGCGCTGCCGGCGCTGACGGACAGTGCTGCGGGCGCGATCATCAACATCGCCTCCACCCGCGCCTGGCAATCCGAAGCGCGCAGCGAGGCCTATGCGGCGGCCAAGGGTGGCCTGGTGGCCTTCACCCATGCGCTGGCGATCAGCGCCGGCCCGGCGGTGCGGGTGAACAGCATCAGCCCCGGCTGGGTCGGTACCACTGCGTGGCAGGCACCCTCACGGCGCCATGAACCAGAGTACTCGGCCATCGACCACGCACAGCATCCGGTCGGCCGGGTCGGCCGCCCTGAAGATATCGGTGCACTGGCGGTGTACCTGCTGTCGTCGCTGTCCGGTTTCAGCACCGGCCAGGACTTCATCGTCGACGGCGGCATGACCCGGAAGATGATCTACGCCGAATGACCGGTCTTCGGTGGTGCCGGCCGCTGGCCGGCATTCCGGTGGATCCACACCATGCGTGGATGGCGGTGAAGTGCCAACCAGGGTTGGCACCTACCAAACACCTTACGCCATGCCCGAGTGGCGCAGCAGCGCGTCGATCTGCGGCGCGCGCCCACGGAAGGCCTTGAAGTTCTCCGCCGCCGGGCGGCTGCCACCGCGCGACAGGATCTCATCGCGGAAGCGTGCACCGGTCTCGGCCAGTGCCTGCGGCGCTTCCTCGAACGCCGCATAGGCGTCGGCACTGAGCACTTCGGCCCACTTGTAGCTGTAGTAGCCGGCGGCGTAACCGCCCGCGAAGATGTGGCTGAACTGGTGCGGGAAGCGGTTCCAGGCCGGCGGATGGTTTACCGCCACCTCCGCACGCACGCGATCGAGCAGCGCCAGCACGCTGTCCTGCGCCGGTTCGAACTGGCTGTGCAACAGCATGTCGAACAGGCCGAACTCAAGCTGGCGCACGGTGGCCATGCCGCTGTGGAAGTTGCGCGCGGCCAGCATGCGCTCGTACAGCCCGCGCGGCAGCGGTTCGCCCGTGTCCACGTGCGCGGTCATGGCCTGCAGGTGCTCCCACTCCCAGCAGAAGTTCTCCATGAACTGGCTGGGCAGTTCCACTGCATCCCATTCCACGCCATTGATGCCGGCCACGCCCAGCTCACCAATGCGGGTCAGCAGCTGGTGCAGGCCATGGCCCATCTCATGGAACAGCGTGGTCACTTCGTTGTGGCTGAAGGTGGCCGGCTTGCCGTTGGCACCACGGCCGAAGTTGCACACCAGGTAGACCAGCGGCGTCTGTACGCTGCCGTCCGCGCGCACGCGACGGTTGCGGCAATCGTCCATCCACGCGCCACCACGCTTGCCCTCGCGCGCATACAGGTCCAGATAGAACTGGCCGACCAGCGCGCCCTGCGCTTCGACCAGACGGAAGAAGCGCACGTCGTCATGCCACACCGGTGCGCTGTCCTCCTGCACGCGCAGGCCGTACAGCTGCTCGATCACCGAGAACAGGCCGCCCAGCACCTTCGGTTCGGTGAAGTACTGCTTCACCTCCTGTTCGGAATAGCTGTAACGGGCCTGCTTCAGGCGGTCGGCGGCGAACGCCAGGTCCCAGGCCTGCAGGCTGTCGATGCCCAGCTGCTCGCGTGCGAACTGCTCCAGGTCGGCGCGGTCCCTGGCCGCGAACGGCTTGGCGCGCGCGGCCAGGTCACGCAGGAAACCCAGCACTTCGGCCGGGTCCTGCGCCATCTTGGTCGCTACCGAATAATCGCCATACGAATCGAAGCCGAGCAGCGCGGCCAGTTCAGCGCGCAGGGCGAGGATCCGATCGATGTTGCCGCTGTTGTCCAGCGACTCATCGCCGAATTCGGACGCACGCTGTGCGCTGGCGCGGTACAGGATCTCGCGCAGGTCGCGGTCCTCGCCCCAGGTCTGCACCGGCAGGTAGCACGGCATCTGCAGGGTCAGTTTCCAGCCGGCCTTGCCGTCCTTCTGTGCTGCGGCACGCGCGGCGGCCTTCACGTCTTCCGGCAGGCCCTTCAGCCGCGCTTCGTCCTCGATGATCAGCGACCAGGCGTCGGTAGCGTCGAGCACGTTCTGCGAGAACTTCGCCGACAGCGCCGACAGTTCTTCCTTGATCGCCGCGAAGCGCTGCTGCGCCTCCGGCGCCAGCTCGGCACCACCGAGGCGGAAATCGCGCAGGGTGTTGTCCAGCACCTTGCGCTGGGCCGCGTCGAAGCGCGCCGCCTCGGCACTGGCGGCCAGCGTCTGGTACTGCCGGTACAACGCCAGGTTCTGG
This sequence comes from Stenotrophomonas sp. YJH_SMC_120, assembly GCF_059368675.1. Taxonomy (NCBI): domain Bacteria; kingdom Pseudomonadati; phylum Pseudomonadota; class Gammaproteobacteria; order Lysobacterales; family Lysobacteraceae; genus Stenotrophomonas; species Stenotrophomonas sp. YJH_SMC_120. The sequence continues at coordinate 33,425 of NZ_JCAFRY010000026.1, forward strand.
CCCAGCGCGCTGGCGAAGCGGGTCACCCGCGGCAGGTTGCTGTTGTAGGCCTCACGCAGTTCCGGGGTGTTGACCACGCCCTGCAGGTGGCCGACCAGACCCCAGGCGCGCCACAGGCGCTCGGTGGCGTCATCCAGCGGGGCAACGAAGGTCTGCCAGGTGACCGGCTGCACCTGCTCGGCGGCGCTGACGGCGGCTTCGGCCCCGGCCAGCAGCACGTCCAGCGCCGGCGCCACGTGCTCGGGGCGGATGGCCTCGAAGCGCGGCAGGCCGGAAAAATCGAGCAGGGGGTTGGCAACGGTCACGGCAGATCTCCAGGGTACGGGCCCGGCAGGCGGGCAGCATGCAGGATATGGCGCTGGCAGGCGGGGCTGACAAGGGGGCACGGCCCGGCATTCACGTCGGCCTTACGGTCGCGCACCGAAGCTCTGGCTGCGGGGGAGTCCGCAGCGGTACGCACCGAACGAGGCCCTACATGGAAGGTCTGGCTGCAGTTGCATCCGCCTCACCGGCCCGGTCACTGGCATTGTCCGCCAGCCCGGCCGAACTGACCTGGATCGCCGCATTGTGCGATGCCGGCGATGACGCCCCGCGCCATCTGCAGCAGTTGCAGGCAGTGCTGCAGCAGGGCGGCACGTTCAACGATGCGCAGGAGTGGTACCCGTTCGAGGTGATCGAACGCGGCGCCAGCCAGCTGCGGCTGGGCCATGAGCGCGAGTTCGTGATCTGCGTGCTGCTGTGGCTGCAGGCGCTGGCCCAGGGCCGAGCGAGCATCCTGGACCCGAGCCTGCATCTGGATGATCGCGCGATGGACATCGAGGCCTTGCCCGATGCACTGCGCGACGCGGTGCTGGACGCGTTCACTGCAGCGGGATATTGAGCCGCCCCGGCGACCGGGTAGAGTCGACGCACAGCCGGCCGTACGTTGCCGCGTTACAACGCTTCCAGGCTGCACCACGGCAATTCGGGCAGTCCCTGCCCGGCCACCGCCGCCGCCAGTTGCGCATCGGCGCCGTCGACGTCGATGCCCTGGCGCGCATACCACGACGGGTCGTAGTAGCTCTGTGCGTAGCGCTCGCCGCTGTCGCACAGGATGCTGACGATGCTGCCCTGATGGCCCGCCTCGCGCATCCACTGCGCCGCCTGCAGCACACCGATGAAGTTGGTGCCGGTGGAGCCGCCGACACGGCGGCCCAGCTGGCGGCTGACATGGCGCATCGCGGCCAGGCTCAGCGCATCGGGCACCTTCACCATCGCATCGACACTGGTCGGGATGAAGCTCGCCTCTACCCGCGGCCGGCCGATGCCTTCCACGCGCGAGCCACCGCTGCAGGTCAGGCCGCGCCAGTCCTGCTCACCGGCCACGGCGGCTTTGTAGCCATCGAAGAACACCGACACTTCCGGGTCCGCACAGAGGATGCGGGTGTCATGCCGGCGATAGCTGACATAGCGCCCCAGCGTCGCTGCGGTACCGCCGGTACCGGGGCTGCACACGATCCATTCCGGAACCGGGCTGGGCTCCTCGGCCATCTGCTTGAAGATGGACTCGGCGATGTTGTTGTTGGCACGCCAGTCGGTGGCGCGCTCGGCATAGGTGAACTGGTCCATGAAGTGGCCGCCGGTTTCACGGGCCAGCTTTTCCGAATCACAGTTGAGGTCGCAGGCACGTTCGACCAGGTGGCAACGGCCGCCGTGGAACTCGATCGCGGCGATCTTTTCAGGCGAGGTGGAGGCCGGGATCACCGCAATGAACGGCAGGCCGAGCAGCCGCGCGAAATAGGCTTCGGACACGGCGGTCGAGCCGCTGGAGGCCTCGATCACCGGACGCCCTTCACGCAACCAGCCATTGGCCAGCGCATACAGGAACAGCGAGCGCGCCAGCCGGTGCTTCAGGCTGCCGGTGGGATGGCTCGACTCATCCTTCAGGTACAGGTCGATGCCCTCGAACCCTGGCAGCGCCAGCGGGATCAGGTGGGTATCGGCGGAACGGTTGAAATCAGCTTCGATCTTGCGGATGGCGGCAGCCACCCATTCACGCTGCGACATGGCGGGCAATCGTTGTCAGGACGGAACGGTGCGATCCGGCCATTGTACGTCGCAGTGCCGTCAGGTGCTGGCCGGTAGAATGGCGCCATCCGGCCGGCAACGGCCCTGTCTGAAGGACCTCCCCCATGACCATTCCCGCCCTGCGCGATGTTCCCGGCGTCGCCGCCCAGGCCCCGGCCGAAACCACCGGCTTCGTGTTCAACCACACCATGCTGCGCGTGAAGGACATTGCCGCTTCGCTGGACTTCTACACCCGCGTGCTCGGCTACCAGCTGATCGACAAGCGCGACTTCCCCGAGGCCCAGTTCAGCCTGTACTTCCTGGCCTACGTGCCCGCTGGCGTCACGGTGCCGGAAGATGACAACGCCCGCCGCCTGTGGATGGCCGGGCTGCCGGGCGTGCTGGAACTGACCCACAACCACGGCACCGAAACCCAGGACGGCGCGGTCTACCACGACGGCAACAGCGACCCGCGCGGCTTCGGCCACATCTGCGTGTCGGTGCCGGACATCGAGGCCGCCTGCCAGCGCTTCGAGGATCTGGGCGTGACCTTCCAGAAGCGCCTGACCGACGGCCGCATGAAGAACCTGGCTTTCATCAAGGACCCGGACGGCTACTGGGTCGAGATCATCGCCAACGTCTGACCCGAAAAGGGGACGGAGGGGATTAAGTCGTTTCTGGCATTATTGGGCTGGAAGCGACTTAATCCCCTCCGTCCCCTTTTTCTGCGAGGTTCGTATGGAAACGATGGAACTGCACCGCGGCCGCCTGATCGACCACATCCAGCTGGTAGTGCGCGACCTGGCGGCCAGCCGCCGCTTCTACCAGGCGGTGTTCGACACCATCGGCATCCCGATCGCCGGTGAAGGCGATGACTACTTCTGGGCCGATGAGCTGTTCATTTCCAGCGCCAGCAGCACGGCCGCCACCGGCCAGCTGACCGGCCGCCACCATCTGGCCTTCCAGGCCCGCGACAGCGCCACCGTCGATGCCTTCCATACCGCCGCGATCGCCGCCGGCGGCACCGACAACGGCGCGCCCGGTGAACGCCCTTACCACCCGGGCTACTACGGCGCGTTCGTGCTCGACCCGGATGGCAACAACATCGAAGTGGTCTACCACGGCCCAGCCAACTACAGCGCCGACTCGGTGAAGGTCACTTTCTGATTTCACCGATGCCGTGAACGAAGAAGCCGGGCAATGCCCGGCTTCTCTGCTTCCAGCGCTGCAGCCCTCAGTGGGCGGCCATGTAGATGTCCTGCAGCACGGCCTTTTCCAGCTCCAGCTCGCCCAGCAGGTTCTTCACGATGTCGCCCAGGCTGAGGATGCCGACCAGACGAGTGCCTTCGGTGACCATCAGATGACGGCGCCGCGAGTACGTCATCAGCGACATGGCCTGCTTCAGGGTGGCCTCCGGGGCGATGCCCTCCAGGCCGGTGGACGGCAGGCTGGAAATCACCCGGCGGCCGGCCTGCGGGCCGTCGTCGGCCAGGGTACGCACGATGTCCTTCTCGGAAATGATGCCGACCGGGGCATCGTCCTTCATCACCACCAGCGCAGCGATCCTGTTCGCGCTCATCTTGTGGGCGGCGGCACCAATGGTGTCTTCGGCATCGATGGTGATGACAGCTTCTTTCTTGGATTGCAGGAGTTCGCGGACGTTCATTCTTGTTTCCTGGTGCAGGTCACTGAAGTCAAAAAGTGTGCTCTTCCGATACGCCCCCTCCCCGGGAACAGACCTTTCAGCGCACGTCTGGCGCACCCGGCTGCCGCTTGGAATGGATCGGCAGACGACGTGCTGCAACGCGAACGAGGTGGGTTCAACCGCTCAACCCGGACCTCGGTCAAATCGATTCTACGACTGCGACCATCGGTCACTACCGGCATCGATGGGACAGTTCGTCGTGGGAACCAACCGACGATCCAGAGAATGGCACCGCGGCTGAAACCGCCGCTGAATACACGCGATGCCACGCGTTAAAGATTGATTGCCTGCTGCCGACGGTGGACAGAACACCCTGTGGCTGTCCCACTTGCCGCTGCCACCGGCACAAACGAAAGGGGGCCACACGGCCCCCTTCGCTTGCAACCTCCAACCGAGCTGACGGGTGTTACTCCACCGTCACGCTCTTGGCCAGGTTGCGCGGCTTGTCCACGTCGGTGCCGCGCGCCAGCGCGGTGTGGTAGGCCAGCAACTGCACCGGAATGGTGTGCACGATCGGGCTGAGCACGCCGGCATGACGCGGCGTACGGATCACGTGCACCCCTTCGGACTCGTTGAAGTTGCTGTCCTGGTCGGCGAACACGAACAGTTCACCGCCACGCGCGCGCACTTCCTGCATGTTCGACTTCACCTTTTCCAGCAAGCTGTCGTTCGGCGCGATCACCACCACCGGCATGTCCTCGTCCACCAGCGCCAGCGGGCCATGCTTCAGCTCGCCTGCCGGGTAGGCCTCGGCGTGGATGTAGGAGATTTCCTTGAGCTTGAGCGCGCCTTCCAGCGCGATCGGGTAATGCAGGCCACGACCCAGGAACAGCGCGCTGCTCTTGCGTGCGAAACGCTCGGCCCACGCAGCGATCTGCGGCTCCATGTTCAATGCGTGCTGCACGCTGCCCGGCAGGAAGCGCAGCTGCTCAAGGTAGTCCGCTTCCTGCGCCGCGTCGATGCGGCCGTGCAGCTTGCCCAGCACCACGGTCAGCTGGAACAGTGCCGCCAGCTGGGTGGTGAAGGCCTTGGTCGAGGCCACGCCGATCTCGGCACCGGCACGGGTGTAGCACACCAGTTCGCTGGCGCGCGGGATCGCGCTTTCCGGCACGTTGCAGATCGACAGCGTGTGCTTGTGGCCCAGCGACTTGGCGTACTTCAGCGCTTCCAACGTATCCAGCGTTTCGCCGGACTGGGAAATGGTCACGATCAGGTGCTTCGGATTCGCGTAGGCGGCACGGTAGCGATACTCGCTGGCGATCTCCACGCTGCACGGCAGGCCGGCGATGGCTTCGATCCAGTAGCGCGCGGTCAGGCCGGCGTAGTAGCTGGTGCCGCAGGCGATGATCTGCACGCCTTCAGTGCCCGACAGCACGGCTTCGGCGCTCTTGCCGAACAGCTCGGCCGGGAAACCACCGGCGTCGATCGCCGCCTCGATGGTGTCGCCCAGCGCGCGCGGCTGCTCGTGGATCTCCTTCTGCATGAAGTGGCGGTACGGGCCCAGCTCCAGCGATGCCAGCGACACATCGGACAGATGCACGTCGCGCTCGATCGGCCGGTCGTGCTCGTCGAAGATGCGCACGCCATCGCGACGGATCTCGGCGGTATCGCCCTCTTCCAGGAAAATGACCTTGCGGGTGGCCGAGATCACCGCCGAGACGTCGGAAGCAACGAAGTTCTCGCCCTCGCCCAGGCCGATCAGCAGCGGGCAGCCCATGCGCGCGCAGACGAAGCGTTCCGGCTCGGCGCGGCTGACCACGGCCAGTGCGTAGGCACCGGTCAGCTCCTTCACCGTATGCTGCAGCGCCACCAGCAGGTCGTCACCACTCTTCAGGTGATGGTGGATCAGGTGTGCGATGACTTCGGTGTCGGTCTGCGACTCGAAGGTGTAGCCCAGCGCACGCAGCTTCTCGCGCTGCTCTTCGTGGTTCTCGATGATGCCGTTGTGCACCAGCGCCACGCCATGGCTGATGTGCGGATGCGCGTTGGCCTCGGTGACACCACCGTGGGTGGCCCAGCGGGTGTGGCCGATGCCCAGCACCGCGTTGAAGCCCTCGGCCTCGGCCGCCGTGGCCATTTCCGACACACGACCGGTACGACGCACGCGACGTACATCGCGGCGCTCACCCTGGTCGATCACCGCGATGCCGGAGGAATCGTAACCACGGTACTCCAGCCGCTTCAGGCCTTCGATCAGCACCGGCACTACGTCGCGATCAGCGATCGCACCCACGATTCCACACATGTCACGCGTTTCCTTGAAGACGATCGTCGCATTCTAGCCTGCGTGCCCGCGCTCCCCCTCCTGTCCGCTTAATGAAAGTGTCCGGAAAGGTGTCCGCGGACACCCGGACACTTCACACCACATCCCAACTCATTGACCCATAAGGAATTAAAGTTGGCACGCTACGTGCTTGGTACTGGCTACCACCGTCAGGCACGCACCCGATGATCCGCGACACTTCCGCCCAGGACCAGATCGTTTCCTCCACTCCGGCCAGCGCTCCGCGCGCCAACTGGCTCCGTTACCGTTGGCCGGCGCTGGGCACGATCGCCCTGCTCGCCGGCATCGGCTGGGCCGTGCACGCCTGGTCCAACGCCAGCCGTTCCTTCGACAGCAGCCGCGTGCGCATCGCCGAAGTGAAGCGGGGCGACCTGGTCCGTGACATCGCCGCCGACGGCCGCGTGATCGCCGCCAACAGCCCGGTCCTGTATGCCATCTCTGCGGGCACCGTGGACCTGAAGGTGGTCGCCGGTGACGTGGTGAAGAAGGGGCAGGAGCTGGCGGTCATCGACAGCCCCGAACTGCGCAGCAAGCTGGCCCAGGAACAGGCCACCCTGGCCGGCCTGGAGGCCGAGGCCAGCCGTGCCGCGCTGGACGCCACCCTGGCCCGCGCCAAGTCGCGCAAGGAAACCGACCAGGCCACCATCGAACGGCAGGCCGCCGACCGCGACCTGCAGCGCTACCAGCGCGGCTACGACGGCGGGGCGGTGCCGCAGATCGACCTGGCCAAGGCCAAGGACTCGCTGAAGAAAGCCGACATCACCCTGGCCAACGCCACCACCGATGCCCGCCTGCAGAGCCAGGGCGCGGACCTGGATGCCCGCAACAAGCGCCTGCTGGCCGATCGCCAGAAGGCGGTGGTGGCCGAAGTACAGCGCCAGGTCGATGCGCTGACGCTGCGTGCCCCGTTCGATGGCCAGGTCGGCCAGGTGCAGGCGGTGCAGTCCACCAACCTGGCCGCCAATGCCCCGGTGCTGGGCGTGGTCGACCTGTCCAAGTTCGAAGTCGAGATCAAGGTGCCGGAGAGCTTCGCCCGCGACCTGGCGATCGGCATGCCCGCACAGCTGACCGGCGGCAACGGCCAGCCCTTCCCGGGCGAGATCAGCGCGGTGTCGCCGGAAGTGGTCAACGGTGAGGTCAACGCGCGCGTGCGCTTTGCCAGCGCGCAGCCCGAAGGCCTGCGCCAGAGCCAACGGATGTCAGTGCGCGTGCTGCTCGATACCCGCAAGAACGTGCTGAAGGTCGAGCGTGGCCCGTTCGTCGAACAGGGCAACGGCATGGCCTACGTGATGGATGGCCGCACCGCCGTGCGCCGTCCGGTGGAACTGGGCGTCAGCAGCCTGGGCGAAGTGGAAATCAAGTCGGGTGTGCAGCCGGGCGACCGCATCGTGGTCTCCGGCAGCGACCTGTTCAAGGACGCCGAACGCGTCTCCGTCAACTGATACCTGATACCTGAATCCTGGAGAGAGGACACCCCATGTACATGCTCGAAATGCGTTCGGTCGCCAAGGTCTTCCGCACCGAACAGGTGGAAACCCACGCACTGCGCTCGCTGGAACTGCAGGTCAAGGAAGGTGAGTTCGTCGCGGTCACCGGCCCGTCCGGCTCCGGCAAGACCACCTTCCTCAACATCGCCGGCCTGCTGGAAACCTTCACCAGCGGTACCTACATGCTGGACGGCCAGGACGTGAGCACGCTGGGCGACGACGCCCGCAGCCGCCTGCGCAACCAGAAGATCGGCTTCATCTTCCAGGGCTTCAACCTGATCCCCGACCTGAACCTGTTCGACAACGTCGACGTTCCGCTGCGCTATCGCAGGATGAGCGCCAACGAGCGCCGCGAACGCATCGAGAAGGCACTGACCCAGGTCGGCCTGGGCTCGCGCATGAAGCACTATCCGAATGAACTGTCGGGTGGCCAGCAGCAGCGCGCGGCCATCGCGCGTGCGCTGGCCGGCAGCCCGCGCCTGCTGCTGGCCGACGAACCGACCGGCAATCTGGATACGCAGATGGCCCGGGGCGTGATGGAGCTGCTGGAGGAGATCAACGCCGCCGGCACCACCATCGTGATGGTCACCCACGACCCGGAACTGGCCGCGCGTGCGCAGCGCAACGTGCACATCGTCGATGGCCAGGTGACCGACCTGGTGCGCGAGCCGGTGCTGGCCACGCCGTTGCGCCACATCGTCGCCGTCAACGAGTGAGGGCCCGACCATGTTCGCCTACTACACCCGACTGGCGGCGCGCAGTTTCCGCCGCAACAAGGTCCTGACCGCGCTGATGGTGATCGCCATCGCGCTCGGCATCGGCGCCTCGATGACCACGTTGACCGTATTCCACGTGCTGTCCGGCGACCCGATTCCGGGCAAGAGTGACCGCCTGTTCTACGTGCAGCTCGATGCCGCGACCGGCGCCTATGTCGCCGGCGAGGAACCGGAAACCCAGCTGACCCGCTTCGACGGTGAAGCGCTGCTGCGCGAGGCCAAGGGCGAGCGCCAGGCGCTGATGAGCGGCGGCGGCGGCACCATCGAACCGGACAACAGCACGCTCAAGCCCTTCAGCATCGACACCCGCTGGACCTCGGCCGATTTCTTCCCGATGTTCGAGGTGCCCATGCAGTACGGCCGCCCCTGGACGCGCGAGGACGATGAAGGCCGCGCACGCGTGGTGGTCATCTCCAAGGCGCTCAACGACAAGCTGTACCAGGGCGCCAACAGCGTGGGCCGCGACCTGCGCATGGAAGGCCAGAGTTACCGCATCGTCGGCGTGATGAAGGAATGGAGCCCGGAGCCGCACTTCTACGACCTGACCACCGGCAGCTACGGCAAGAACGAAGACCTGCTGCTGCCGATCTCCACCTCGTTGGACCTGAAGCTCGGCAACAACGGCAACATGAACTGCTTCGGCGAAAACCCCGACGGCAACAGCTACTCGCTCAATGCACCGTGCGCGTGGCTGCAGTACTGGGTGGAAATGGACCCGGCCAAGGCCGGCGACTACCGCCGCTACCTGGAGAACTATTCGACCCAGCAGCGCGAGGCCGGCCGCTTCAAGCACCCACCGAACGTGCGCCTGCGCACCGTGATGGAATGGCTGGACTTCAATGGTGCAGTGCCCAGCGACGTGCGCCTGCAGCTGTGGCTGGCGCTGGGCTTCCTCGGTGTCTGCTTGGTCAACACGGTAGGCCTGCTGCTGGCCAAGTTCCTGCGCCGCAGTGGTGAGATCGGCGTGCGCCGTGCACTCGGTGCCAGCCGTGGCCAGATCTTCCTGCAGTGCCTGGTGGAAGCCGGCGCGGTGGGCGTGGTCGGTGGCGTGCTGGGTATCGGCCTGGCCCTGCTTGGCCTGTTCGCGGTGCGCCAGCAGCCGGTGGAATACGCAAAGCTGGCCCACCTGGACGGCAACATGCTGCTGCTCGCGCTGGGCCTGACCCTGTTCGCCAGCCTCGCCGCCGGATTCCTGCCCGCCTGGCGCGCGATGCAGGTCACCCCGGCCATCCAGCTCAAGTCGCAGTAAGCACCCGAACGAGGACTCCCATGGACATCCGCCCCATCCTCAGCACGCTGCGCCGGCACAAGACCGCTGCCGCCCTGATCGTGCTGGAAGTCGCACTGACCTGCGCCATCGTCTGCAACGCGCTGTTCCTGGTCAGCCAGCGCGTGGAAAAGATCAGCATGCCCAGCGGCATCGCCGAGAGCGAACTGGTGATGCTGCGCGTCAGCGGCATCGGCAAGCAGACCGACGCCATGTCCCGCACCCGCGAGGACCTGGCATCGCTGCGCGCGATTCCCGGCGTCAGCAACGTCACCATCATCAACCAGGTTCCCTTCCGCAACGGATCCTCCAGCAGCAGCATCTCGCGGGTGATCGACCAGGAACGGCCGACCACCAACGCTTCGATGTACACCCTGTCCGAGAACGGGCTGGCCACGATGGGCATCAATCTGATCGCCGGCCGCGATTTCCTGCCCGACGAGTACCAGAACTTCGAAGACGTCAGCAAGGGTGGCGCCAAGGAAAAGGCCATCCCGGTCATCCTCACCCAGGCCACCGCCGCCAAGATGGAGCCCAACGGCAGCGCCTTGGGCAAGACCTACTACATGGGCAAGCAGTCGCTGCATGTGGTCGGCATCGTCGACACGCTCAGCACGCCCAATGGCTGGAATGACAACTGGACCAACTCGATGCTGCTGCCGATCCGGGTCAGCTTCGACAAGGGTGGCACGTACGTGTTGCGCACTTCGCCGGAACGCCGCCAGGAGGTGCTCGATGCCGGTGCCGCCGCGCTGGAGCGCAACGACCCCAACCGCCTGATGCGCGACAAGCTGACCTATGAAGACCAGCGCAAGGACTTCTTCAAGAACGACCGCGCGATGGTCGGCCTGCTGATCACCGTCAGCATCTCGCTGCTGGTGGTCACTGCGCTGGGCATCATCGGCCTGGCCAGCTTCTGGGTGCAGCAGCGCAGCAAGCAGATCGGCATCCGCCGTGCGCTGGGCGCCACCCGCGGGCAGATCCTGCGCTACTTCCAGACCGAGAACTTCCTGCTGGCCTCGCTGGGCATCATGCTGGGCATGCTCGCGGCGTACGCGATCAACCTGGCCCTGATGAACCTGTACGAGCTGCCGCGCATGCCGCTGTACTACCTGCCGCTGGGTGCACTGCTGCTATGGATACTGGGACAGATTGCGGTGTTCGGTCCGGCACGGCGTGCGGCGGCGGTACCGCCTGCGGTCGCCACGCGGGGCGCGTGAGATGCGTGCCTGCGCGATGTGCCTGATGCTGCTACTGCCCCTGCCGGCGCTGGCCGGTGGTGGCAGCGCACAGACGCTGGAATGGCGCCGCGATGGAGCGCGGCTGTCGCTGCGCTCGACCGAAGGCCAGGTGCATGTGGAGGCCGCCAGCCCGGAAGTGCGCTTCGGCGTGCGCAGTGGCGATCGCATCCTCCGCGTGGACGACACGGCGGTGCGCCGGGTTGAACATCTGGCCGAGGCACTGCGCCATTCCCACGCGGCCAGCGCCTATCTGTTGCTGCGCCGCGACAAGCGCGAACTGACGGTGGCGGTCAACGCCGCTGCGTGGCGACAGGCATTGGAGGTCCCGCCACCACCCGCGCCACCACCTCCGCCAGCCCCACCCAGGCGCTGAGCATCATCCGCTCCTGCACGGCCACAGGTTTGGCTATGCTTGATGGGTGGCGCCGGGCTCTCCCGGTGCGTGGACACGAACGGCTCCATCGGCGCCGCCCATCCCTTTCTGCAGAACTGCTTGATGCCTTCGATCCTGATCATCGACGACAACGCCAGCGTGGGCACCGCGTTGGACGTGCTGTTCTCCCTGCATGACATCGACACCCTGCAGGCGCAGAGCCCGGCCGAAGGGCTGGCCCTGCTCGAGTCGCAGCCGGTCGACCTGGTGATCCAGGACATGAATTTCAGCGAGGACACCACCTCCGGCGAAGAAGGCGAAGACCTGTTCGCACAGATCCGCGCGCGCCACCCGGACCTGCCGGTGATCCTGCTGACCGCCTGGACCCACCTGAGCAGCGCGGTGGACCTGGTCAAGGCCGGTGCCGCCGACTACCTGGCCAAGCCCTGGGACGACCGCAAGCTGCTGACCACGGTCAACAACCTGCTGGAACTGTCCGAGGCACGCCGTGAACTGGACCGGCGCCGCAGCCGTGAGCTGCGCCAGCGCAATGCGCTGGAAGAGAAGTACGACCTGTGCGGCGCGGTCTTCGCCGACCCCGCCAGCGAGCGCGTCATCGCCCTCGCCTGCCAGGTCGCACGCTCGGAACTGCCGGTACTGATCACCGGCGCGAACGGTGCCGGCAAGGAGAAGATCGCGCAGATCATCCAGGCCAATTCGCTGGTGGCCAAGGGCCCGTTCGTGGCGGTCAACTGTGGCGCGCTGCCCTCGGAACTGATCGAAGCCGAACTGTTCGGTGCCGAGGCCGGTGCGTATACCGGCGCCAACAAGGCGCGCGAAGGCAAGTTCGAGGCCGCCGATGGTGGCACCCTGTTCCTGGATGAGATCGGCAACCTGTCGCTGGGCGGGCAGATGAAGCTGCTGCGCGTGCTGGAAACCGGCCGCTTCGAGCGCCTGGGTTCCAACCGCGAGCGCCAGGTCAAGGTCCGCGTGGTCAGCGCGACCAATGCCGACCTGCCGACGATGATCCGCGAGGGTACCTTCCGCGAAGATCTCTATTACCGCCTCAACACGGTGGAACTGGTGCTGCCGCCGCTGGCCGACCGCCCGGGCGACATCGTGCCGCTGGCCGAGCGATTCCTGACCGCTGGCAAGCCGCTGTCCAGCGCCGCCACCGCAGCACTGCAGCGGCACCCCTGGCCAGGTAACGTGCGCGAGCTGCGCAACGTGATCCAGCGTGCCGAACTGCTGGCCACCGGCAACCGCATCGAAGTGGCCGATCTCAACCTGCCGCGCGCAGCCGCCGCACCACGACCGGCACCCAGCGCAGGCAATGATCCCGACCGCGCACGCATCGAGGAGGTGCTGGCGCGCAACCATGGCGTCATCGCCCAGGCTGCCGCCGAGCTCGGCCTGAGCCGCCAGGCGCTGTACCGGCGCATGGACCGCCACGGTATTCCACGCGAATGAAGCGGCGCTCGTTCACCTTCCGCCTGTTCCTGCGCCTGCTGCCGGTGCTGGCACTGGCTGCGGCACTGCCGTGGCTCCTGGCCTACTGGATGGACCATGGCTGGGTGGTGACCACGGTGTCGGCGCTGATCCTGCTGTCACTGATGTGGTGGACCCTGCGTCGGGCCACCGCCCCGGTGCGGTCACTGATGCGGGCCCTGGCGGGCACCACCAGCAGCTATCGCGACGGCGAATACAACTTCGGCGTGCACTGGCCCGGCAATGACGAGCTCGGCGACCTGGTGCAGGCACACCGGGAGCTGGGTGATGTACTGCGTGAGCAGCGGCAGGGCCTGGTGCAACGTGAGCTGCTGCTGGACACCATGGTGCAGAACACGCCGGTTGCGATGCTGTTGATCGCCTCCGGCGGTGATGGCATCGCCCGCGTGGTGTTCTCCAACCTGGCCGCGCGCAAGCTGCTGCACGGCGGCTGGAAGCTGGAAGGCCAGCGCCTGGAAGACGTGCTGGAACAGGTGCCGGTGGAACTGCGCGATGCCATCGCCCGTGGCGGTGACAGCCTGTTCGCGGTGCACGCCGAGGGGGAGGACGGCGATGAGGATGACGAGCAGGTCTATCACCTCTCGCGGCGTGCCTTCCAGCTCAACGGCCGCCCACACGACCTGCTGCTGGTGCGCCTGTTGACCGCCGAGCTGCGCCGCCAGGAAGTGCAGACCTGGAAGAAGGTGATCCGGGTGATCAGCCACGAGCTCAACAACTCACTGGCGCCGATTGCTTCGCTCGCCCATTCCGGCGGCGTGCTGGTGCAGCGTGAACGCTTTGACCGGCTGCCCGAGATCTTCACCACCATCGAGGATCGCGCACGCCACCTGGAAGGCTTCATCCGTGGCTATGCGCGCTTTGCCAAGCTGCCACAGCCGCAGCTGCAGACCGTGCACTGGGCGCCGTTCCTGTCCAGCCTGCGCCAGCAGATCCCGTTCGGCATGGAACGTGAGCCGGACGAGGAGCTGAGCAGCCGCATCGACATCGCGCAGTTCGGGCAGGCGTTGTTGAACCTGCTGAAGAATGCGCACGAAGCCTGCGCTGAAGCCGAGCCGCCCAACGACGATGTGCAGGTACAGCTGACCCGGCTGCCGCAGTGGCTGCGCTTGGACGTGCTTGACCGCGGCAAGGGCATGAACGAGCAGGTGCTGCAGAACGCACTGATGCCGTTCTACTCGACCAAGCGCAATGGCACCGGGCTGGGGCTGGCGCTGACGCGGGAGATCGTGGAGGCCCACGGCGGACGGGTGTCACTGCAGAACCGCGGCGATGGCGGGTTGTGCGTGTCGATCCTGCTGCCGGTGGGTTGAGCGGACCGATCGGGTAGATCCACGCGATGCGTGGATATGCCGACCGAGGCCGGCACCTACCAGGCCTGCCGCATCGCCACGCGTAGATGCATCGGAAACCCCAGCGCGGCCTCTTCGGCCATCACCGCCTGCAGCCCTGCACCCCACTCCGCCTCCGGTGCGGCGACGAACCCTTCACTGGCATAGAAGGCCGCATTCCACGGCACGTCGGACAACGTGGTCAGCACGGCCGAGCGATAGCCTTTCGCCCGGGCCTGTACCAATGCATGGCGCAACAACGTGCGCCCATGACCTTGCCGCGCGTGTGCAGGATCCACATCCATCTGCAGCACGTGGAACTCACCTGCCAGTTCGCCGGCAAGCAGATAGCCGGCGATGCCACCGTCTGCCGCATCCACCACCCACAGCTGCCCGCGTTCAAGGCCATCCTGTAGTGTCGGCAGGTCCAGGCCATGCCCGGCGAACACCGGATAGGCCTCATGGCCCCTCAACACCTGGCCGGCGCGCTGCTCGATGCCGGGCAGCACACCGAGTTCATCGGCGCGGGGAATGCGGGGCTCAGGACTTCTTGAGCGGGCGCTTCCAGCCATCGATGGTTTCCTGTCGGGCACGCGCCAGTGTCAGCTTGCCGTCCGGCGCGTTGCGGGTAATGACCGAACCGGCGGCAATGGTCGCGCCGTCGCCAATGGTCACCGGTGCCACCAGCGAACTGTTGGAGCCGATGAACGCGTTGTCGCCGATGGTGGTGGTCGACTTGTTCACGCCATCGTAGTTGCAGGTGATGGTGCCAGCGCCGATGTTCACCTTGCTGCCGATCACCGCATCGCCCAGGTAGGTGAGGTGATTGGCCTTGCTGCCCACACCCAGCGTGACCTTCTTGGTCTCGACGAAGTTGCCGACGTGCACGCCATCGGCCAGCACGGTGCCCGGTCGCAGGCGCGCGAACGGGCCGATCTGCGCGGCGCCCTCGGTAACCACGCCCTCCAGGTCGCAGTGCGCACGCACTTCGGTGCCCGGCCCAAGGTTGACGTCCTTCAAACGGTTGAACGGACCGACGGTGACGCCGTCGCCGAGCACCACGTTGCCCTCGAGCACGACATCGACGTCGATCAGCACGTCGCTGCCCACGGTGACAGTGCCGCGGATGTCGAGCCGGGCCGGATCGCGCACGCGCGCCCCCTGTGCGCACAGAGCCCGTACCGCACGACGCTGCCAGGCGCGCTCCAGCTGCGAGAGCTGCCAGGGGTCGTTTGCCCCTTCGGCCTCCTGCGCGTCGGCCACCAGCGCCATTTCGGCCGGCGTGTATTCATGGGCGGCAAACGCAAAGACATCGGTGAGGTAGTACTCGCCCTGTGCATTGCTGTTGGAAAGCTGCGACAGCCAACGGCGCAGCGCAGTCGATTCGGCCGCGATGATGCCGGTATTGATCGTGCGCACGCGCAGCTGGTCATCGGTGGCGTCCTTCTGCTCGATGATCGCGCCAACCTTGCCCTCGGCATCGCGCAGCACGCGGCCATATCCGGTCGGGTCATCGACATCGGCCACCAGTACCGCCAGCCGGCCCGGCTGTGCGAGCAGGTCGCGCAGGGTCTGCGCACGGATCAGCGGCACGTCGCCGTACAGGACCAGCACCTGCGCCAGGTCGGGAACCTGGGGCATCGCCTGCGCTACCGCGTGGCCGGTGCCGAGCTGCTGTGCCTGCTCGGCCCATTGCAGGTCGGGTTGGCCGGCGAAGTACTGGCGCACCACCTCGCCGCCATGGCCATGGACCACGTGGATCGCCGCCGGCTGGAGCTCACGGGCCGCGTCGATCACGTGCGCCAGCATCGGCTGGCCCGCGATCGGCTGCAGCACCTTCGGCAGCACCGACTTCATGCGCTTGCCTGCGCCGGCAGCGAGGATGATGACGTGCAGGGGTTGGGTCATGGGAACGGCGGTCCGTGGTTCGTTGCCGGTGATTCTAGAGCGTGCGCCGTTAACATGGGCATCCCTCCTCCCTTCGCCATGCCGATGAGCCTCGTCCGCCAGGGAAGCGCCTACCTCGTCATCGGGCTCGTGCAGCTGCTGCTCGACTGGCTCGTGTTCGTGGTCACCACCGCACTGGGCATGCCCGTGGCGCCGGCCAACATCGCCGGGCGCCTGGCCGGCATGCTGCTGGGCTTCTGGCTCAACGGCCGCTACACCTTTGCCGAGGCCGGCACCCGCAAGCTGGGATGGAAGCGATTTGCACGCTTCTTCGGCCTATGGCTGCTGCTCACCGTGGCGAGCACATTGCTGGTGAGCCTGGTGGACCACGCGCTGGGCCTGCAGTACACCTGGCTGGCCAAACCGCTGGTGGAAGGCGGCCTGGCGTGTGTGTCGTTCCTGCTGATGCGGTACGTGGTGTATCGCTGAGACGGCACCAGGATCGGGATCGGGATCGGGATCGGGATCGGGACTGGGGACCGGGATTGGTAGAGTCGACTGGTAGTCGACTAACGCGCGCAGGGCGGGATTTTCGCGGCCTGAACGTAGAGCAGTCGACTAACTGTGTAAACCCACCACGTTGTTCAGCGGGATTCTGGAAATAGGCGGTTGGCTGCCGATCCCCATGTGGGGTCGGTGCCAGTTGTAGTAATGCAGCCATTCAGGCAGCACGGCATCACGTTGCTCT
>NZ_JCAFRY010000027.1:0-47833 GCF_059368675.1 Stenotrophomonas sp. YJH_SMC_120
CCGGCCCAGCCGCTGGCGGCTGTGCGTTCGGGCGCTTGCGAAGCAGTGCTTCGCAAGCAAAGCGCCCTCACCCCTGGGGGCTCGATGGCGCCATCCATGGCGCCAACGGTCCTGCCAGCCGCCCCCGTCCCACCTTCGACAGTTTCCCGGTGACGGTGGGCGAGAGCATTGGTTACTGACGAACTGAAGAAAAACAAAAAGGACGCGGCGTTCGCCGCGTCCTTTTTGTTTGATCCTGCAGTGCTTTCTGTAGAGCTGAAGGCAGCGGCAGGAGCCGCTGCCAACGTCGCTTGCGCGACGGCCCGGAGGGTGCCGGTCAGGACGACCGGCATAGCCATGCTCAGCTCCGAGCAAGCGAAGCGCGCGACCCGCTGTTGCTCTTCTTTCTTTCTTCCGTGGCGGGCGGCCACAGGAAACTGTCAGAGGGCGGGCGGGTTGGGTTCGCGGTAGTGTCCGCCGCATGGATGCGGCGGCCAAGCCTCCAGGGATGGATTCACGGCGTCTCCCGCGAACCCAACCCGCCCGACCCAGCACGGCTTTTGCTCTGAGCCCCCCGCCACGAGGGGCTCAGCCGTTGGCCGGAATCACAGTGCCGCGCGGATCCGCTCGCGCAGTGCTTCCAGATCCTTGGCAAACGCCTCGATGCCGGTCGCCAGCTTCTCGGTGGCCATCGGATCGGCCGCCAGGTCCGCCGCGAACTTCGCCGCGTCGATCGGGGTCACCGCCGTGCCATCGGCGGCACCGGCCACCAGCTTGCGCGGCAACTCGCCGTGGTCGGCGTCCAGCTTCTCCAGCAGGTCCGGCGAAATCGTCAGGCGGTCGCAGCCGGCCAGCGCTTCGATCTGCGCGGTCGAACGGAACGAGGCGCCCATCACCACCGTCGGCGAACCGCGGCGCTTGAATTCGGCATACACGCCACGCACGAACTTCACGCCCGGGTCTTCGTCGATGGTGGCCGGGGTCTGGCCGTTGGCCACGTACCAATCGAGGATACGGCCGACGAACGGCGAGATGAGGAACGCGCCGGCTTCGCTGCAGGCCAGCGCCTGGGTCGGGTTGAAGATCAGGGTCAGGTTGCAGTCGATGCCCTCGGCCTGCAGGATGCGCGTGGCTTCCACGCCTTCCCAGGTCGCGGCGATCTTGATCAGGATCTTCTCGCGCGGCACGCCGGCATCGGCGTACATCTGGATGAACTGGCGGGCCTTGGCCACGGTGGCGGCGGTGTCGTGGGCCTGGTCGGCGTCCACTTCGGTGGACACGCGGCCCGGCACCAGCGTGCTCAGCAGCGCGCCGACGCCGATGGTCAGGCGGTCGGCCACGGCGTGCACCACGGCTTCGCGGTCGCCACTCTGCTGGCGGCCCCAGGCCAGTTCGCGTTCGATCAGCTCGGCGTAGACCGGCAGGTCCAGCGCCTTCTTCACCAGGGTCGGATTGGTGGTGCAGTCCACCGGCTGCAGGCGCTTGATCGCCTCGTAGTCACCGGTATCGGCAACGACCACGGACAGTTCGCGCAGCTGGGACAGTTTGGACGGGGTACTCATTACGGCTCCTGGTGCAGGGGGATCGAATCGCGCGCGGTGCGCAGCGGTAATCAGGGGCGGTCGTTGTGGACCGCAGTCACGCGCAGGCGCAGCTTGCGGCCGCCGGGCGCGTTCCAGTCGATGCTCTGGCCGATCGAAAGGCCGAGCAGGGCACTGCCGACCGGGGCCAGCACGGAAACCTTGCCTTCATCGACGTTGGCTTCGCGGGGGAAGACCAGGGTCAGGACGTGCTTCTCGCCCGACACTTCATCTTCGCACTCCACGCGCGAATGCATCATGACGATGCCTTCGGGAATCTGGTCCGGTGCCAGCACGGTGGCCCGGTTGAGTTCTTCAGCAAGCGCGAGCGCGGCAGGCGTCTGGCTCAGCGCAGGGGATTCGAGCATGGCGTCCAGGCGGTCCATGTCGAAGGTGGAAACGGTGATCGACGGCGGCAGGCCGCTGGCGGTACTCATGGTGAAGCTCCTTGGTTGAAAGCCATGCAAAAGGCGGCACCTGCTGGCGCCGCCTGTCTGTATTGTGGGGACAAATGCGGCCGGAATCGACTCCTGCCGATTCCAGGCCGGTGCTGCGGGGGTTCAGCCGTTCAGGGCGGGGCCGGGCAGGGCGGTCGCTTCGCCGGTGGCATTCACCGCATCAAGGGTGAACAGCGCCTGCGGCAGGCGCTTGAACTGGTCGGCCAGTTCCATCAGGAAGTCGTTCATGGCCGAGCTGCGGCGCCAGATCATGGCGATGCGACGGCTGGGACGGCCCTCGCCGGTGAAGTCGAGCAGGCGGATGTTGTTCGAGCGCGGCACCGGCGGCTGCACCGACAGGCTGGGCAGCAGGGTGATGCCGACATCGGCGGCAACCATCTGCCGCAGCGTCTCCAGGCTGGTGGCGCGGAACTCGGACTTCTCGTTGGCGCCGAACAGGCGGCACACTTCCAGCGCCTGGTCGCGCAGGCAGTGGCCATCTTCCAGCAGCAGCAGCTTCTGCGTGGCCAGTTCCTGCACATCCAGGTGTTCGCGGCGGGCTAGCGGGTGGCGCCCGGACACCGCCAGCAGGAATGGTTCCTCGAACAGGAACTCGGCGTGCAGCTGGTCGTCGATTACCGGCAGCGCCAGCAGCGCGGCGTCCAGCTTGCCTTCGCGCAGGCGGTCCAGCAGCACATCGCTCTTTTCCTCGACCAGCAGCAGTTCCAGCTCCGGGAAGCGCTCGCGGATGCGTGGGATCACATGCGGCAGCAGGTACGGACCGAGGGTCGGGAAGATCCCCAGGCGCACCGTCCCGGCTTCCGGGTCGCGGCTGCGTCGCGCCGCTTCCTTCAGCTGCTCCACTTCGGACACGATCACCCGTGCCCGTGCCGCCGCTTCCTGGCCGGCCGGGGTCAGCATCACCTTGCGCGGTGCGCGTTCCACCAGCGGCAGGCCCAGTTCTTCTTCCAGCTTGCGGATCTGCGTGGACAGCGTGGGCTGGCTGACAAAGCAGGAGGCGGCAGCCCGGCCGAAATGCTTGTGGTCGGCCAGGGCTACCAGGTACTTCAGATCACGTAGGTTCATCCTTACACCCCAAGGGTAACGGACCGGCTGACGGCGTGGTTACCCGACAGGCAGACAATGTTCCCGGTGATCTGGGAACGGTGGATCAGGCCGCTTCAGCAACGGCACCGCTGCTGTTGCTCACCGACGAGCGGATCAGGTGGTCGAACGCGCTCAGTGCGGCGGTCGAACCGGCGCCCATGGCAATGATGATCTGCTTGTAGGGTACCGTCGTGCAATCGCCAGCAGCGAACACACCCGGCAGGTTGGTCTGGCCGCGGTCGTCGATGACGACCTCGCCACGCGGCGACAACGCCACCACATCCTTCAGCCACTCGGTGTTGGGCAGCAGGCCGATCTGCACGAAGATGCCTTCCAGCTCGACGCGGTGGGCGTCGCCGCCGACGCGGTCCTTGTAGACCAGGCCGGTGACACGGCTGCCGTCGCCCAGCACTTCGGTGGTCTGTGCGCTGGTCAGCACGGTGACATTGGCCAGGCTGCGCAGCTTCTTCTGCAGCACTTCATCGGCGCGCAGGCTGGAATCGAACTCCAGCAGGGTTACATGCGACACGATGCCGGCCAGATCGATGGCCGCTTCCACGCCGGAGTTGCCGCCGCCGATCACCGCCACGCGCTTGCCCTTGAACAGCGGGCCATCGCAGTGCGGGCAATAGGCCACGCCCTTGTTGCGGTACTGGTCTTCGCCCGGCACGTTCATCTGCCGCCAGCGCGCGCCGGTGGACAGGATCACCGAACGCGACTTCAGCACCGCGCCGTTCTCCAGCTGCACCCGCACCAGGCCGTCTTCGCCGGCCGGCACCAGCGCGCTGGCGCGCTGCAGGTTCATGATGTCCACCTCGTACTCGCGCACGTGCTGTTCCAGTGCCGTGGCCAGCTTCGGGCCTTCGGTCTCCTTCACCGAAATGAAGTTCTCGATCGCCATGGTGTCCAGCACCTGGCCACCGAAACGCTCGGCGGCGATGCCGGTGCGGATGCCCTTGCGTGCGGCGTAGATCGCCGCTGCAGCACCGGCCGGGCCACCGCCCACCACCAGCACGTCGAAGGCGTCCTTGGCGGCGATCTTCTCGGCATCGCGCTTGCTGGCATTGGTGTCCAGCTTGGCCACGATCTGCTCGAGGGTCATGCGTCCCTGGTCGAACACTTCGCCGTTGAGGTACACGGTCGGCACCGACATGATCTCGCGCTTCTCGACTTCGTCCTGGAACAGGGCACCGTCGATGGCCACGTGCTGGATGCGCGGGTTGAGCACCGCCGCCAGGTTCAGCGCCTGCACCACGTCCGGGCAGTTCTGGCAGGACAGCGAGAAGTAGGTCTCGAACCTGTACTCGCCTTCCAGGTTCTGCACCTGCTCGATCAGCTCGGCGGTGGCCTTGGACGGATGACCGCCCACCTGCAGCAGCGCCAGCACCAGCGAGGTGAACTCATGGCCCATCGGCAGGCCGGCGAAGGTCAGGTGGATGTCCTGGCCCGGGGTGCCCAGGTCGAAGGACGGCACGCGGCCCTGGCCATCGCGCAGCACCCGCAGCGAGATCTTGTCCGACAGACTTTCCAGGGTCTGCAGCAGTTCCAGCATCTCCTGCGACTTGGCGCCGTCGTCGGCGTGCGCGGTGATCTGGATCGGGCGGGTCACGCGCTCCAGATAGGTCTTCAGCTGCGACTGCAGGTTGGCGTCCAACATCGGTCTTCTCCTGGCTTCAGGCAAACAGGGGGCGTGGCACCGCTGTACAAGGTAGCGGACCAGCTGGGGGTAGGGGTGAACCCAAGACAGCGACCGTGGAAGGGGCTGGCTGGCCAAGGCGGGCGAGCGTTGGCTGTCTTGGGTTCACCCCCACGCCGGTAGGGCACCGGCATGGGGATGATGGGCGCGCCGTGGCGTGGGGCCACGGCAGGCCGGTGCTGCGTTAGATCTTGCCGACCAGGTCCAGCGACGGGGTCAGGGTCTTCTCGCCTTCCTTCCACTTGGCCGGGCAGACCTGGTTCGGGTTGGCGGCGGTGAACTGGGCAGCCTTCAGCTTG
The DNA here is from genome assembly GCF_059368675.1 of Stenotrophomonas sp. YJH_SMC_120. NCBI lineage: Bacteria > Pseudomonadati > Pseudomonadota > Gammaproteobacteria > Lysobacterales > Lysobacteraceae > Stenotrophomonas > Stenotrophomonas sp. YJH_SMC_120. The sequence goes on from NZ_JCAFRY010000027.1 coordinate 5,099, forward strand.
CGCAGGGTCTCGGAAACGTCACGGGCGATCTCGTTGGAGTGGATCTCCAGGGTCTTGATCACGCCTTCCGGGTTGATGATGAAGGTGCCACGCAGGGCCAGGCCTTCTTCCGGAATGTGCACGCCGAAGGCGTTGGTCAGCTGGTGGGTCGGGTCGCCGACCAGCGGGAACTGGGCCTTGCCGACGGCCGGCGAGGTTTCGTGCCACACCTTGTGCGAGAAGTGGGTATCGGTGGTGACGATGTAGACCTCGGCGCCAGCCTTCTTGAACTCGGCGTAATGGTCAGCCGCGTCTTCGATCTCGGTCGGGCAGTTGAAGGTGAAGGCGGCCGGCATGAAGATCAGGACGGACCACTGGCCCTTCAGGCTGGCGTCGGAAACCTTGATGAACTCGCCATTGTGGTAAGCGTTGGCTTCGAACGGCTGGATCTGGGTGTTGATCAGGGACATCGTTTTTCCTCTGGTGAAGGGGAGTGGGTGAATCGACAGGAGCTAGGTTACCGACTCGCTGGCGATAAGAACAATCCATTGATTGCATCTATTTGATAGATGAAGTCTATCATTTGGCCATGAGCAGGCACTGAACCTTGCCGCTCCCATCCTGCCACTGGCTGTGTGACAAGGGAAATCTCCCGGAGGCGCGAAAAGGGGCCGATAGCCCCTCCTTATTCCCTCCGGCAGAACCTGAACGGATTGCAGCTTTTTGTAGTGTCGAGCCACGCTCGACCGCGGATCTCTGGAACCGAGCCCATGCTCCGCTGTTCCAGAAGCAGCCGAGCATGGGCACGGCTCTACAATTGCGGAATGTCTTTCCAAACCGAACCCACCCTGCGCCAGATCGTGGCCGAGGCCAGTGCCCGTCTCGGCGGCATCGAAGCCCGCCACGAGGCTGAACTGCTGCTGCTTCACGTACTGGACCGCCCGCGCAGCTGGCTGTTCGCCCACGCCACCGATCCGCTGGCCGCCAATGACCAGGCCGCCTTCGAGGCGTTGCTGGCCCGCCGCGTGGCCGGTGAGCCGGTGGCCTACCTGACCGGCCGTCGCGGATTCTGGACGCTGGACCTGGAGGTCGACCCGGCCACGCTGATCCCGCGTCCGGAAACCGAGCTGCTGGTCGAGCTGGCGCTGGAGCGCCTGCCGCCAGACCAGTCGCTGCAGCTGGCCGACCTGGGCACCGGCAGTGGTGCGATTGCACTGGCACTGGCCAGCGAACGGCCGCAGGCGCAGGTGCTGGCCACCGACGCCAGCCCGGGCGCGCTGGCCGTGGCCGCGCGCAATGCCGCCCGCCATGATCTGCGCAACGTCCGCTTCGCCGAAGGCGGGCACGACTGGTATGCGCCGCTGCAGGGTGCGCGTCTTGATCTGATTGCCAGCAACCCGCCGTACATCGCCAGCGACGATCCGCATCTGGAGCAGGGTGACCTGCGCTTCGAGCCGGCCACCGCACTGGCCTCGGGTCCGGATGGCCTGGATGACATCCGCCGCATCGTCGACGGTGGCCAGGCCCACCTGCTGCCCGGCGGCTGGCTGCTGATCGAGCACGGTTGGGACCAGGGCGAGGCGATCCGCGCGCTGTTCGACGCGGCGGGTTTTGCCGAGGTGCAGACCGTGCAGGATCTGGAGCAACGCGACCGCATCACCCTGGGCCGGCGTCCGGCCTAGAATGGAGGTTCTCCTGCCACGGCAGGGCATCACCCTGGAGCTGCAAGCATGCGTACGCTGTACCCCGCCATCACCCCCTATGACGTCGGCACCCTGAAGGTCGACGACCGCCACACGCTGTACTTCGAGCAGTGCGGCAACCCGGACGGCAAGCCGGTGGTGATGCTGCACGGTGGCCCGGGCGGTGGCTGCAGCGACAAGATGCGCCAGTTCCACGACCCGTCCAAGTACCGCATCATCCTGTTCGACCAGCGCGGTGCCGGCCGTTCCACCCCGCACGCCGACCTGGTGGACAACACCACCTGGGACCTTGTTGCCGATATCGAAAAACTGCGCGAGCACCTCAAGGTCGATCGCTGGCAGGTGTTCGGCGGCAGCTGGGGTTCGACCCTGGCGCTGGCCTATGCCGAAACCCATCCGCAGCGCGTGACCGAACTGGTCCTGCGCGGCATCTTCATGCTGCGTCGCTGGGAACTGGAATGGTTCTACCAGGAAGGCGCCAACCGCCTGTTCCCGGATGCGTGGGAGCATTACCTGAAGCCGATCCCGTCGGTGGAGCGCCATGACCTGATCTCGGCCTTCCACCGCCGCCTGACCAGCGACGACGAAACCACCCGCCTGGAAGCGGCCAAGGCCTGGGCGGTCTGGGAAGGCGCGACCAGCTTCCTGCATGTCGATGATGACTTCATCAACAGCCACGAAGACCCGCACTTCGCGCTGGCGTTTGCCCGCATCGAGAACCACTACTTCGTCAACGGCGGCTTCTTCGAGGTGGAAGACCAGCTGCTGCGCGACGCGCACCGCATCGCCGATATTCCCGGCGTGATCGTGCACGGCCGCTACGACGTGGTCTGCCCGCTGGCCAACGCCTGGGACCTGACCAAGGTCTGGCCGAAGGCGAAGCTGGAAATCACCCCGGCCTCGGGCCACTCTGCGTTCGAGGCCGAGAACGTGGACGCGCTGGTACGCGCTACCGATAGCTTCGCCTGATCGGTAGTGCCGGCCGCTGGCCGGCAACGCCGCACCGGTAGCGCCGGGCCATGCGCGGCGCTACCAACCCTCATCCACGCATGGCGTGGATCGACCACAGCCTGGTAGTGCCGGCCGCTGGCCGGCAACGCCGCACCGGTAGCGCCGGGTCATGCGCGGCGCTATCAACCCTCATCCACGCATGGCGTGGATCGACCACAGCCTGGTAGTGCCGGCCGCTGGCCGGCAACGCCGCACCGGTAGCGCCGGGCGATGCGCGACGCTACCAACCCTCATCCACGCATGGCGTGGATCGACCACAGCCTGGTAGTGCCGGCCGCTGGCCGGCAAACCTGAAACGGGTGGATTCCTGCAGACGCCGGTCAGTGGCCGGCGCTACCAATCCCCGGCCAGCAACGCGTCGGCCAGCACCTGCAGCTTCGGCGAATGCTGGCGCGACGGCGGGTAGATCAGTGACAGCGCGCGGCTGCGGCCTTCGAAAGGCTGCAGCACGCGCTGCAGGCGGCCGTCGGCCAAGGCATCAGCCACCGCGAAATCCATCACCTGCACGATGCCGATGCCAGCGATGGCCGCTTCCACCAGCGGATCGCCGCTGTCGAACACCATCCGCGTCGGCGGCGTGAACTCGCGCAGTTGCCCGTCCTGCAGGAACTGCCAGTCCACCAGCCGGCCACTGCGCAGGTTGCGCACCGCCAGGCAAGCATGATCCTGCAGCGCGGCCACATCGTCCGGTGCGCCACAGCGGGCCAGATAAGCGGGGCTGGCCACCGTCACCCAGCGCAGCGGCCGCAATGGCCGCGCGACGATGCGCTGGTCGGCGATGACGCCGGTGCGCAGCGCGGCATCGAAGCCTTCCTCGACCAGATCGACCAGGCGGTCGCTGAGCACGGCTTCCACCTGCAGTTGCGGATGCTGTTCCAGCAATGGCGCCAGCATCGGCACCAGCACCTTGCGCCCGAACATCGACGGCGCACTGATCTTCAACGTACCCGAGGGCGTGCACGGGCGGTCGGCCAGTTGCCGCTCGGCATCGTCCAGGCCGGCCAGCAGCGGTGCCACCTGTTCCACGAACTGGCGGCCATCCGGGGTCAACGCCACGTTGCGGGTGTTCCGCTGCAGCAGCTTTACCCCCAGCGTGGCTTCCAGCCGCCCGATCGCGCGCGACAGGCCGGACTGGCTCAGGCCGAGTTGGCCGGCGGCCACGGTGAAACTGCGCGCTTCGGCCACCTGCACCAGCATGCGCACCGCATTGAGGTCCATCGAGGCTGCATTCATGCGGAAAATCATGACAGAAATGGTGGGCAGGGGGTTTATTGATTCGGTCGCATCAATGAGACTGCGCTCCCCCATCGATCCAGACCGCCGATGCCTCCCCTTAAATACCCGCGCTGGGCGTTGACCCTGCTGGCCACCGCGCAGCTGATCATCGCGCTGGACGCCACCATCATCTTCGTCGCCCTGCATGACATGGGCCGCGCGCTGCAGATCAACGCGCAGCAGCTGCAGTGGGTGGTCAGTGCCTACACCGTGGCGTTCGGTGGCAGCCTGCTGCTGGGCGGCCGCGCCGCCGACCTGATCGGCCGTCGCCGTTTCTACCGGCTGGGCATGCTGCTGTTCGCACTGGCGTCGCTGCTTGGCGCACTGGCGCCGAATGCGACCTGGCTGATCATCGCGCGCGCCGCGCAGGGCGTCGGTGCCGCGTTGCTGTTCCCCGCCACGCTGGCACTGATCAACACGCTGTACGCCGAAGGCCCGGTGCGCAACCGCGCGCTGGCGATCTGGAGCATGGCCAGCGCGGTCGGCCTGGCGCTGGGCACGCTGCTCGGTGGCGTGCTGACCCAGGCGTTCGGCTGGCCGGCGGTGCTGGCGGTGATCGTGCCGCTGGCCACGGCGTGCGCGGTCGCAGCCGGTGCGTGGTTGCCGTCCGATGGTCCACGGGTGCAGGGCCGTTCATTCGATCTGGCCGGTTGCCTCACTGTCACCGCCGGCGGCAGCCTGCTGGTCACCACCCTGGTGCAAGGACCGGAGTGGGGCTGGACGGCACCGGCCACGCTGATCTGCCTGCTGCTTTCAGCCGTGCTGTTGACGGTGTTCGTACAGATCGAAAAACGCAGCCGTGACCCGCTGATGCAGTTTTCGCTGTTGCGCCTGTCGGGCCTGCGCGCGGCACTCGGCCTGACCTTCGCCTTCATGAGCAGCTATGGCGTGCAGTACTACTTCCTGGCGCTCTACTTCCAGGATGGCTATGGCTGGAGCCCGCTGCAGGCCGGCATGGCCTTCCTGCTGCCGACGTTGGTGTGCACCTTCGGCATCCGTATTGCCGAACGCATGCTGCGGCGCCGTTCGCCACGGCAGGTACTGGCCTGGGGCTTCGCCGCCGGTGCCATCGGCATTGCCGCGGTGGCGCTGGCGATGCCGCACGGTGCCAGCTACTGGCCGCTGCTGCCGGGCATCGTGGTGCTCAGCATCGGCCAGGGCATGAGCTGGACAGCGATGTGGATCGTGGCCGGGCAGGGCGTGCCCGGTCCGCAGCAAGGCGTCGCGTCCGGCATGGCGGCCACCGCCCAGCAGATCGGCGGCGCGTTGGGACTGGCGGTGCTGGTGATGGTGGCCAACGCCGCGCGGGGCACGCAGGCCGCAACCAGTGCCGACGCCCTGCAGGGCATGGTCAATGCACAGTACGGCGCCGCGTTGTTCGCCGCGCTCGGCGTGGTGATCGCGCTGGGCCTGCGCCCGGCGCCGGTCGAATCGGCCGCCACCGTCTGCCCGGTCAGCGAGGCATGATTGAAGGCGCTGGCGTGGGTGGTGGATGTGCCACGCCTGCGGTAGTGCCGGCCGCTGGCCGGCAATGCAATGATCCAACTACCCTGAGGTTGCCGGCCAGCGGCCGGCACTACCGATCCGGAATGGATCCACGCGCGTTCAACCGAACGCCAGCAACTGCGGCTGCAATGCGCTGAAGATCCGCGCCAGCCGCTCCGCCCACGCCTGCTGCCCAGCCACATCGGCGATCAGGTCCTGGCGGATCTCCAGTTCCACGTGCACCAGCCCGCGGCCTTCGCCATGCACCGGCACCGCGTAGTCGCTGGTGCTGCTCACCGAATACGGTTCGTTGTCACCGACCACCAGGTCGCCTTCGTCGCGCAGTGCCTGCAGCAAGGCATGGGCGAAGCGCGTGTCCTGGTGGTACAGCACGCCGGCATGCCACGGTCGCTGCGCGCCGTTCATCGCCGGAGTGAAGCTGTGCATCATCACCAGCAGGGTGGGGCGGCCGGCATCTCGGCGCGCATCCAGTTCCGCGTCGATGCGCGCGTGGTAGGGCGCGTGGATCGCATCGATACGCTGCTGCCGCTGTGCCGCCGACAGCCCGGCATTGCCCGGCACCACGGTGTGGTCGCTCACCTCCGGAATCAGCGTCGGCGAGGCCAGCGGGCGGTTGCAGTCGATCAGCAGCCGCGAATAGGTCTGTTCGATGGCCCAGGCATCCAGCCGTTCGGACAGTGCGCGGGTGGTGCCGGCAATGCCGATGTCCCAGCCGATATGGCGGTCCAGTTCGGCCTGCGGCAAGCCCAGGCCTGCGAGGACACGCGGCACCTGCTGGCCGGCATGATCGGCCAGCAGCAGGTACGGCGAGGCGCCATGCGGCCGGTGGAGGGTGTAGATCGCTGGGTCGTCGGCGCCGAGCAGCGCCGGCAGCGCATGCAGGTCGGCGTCAGCCACGCGGGCGTCCGTCCAGGTGATGCTCGATCATCCACAGCCCGGCCCAGAGCTTGGCGTCCAGCTCGTAGCCTTCGCCCATCTTCTGCACCAGCCAAGCCGCTGCCTCACTGCGCGGAATCTCGTGCACGATGATGTCTTCGCTGTCGTCACCACCGCCCTCGCCAACGCGGCGCAGGCCGGTCGCGCGCACGAAGGCGATCTTCTCGCTGCTGGCGCCGGAAGAGGTCGGGCCGATCAGCAGCACTTCGGCGTGATCGGCGGTCCAGCCGGTTTCTTCTTCCAGTTCGCGCACGGCCGAGACTTCGATCGATTCGCCGGCGTGGATGTCCCCGACTAGGCCGGCCGGCATCTCGATGGTGGGTGCCTGCAGCGGCACGCGGAACTGCTCTACGAACAGCACCTTGTCCTCGGGGGTGACGGCGATGATGATCGCGGCCAGGCCACCGGCGTGGGTACGTTCGCTGTATTCCCAGGTGCCGCGCACCAGCATGCGCTGGTACTTGCCTTCATAGACGACACGCGGGGCTTCGGTGTTGCGCTGGCTCATGCGGGCTCGCTGTGGGTGGGAAGAATATCGGGCACGCCGGCGGCATCGAACAGCCGGCGGCGGGTCATCGGGCCGAAGCGCAGGGTCTGGCACAGGCCGCCGAGCAGCTCGGGATCGGCCGCCTGGCGCAGCAGGCCGGGCTGGCTGCCTTCCAGTGGCGCGTCCAGCGCGATGGTGGTCAGCTGGCGCCAGAGCTGGGCGTGCTCGCGCTGCTCGCGCAGGCGCACCGCCATCTGGGCGGCGCCGCGCAGGCGCAGGAAAGGCACTTCGTCCAGGCGTTCGTACAGTGCATCCATGCTGCCGAAATGGGCCAGCAGCACGGCGGCGGACTTGCTGCCGACGCCACTGATACCGGGAATGTTGTCCACCGCATCGCCGCACAGCGCCAGGTAGTCGGCAATCTGGTGCGCGTGCACGCCGTGCCGCGCCTTCACTCCGGCCACGTTCCAGCGCTGGTTGCGTGCGTAGTCCCACTGCTCGTCGTGATCCAGCAGCAGCTGCGACAGGTCCTTGTCGGCGGAGATGATCACGCCGCGGTGGCTGCCACGATGCACATGCAGGGCGCTTCCGATCAGGTCGTCAGCCTCGTACTCGTGGTGCGCCAGCACCGCCAGGCCCAACGCCGCGCACAGCGCCTTGCAGTGCACGAACTGGCGCTTGAGCGCCTCCGGCGCCGGGTCGCGGTTGGCCTTGTAGGCGGGGTACAGGCGGTGGCGGAAGCCACTGTCCAGCGCTTCGTCGAAGGCGATGGCGATGTGACGCGGGCGTTCGCGCTCGAGCAGGTCCAGCAGGAAGCGGGCGAAGCCGTGCACGGCGTTGGTCGGCCAGCCCTGCGCGTCCTGGAACTGGTCGGGCAGGGAATGCCACGCGCGGAACACATAGATGCTGGCGTCGACCAGGTACAGCGACGGCGGTGGTACCGGCAGGGTCATGCCGGAGGCGTCCAGTCGCGCAGCAGGGTGGCAGGGTCCGGACGCTCGCGCTCTGGCACGGCGGCCTTCGGCGTGCCGATATGGATGAAACCGGCGATGCCTTCGCCCTCGGCCAGGCCCAGGTAGGCGTGCACGGCGGGGTCGAAGGCCATCCAGGCGGTCAGCCACTGCGCGCCGAAGCCCAGCGCCTGTGCGGCCTGCAGCAGGGCGAAGCAGACGCAGCCGGCGGTCATCAGCTGCTCCTGTTCGGGGACCTTCGGGTCCGGGCGCGGGCTGGCCACCACCACGATCACCAGTGGCGCATGGCTGAAACGCTGGCGATCCTTCTCGAACACGGCCTCGCCCGCATGCGGGTCGCGTTGGCGGCTGCGCTCGGCCAGGAAGTCGCCCAGAGTGTGACGTGCATCGCCAGCGATCTTCAGGAAGCGGAACGGTACGCGCTTGCCGTGATCGGGCACGCGCACTGCCGAAGCCAGCATCCGCTGCAGGGTGGCCGGGTCCGGGCCGGGCTCGGCCAGTTGCCGCGAAGGCACTGAGCGGCGGGCATCCAGGGCGAGCAGGGCGGCGGGATCGGGCATGGAGTCTGAACCGGTCATCACGAAGGTTTGATTATAGTCGGGGTGGTCAAAGACACCGTCTGTGTCGCGTCTGGCCTTTGAATACCAAACTGTGATGAACGTCATGCCACTGGCGGGAAACGGGCGGCCGCTTCCCCTCGCCTCGCAGGCCTTGCACGGCTTACGATATCTACCTTGCCGGGCCGCCGGTCATGAGGTTTGAAGTGAGGACTGTTTCACTGTCCGTGACGGGCTGGCCGGCCTACCATCGACGTACCGGTACATGGGGTGTGCCGGTTGTCGCGATGTCCACGTTGTCTGTCGTACCAGAGAAGGTGGGGAGCCTTCCCGAATGATGAGCGCGCCCACACCGATGGGATCGCCGGGCCGTGACCCGGCCCAGCTCCAGCGTGCCCGGGACATGGTCCTGCCCGCGCTGTGCCAGGCCTTTGGCGCGGCACTGGCGCGCTTCGACGATGCCCTGTTCGACCGGGCCGGCAATGCCGGTTCGTCGCAGCTGCTGTTCCTGGATGCGATGCGCGAACTGCGCCGCCGCCGCGAGGACATTGCCGGTGCCTTCTCTGGCCACCTGCAGCGGGCTTGGGATGCGCTGGCCAGTGGTGAGCCCATGTCGGCCGAATCGACGCTGTCCGGCCCAGCCGAGGATGGCCTGAGCCTGCTGGCCGAGCACGTGCTGGAGTCGCGGCTGGCGGTGCGCAATTTCGCTACGGTGCTGCTGCGTGACTTCAAGCCGGTGCTGGCGCGGCTCGACCGTCGCCTGGGCCGTCTGGTCGGTGGCGCCGAACTGGATGCCGACCATAATCCCATCAGCCCCGAACACCTGGGCGTGGCCATCCACGAAGCCTTTGCCGGCTGTGAACTGGCCCCGGAAGTGCACCTGGTGCTGATCAAGCTGTGCGAGCGTGACCTGCGCGCGCCGGTGGGTCGCATCTACGAGAAGCTGGACGAGCAACTGGCCGCGGCCGGGGTGATGTCGCAGATGGGGGCGCCGCGGCGTCCACCGTCGGCCGCGCCCGACCCGCGCATGGCCTCGGGCCTGGATGACCTGGTGGAGCAGCGCCCGGGCTCGGGCCTGGACGGCGAATTCGGTGATGACGAGCGGGCCGCGCCGGCCTGGGCGCAGCGCTTTGCCGCACGCTGGTCCGAGCGGCGTGGCCACATGCAGCAGCACCTGGGCGCCGAAGGCAGCGGCACCGCCGAGGCCCATGCGGGCCAGCAGGGCATGCTGCTGGAGGCGCTGCACGAACTGCTGCAGCAGACCCGCCACGTGCGCGAGGACGCGACGTCGGCCGCACAGGTGGCGATCGGCCAGCAGCGTCCGCTCAGCCAGCGCGAGATGATGTCGGTGCTGTCGCTGCTGCAGGCCACGCCCAGTGCGACCCTGCGTGCAGCGATCGGCGAGGACGGCGAATCACTCGCGCAGCGGTTGAAGAGCGAAGTGCTGTCCAGCGCCACCCGTCTCGGTGTCGACCCGGGCCAGACCCGGCTGGACCCGCAGGACGAGGATGCGATCGACCTGGTGGGCATGCTGTTCGACGTGATGCTGGACGAGCGCGAACTGGAAGGCCGCTCCCGCGAGTTGATCGGCCGCCTGGTGGTGCCGTTCGTCAAGGTCGCCATGCTCGACCGCCGCATGTTCGTGCAGAAGACCCATCCGGCGCGCAAGCTGCTCAACTCGCTGGCCGAGGCCTGCGAAGGCAACACCGGCGAAAGCCAGGCCGAGCGCATGCTGATGGCCAAGGTCGAGGAGATCATCGAGCGCCTGGTCGCCGAGTTCAACGAGAACCTGGCGATCTTCCTGACCCTGGAAGAAGAATTCCGCGAGTTCCTCGTGCAGCATCGTCGCCGCGTGGAAATCGCCGAGCGTCGCGCCGCCGAAACGCAGCGTGGCCAGGAAAAGCTGGAAATGGCCCGTACCCGTGCCGGTGCCGAGCTGGACCGCCGCATTGGTGATGCCACCCTGCCGCCGGCCATCGCTGAATTCCTGCGCCAGCCATGGCAGCACCACCTGACCCTGGCGCTGCTGCGCGAGGGCGAGGAGGGCGCATCGGTGGCCGAAGCGCTGAGCCTGGGCGACGGGCTGCTGGAGGAAGTTGCCGAGGCCCGCCGCCAGATTGTCGGCAAGCCGTGGCTGCAGGCCTGGCAGCCGGTGCTGGCCAAGGTGTTCGCCAGCGTGGGCGTGCATGGCGACGCCGCCACCGGCGCCATCGATGCCCTGCATGACACCCTGCAGGGCATTGCCGAATCGCGGCCGGAACTGCAACGCGCGCTGCCGGAACTGCCGCAGGTGGCACTACCGGCCCCGCCGGTGGCCGAATCGCCGGCGGTCGAGCTGGGCGGGCAGATCGATGCCGATGATTTCGACAATGCCGACGCCGATCGCTTCCGTCGCATGGAGATCGGCAACTGGCTGGACTTCGTCGACAAGGACGGCAAGGTGCAGGCCGGCAAGCTGTCCTGGGTCAGCCCGATTTCCTCGCGACTGCTGTTCGTCAACCGTCGCGGCGTGCGCTTCTGCGTGGCCTCGCCGGAAGAACTGGCGGTGATGGTGCGGCTGGGACGTCTGCGCGCCCATGTGGATGACGGTGCGTTCGACAGCGCGATGCAGGGTGTGATCGATCGGCTGGACCCGGGCAGCGCCACGCTGCACTGAGTGGAGCCGCCTGCTAGGATCGGGAAAACTCACCGATCAGCGGGGACCTGCATGGCCGTGGCGTTGCTGGGGATCAAGGAGACCGCGCCGGGCGAACGGCGCGTGGCGCTGACGCCGGAAACCGCGCGCAAGCTCGGCGCCCTCGGCATTACCGTCTGGTACGAGGCCGGTGCCGGTCTGGCCGCAGGTTTCACCGATGCAGCCTATGACGATGCCGGTGCCCGCGCATTCGACGCCGGCCGCTGGGCCGAAATCGACATCCTGTTGTGCGTGCAGGCGCCGCCGGCGGCGGTGCTTGAACAGCTCAAGCCGGGTGCCACCGTGGTTGGCCTGTTGACCCCGGCCAGTGATCCGGGCCTGACGGCACTGGCTGCCGATGACCGCCTGCACCTGTTCCCGCTGCAGCAGCTGCCGCGCACCACCCGTGCGCAGGCGATGGACGTGCTCAGTTCGCAGGCCGGCATGGCCGGTTACAAGGCCGCGCTGATCGCCGCCGAACGCGCACCACGGTTCTTCCCGATGTTGACCACCGCTGCCGGCACCGTGCGTCCGGCCAAGGTGCTGGTGATCGGTGCCGGCGTGGCGGGGCTGCAGGCCATTGCCACTGCCCGGCGTCTCGGTGCACAGGTGGAAGGTTTCGACGTGCGTCCGGAAACCCGCGAGCAGATCCAGTCGCTGGGCGCGCGCTTCCTCGACCTGGGGGTGAGCGCGGCGGGCGAAGGCGGGTACGCGCGCGCGTTGACCGATGAAGAGCGTGCCGAGCAGCAGCGCCGCCTGGCCGACCACCTGCGCAGCGTGGATGTGGTGATCTGCACCGCAGCGGTACCGGGGCGACCGGCGCCGACGATCGTGACTGCCGCGATGGTGGAAGGCATGGCCACCGGCAGCGTGATCGTGGACCTGGCTGCCGAGAGCGGCGGCAACTGCGCACTGACCCAACCGGGGCATTGCATCGAGCATCAGGGCGTGACCATCGACGGCCCGCTGGGCTTGGCCAGCCGGGGCGCGACCCAGGCCAGCGAGATGTATGCGCGCAACCTGCTCAACTTCGTCGCGCTGTTCGTGCGCGAGGGGCAGCTGGCGTTCGACTGGGACGACGAGCTGCTGGCGAAGACACGCTGGCAGGCATGAACGACATGGGGTCAGATCCCTTTGCCTCTGGCAAAGGGATCTGACCCTGGTTCCCGGAATCTGCCAGGGGGCGGATCTCTTTGCCTCAGCAAAGGGCTCTGACCCCGTTCCCCGCGGCGTTTCAGCGCGGCTTCGCCGGCGGTGGGTTGTCGCGCACCCAGTCCTTGCGTTGTTCCGGCGTCATCTGCGACCAGCGCTCGCGCAGTGCATCGCGCTGCGCGGGCGGCAGTTCCCGCATCTGGCCGAACAGGGCCCGGGCCTGCTCACGCTGTTCCGGGCTCATGTGCTCGAAGCGGCGCAGGCCACGGCGGGCCTTGTCGCGCTCCTCCGGGCTCATCGTCTGCCAGCGCTGGCCATGCGAGAGCATGCGCTGGCGCTGGCCGGCATCGGCGCTGTTCCAGCGGTCGCGCAGTGGCGCCAGCAGCGATTCCCGCTGCGCTTCGCTCAACTGTTCCCAGGCCGGCAGCGGCGTGGCCGGCGCAGGGCGTGCCGCAGGGGCGGGGGCGGCGCTCTGCGCCAGCGCCGGGAGGGCCGGCAGCAGCAACAGGGTCATCAGCAGGGGCAGGGTGTGCAGTCGGGACATGATTCACTCCATCGCCAGGTCGGTATCGCCCAGCCACAGGTACAGATCGGGATTTTCGTCGTAGAGCGCGCTGTTGTCTTCCACCGAGGCCAGCACAGGTGCCGGCGCGGGGCCCGTCAGCGTGCCATGGCCAGTGAACTGCAGGCCGATACCCAGCGCCACCACCAGTGAACAGGCGCTGGCCAGCCACCAGCGCAGGCGCCCGTGCCGGGTCGCGCTGGCGCCGTGTCGGGCCTGGCGCAGGCGTGCCAGTGTGGCCGGCGACAGCGCGTGCAGCGACTGCGCGTGCAGGCTGCGCAGGGTGTCATCGGAAGGCAGGGAGCGGTTCACGGGTGGATCTCCAGGTAGTCCTGCAGCGCCTGCCGGGCGCGTGCCAGATGGGTTTTTACCGCGCCTTCGCTGCAGCCCATGGCGCGGGCGGTGGTGGCCCCGTCCAGGTCCTGCAGCACGCGCAGGGTGAAGGCCTCGCGCTGGCGGGCGGACAGGCGGCGCAACGCGTCCACCAGCTGCTGGTACTGCTGGCGCTGTTCGTGCGCCTGTGCCGGGTCCGGGCCGGGATCGGCCCAGTCGATCTCGCCGCCTTCCGCGTCCTGGTTGTCGCGCCAGAACGGCAGGCGGAAGCGGCGCCGGCGCTGCACGTCGATCACGCGCCGGCGCAGGATGCTCCAGAACAGCGGCGCCCATTCGGCTGCCGGCTTGTCGGCGTAGTCCAGCATGCGCAGCAGCGCGTCCTGCACCGCGTCCATGGCGTCTTCGCGCTGGCGCAGGCCGGCCTCGGCGAAGCGGAACGCACGCGGGCCAACACTGGCCAGGAACGCTTCCAGCGATGCCGGCAGGGCATCGGTCTCGGCGCTCGGGGGGACGGGGCTGCTCACCAGCACAGGGTACGGTTCCTCGCTCGGGGTCACCATCGACAACGCGTGAGCGCCGCTTCGGTTGACGCCGGGTGCACGCCGGGTTCAGCCCATGGTTATGATGGGCCGACGAAGACAGAGCGGGAGCGTTGCCAGTGAGTGACGGGTTCGTAGCGCTGTACATCTTCATGCTGGCCGCCATCGCCGGCCACGTGATCATTTCGCGGGTGCCGGTAATCCTGCATACCCCGCTGATGTCGGGCTCCAATTTCATCCACGGCATCGTGCTGATCGGCGCGATGGTGGTGCTGGGGCACGCACAGACACCGTTGGAGAAGGCCCTGGGCTTCCTCGCCGTGGTGCTGGGTGCCGGCAATGCCGCCGGTGGCTACGTGGTCACCGCGCGCATGCTGGAAATGTTCAAGCCGAGCGCGCCCAAGGCCGGCAAGGACGAGCCGAAGGAGCCGCAGGCTTGAACATCAGCACCGTCGAACTGCTCGACTGGCTGGTCAAGGCCAGCTACCTCGTCGCCGCCACGCTGTTCCTGCTGGGCCTGCAGCGCATGGCCTCGCCACTGACCGCGCGCAGCGGCATCCGCTGGGCCGGGCTGGGCATGCTGCTGGCCACGGCGGCCACTTTCTTGCTTCCCGAACTGCACAACGTGCCGCTGATCCTGGTGGCGCTGCTGCTCGGCGCGGGCCTGGCCTGGTGGTCGGCCGGCAAGGTTGCCATCACCGACATGCCGCAGATGGTGGCGCTGTACAACGGCATGGGCGGTGGATCGGCGGCGGCGATCGGCGCGGTGGAGCTGCTGCGCTACGCCTTCCTTGCCAACCGCGATACCAGCCACTGGAGCGCACAGGCGCTGGCCGATCTGGCCGCGCGCCAGCCTTCGGGCACGGTGCTGCTGCTGGCGGTGGTCGGCGCAGCGATCGGCGCGGTGTCGCTGTCCGGCTCGGTGATCGCCTGGGCCAAGCTGGATGGACGCCTGGACAAGCGCGTGACCTGGCCGGGCCAGCAGGTGATGAACCTGCTCGTGGCGCTGGCGGTGGTGGTACTGGCGATCATCGCCGCTAGCACGCTCAGCACTTGGGCGATCGTTGCCTTCTTCGTACTTGCGCTGGCGCTGGGCGTGCTGATGACGCTGCCGATCGGTGGCGCCGACATGCCGGTGGTGATCTCGCTGTACAACGCGTTCACCGGCCTGGCGGTGTCGTTCGAAGGTTACGTGCTGGGCAACGAAGCATTGATCATCGCCGGCATGATGGTCGGCGCGGCGGGCATCCTGCTGACCCGGCTGATGGCCAAGGCGATGAACCGGCCGATCCGCAACGTGCTGTTCTCCAACTTCGGCGGTGGTGCTGGTGGCGAAGCGCAGGCGATCAGCGGCTCGCAGAAGCCGATCGAAGCGGCTGACGTCGCCGCGATGATGGCCTTCGCCGAGCGCGTGGTGATCGTGCCCGGCTACGGCATGGCCGTGGCGCAGGCGCAGCACAAGATATGGGAACTGGCGCAGCGGCTGGGCCAGCGCGGGGTCAAGGTGAAGTTCGCGATCCACCCGGTGGCGGGGCGCATGCCGGGGCACATGAACGTGCTGCTGGCCGAAGCGGGCGTGCCCTACGACCTGATCGCGGACATGGACGACATCAACCCGGAGTTCGCCAACACCGACGTGGTGCTGGTGATCGGCGCCAACGACGTGGTCAATCCGGTCGCACGAACCGATCCGGCCAGCCCGATCTACGGCATGCCTGTGCTGGACGTGGTCAATGCGCGCAACGTGGTGGTGATCAAGCGCGGCAAGGGCACGGGCTTCGCGGGCATCGAGAATGCGCTGTTCTACGCCGACAACACCCGCATGCTGTATGGCGACGGTGCCGAAGCGGCAGCCTCGCTGGTCAGCGAGTTGAAGGCGCTCGACGGCGGGCATTGAGGACCGGGGGCGGATCCCTTTCCGCAGGAATGGGCTTTGACCCCTTTGCCGGCCAGCGGCCGGCACTACCATCCCATCCACGCATCCGTGGATCTACCTGCATGTCCCCGGCGGGCGTGGCAACCGGCGCGCTCAGCGCGCCAGCCAGGCGCCTACGGCCACGGCCACGGCCAGCCACAGCCACTCCACCGCGCCATTGGCCAGGGTGATCAGGGTCCAGGCCAGGCGCGGGCCCATCCGCATCGTGGCGTCCCACAGGTCCAGCCCGATCGAGCCGCCCATCCAGGCGCTGGCGATGGTCCAGTTGGCCACGGCGGCCACCAGCAGGGTGCCCACCACGACCAGCACGATGCGCAGCCGGCCCGGGCCGAGCGTACCCATGCGCAGCATGAACACCAGTTCCAGGGCGGTCAGTACCGCCATCCAGCCGACCTGCCGGCCGGTCATCAGCGCCAGCACCATCCAGGCAAGGGGAGCAACAACCAGGCCCAGCAGCAGCATGATGGGCCAGAGCCAGGTCACGGTCCTGGCACGCGCGGCATTGGAGGACATCGAAGCTCCCTGAAGATCACCCACAGGATACTGTGGTTTGCGGCGGTGCACCGGCGGTGCCGGAGCGGCTGGGCTAGAATGCCGTCTTGCGTGGCCCCGGCCACGGCCCCATATCGGTCCCCATGTATTCCCGTAGCAGCGAACCTGTCCACTTCGAGCGCGATTGCGAGGCCGTGATGGTCCCGCAGGGCGATACCGTGACCCTGCCCGCCGGCAGCTATGGGTACATCACCCAGGCGCTGGGCGGCAGTTATTCGGTGTTCGTCGAGGGCAACCTGTTCCGCATCGCCGGCAAGGACGGCGACGCCATCGGCAAGGAGGCACCGGCACCGCTGGAACTGCCGGCCGACGCCACTGATGAACAGGTGGAACAGCTGGTGTGGCAGCAGCTGCGCACCTGCTTCGACCCGGAAATTCCGGTGAACATCGTCGAACTGGGCCTGGTCTACGAGGTCGAGATCAAGCACCTGGACGAAGGCCAGCGCGAGATCGACGTGAAGATGACCCTGACCGCACCGGGCTGTGGGATGGGCGACATCCTGGTCGACGACGTGCGCAGCAAGCTTGAAATGATCCCGACGGTGGCCGAGGCCGACGTCGACCTGGTGTTCGACCCGCCGTGGAACCAGCACATGATGTCCGAGGCGGCCCGGCTCGAGACCGGCATGCTTTGACCCAGGGCCCGCAGTGACGCGGGCCCGGCACTACCCGCAACCAGAACAGGAATCCTCCGGTGTCCCAGTCCATCCCCAGCTTCGCCGTTACCCGTTCGGACCACCCGCGCAGCGCTGAAGAGCGCGCCAAGATCCTGGAGAAGCCGGGCTTCGGCCTGCACTTCACCGATCACATGGTGGAAGTGCGCTGGGACAAGGATGCCGGCTGGCACAACGCCAACGTGCGTGCCTACGGCCCGTTGCAGCTGGATCCGGCCGCGGCGGTGCTGCACTACGGCCAGGAAATCTTCGAAGGCATCAAGGCCTACCGCCATGCCGATGGCTCGATCTGGACTTTCCGTCCGGATGCCAACGGCCGTCGCCTGCAGCGTTCGGCGCAGCGCCTGGCGCTGCCGGAACTGCCGGTGGAGATCTTCGTCGAATCGCTGAAGCAGCTGATCGCGGTCGACAGTGACTGGGTGCCGTCGGCCGATGAGTCCAGCCTGTACTTCCGTCCGTTCATGATCGGCGACGAAGCCTTCCTCGGCGTGCGCGGCGCGCACAAGGCCGGCTACTACGTCATCGCCAGCCCGGCCGGCCCGTACTTCGCCAAGGGCGTTGCCCCGGTGTCGATCTGGCTGTCCACCGAATACGCGCGTGCGGCCAAGGGCGGCACCGGTGCCGCCAAGTGCGGTGGCAACTATGCGGCGTCGCTGCTGCCGCAGCAGAAGGCGCAGGCGCAGGGCTGCTCGCAGGTGCTGTTCCTCGACCCGGTCGAAGGCAAGTACCTGGAAGAACTGGGTGGCATGAACGTGTTCCTGGTCTACAAGGACGGCACGCTGGTGACCCCGGAACTGTCGGGCAGCATCCTCGAGGGCATCACCCGCGAGAGCATCCTGCAGCTGGCCCGCGACCGCGGCATGAAGGTCGAAGAGCGCAAGGTCAGCATCGACGAGTGGAAGCAGGGCGTGGCCTCCGGCGAGATCGCCGAAGTGTTCGCCTGCGGCACCGCCGCGGTGGTCACCCCGATCGGCCAGCTGAAGGGCGAGGGCTTCTCGGTGGGCGACATCAACGCCCCGGCCGGCGAAGTGACCATGTCGCTGCGCAAGGAACTGACCGACATCCAGTACGGCCGCTTGCCGGACCGCCACAACTGGCTGGTCAAGCTGGGCTGATCGCCCACGCTGAACTGTAGCGTCTAGCCACGCTCGACTGCGCTTCCGGAAAGCCCGTCCCCCGTGACGGGCTTTCTGCGTTATCGGCCTGGGGTCAGATCCCTTTTCCATGGGAAAAGGGATCTGACCCCGAATCAGCGAACGCCGATGTCGGCATAGTCATTCCGGGACACGTGACGGCCCAGTCAGGTCTGTGCAGGACACGAGAAAGTTCCTTCACCTTCACAAACCCTCGACCCGAAAAGTCTCAGAACGAACATTTCATCTTGCTGAAAAGACGCTGAAAATCTTGTGGTGTCCGGTTTCGGCCATTAGCGTCATGTGCACGGCGGATCGTTAGGGGGATCCGCTGACTCACCGGACTTCGAACCTCGCCAATGCAAGCCAGCCCAGGGTTCGGGCCGGTGCTTCTGCCGATTCCGGCATTCACACCACAAGAAAGGGAAATACGATGTCCCAGGTAACGCAACCGCGTGTGCGTCGAGTGTGGGTGGTCCTTGGTGCGTCCGTTCTGTCATCGCTGCTGCTGGCCACGCCTGCGCTGGCCGGTGATGTCCAGCTCAGCGGCCTGCAGTCCGCGCCGACGCACCAGCGCTTCATCGTCAAGTACCGCGACGGCAGCGCCGCCGTGGCCAACACTACTGCGCTGGCTTCGTCGCTGAAGACGGCCGCCGCCGGCCTGGCCAGCAGCCAAGGCCGCGCGCTGGGCCTGCAGCAGGTCCGCAAGCTGGCCGTCGGCCCGACCCTGGTCAAGACCGACCGTCCGCTCGACCAGGCCGAATCCGAACTGCTGATGCGCAAGCTGGCCGCCGACCCGAACGTGGAATACGTCGAAGTCGACCAGATCATGCGCGCGACGCTGACCCCGAACGACACCCGCTTCAGCGAGCAATGGGGCTTCGGCACCTCAAATGCCGGCATCAACATCCGGCCGGCCTGGGACAAGGCCACCGGCACCGGCGTGGTGGTGGCCGTGATCGATACCGGCATCACCAACCATGCCGATCTCAACGCCAACATCCTGCCGGGCTATGACTTCATCAGCGACGCCGCGATGGCGCGTGATGGCGGCGGCCGCGACAACAATCCGAACGACGAAGGCGACTGGTACGGCGCCAACGAGTGTGGCTCGGGCATCCCGGCCTCCAACTCCAGCTGGCACGGCACCCACGTTGCCGGCACCGTGGCGGCAGTGACCAACAACAGTACCGGCGTGGCAGGTACCGCGTTCAATGCCAAGGTCGTGCCGGTGCGCGTGCTCGGCAAGTGCGGCGGCTACACCTCCGACATCGCCGATGCGATCGTGTGGGCGTCCGGTGGCACCGTCAGCGGCGTACCGGCCAACGCCAATCCGGCCGAAGTCATCAACCTCTCGCTGGGCGGCGGTGGCAGCTGCTCGACCACCTACCAGAACGCGATCAACGGCGCGGTCGGCCGTGGCACCACCGTGGTGGTCGCCGCCGGCAACAGCAACACCAACGTGTCCTCGTCGGTGCCGGCCAACTGCCCGAACGTGATCGCGGTGGCGGCGACCACCTCGGCCGGTGCACGTGCCAGCTTCTCCAACTACGGTACCGGCATCGACATCTCGGCACCGGGCCAGAGCATCCTGTCCACCCTCAACACCGGCACCACCACGCCGGGCAGCGCGACCTACGCGTCGTACAACGGCACCTCGATGGCGGCGCCGCACGTGGCCGGCGTGGTCGCGCTGATGCAGTCGGTCGCTCCGAGCCCGCTGAGCCCGGCGCAGGTCGAGAGCATCATCAAGAGCACGGCACGTCCGCTGCCGGGCGCCTGCTCGGGTGGTTGCGGCGCCGGCATCATCGACGCCAATGCCGCCGTGGCCGCGGCGATCAACGGTGGCGGCAACCCGAACCCGGGTGGCAACGTGCTGCAGAACAACGTGCCGGTGACCGGCCTGGGCGCTGCGACCGGTGCCGAGCTGAACTACACCGTCGCGGTTCCGGCCGGCAGCACCCAGCTGCGCGTCGCGATCAGTGGCGGCAGCGGTGATGCCGACCTGTATGTGCGCCAGGGCAGTGCCCCGACCGATACCACCTACACCTGCCGTCCGTACCTGAGCGGCAACAGCGAGACCTGCACCATCAACAGTCCTGCCGCTGGCACCTGGTATGTGCGGGTGAAGGCCTACAGCACCTTCTCGGGCCTGACCCTCAACGCCCAGTACTGAGCCCAAGCCCCTCTCCATGGGCACGCCCCGGCTCAGGCCGGGGCGTTTTCTCTTTGGGCAGGTGCCGGCTTTGCAGGGGCAGCGCTTTGGTGGGTGCCGACCTTGGTCGGCACGCTGTTCCTCAGACCGACTCGAAGCGGTTCGCGGCCACGTTCTTGCGCACGTGCTGCGGATCGAAGATACGACCGTTCATGGCGATGTATACGCCGCTCGGCAGCGACTGCACCGCACCGATCGCGCAGCCGATGTTGAACTCCGCATCCGACCCACGGAACCGCGCCGGGCTGAGCGCGCCGGTCATCACGATGGTCTTGTCCGGGATCGTCGCCAGCACCTTGCCGGTCTGCACCATCGAGTCGGTGCCGTGGGTCACCAGCACGTGGCGGGTCGGCTGCGCGGCGATGGTGGCGCGGATCAGTTCGCGGTCTTCATCGTTGATGTGCAGCGAATCCTTGCGCAGGATCGGAATCACGTTGAAGCGGAACGTCACGCCCAGCTCGCGCAGGATCATGCCGATCTGGGGGTCGCCGATCTGGTAGTCCGACTTGTCGTCGAAGTAGATCTTGTCGATCGTGCCACCGGTGGTGACGACCAGGAGCTCTTCCATCATGTGCATGCGCGAAACCAGGACAGGTACAGCGGCGCGGGGCCAGGGACACAGATGATACGGCCCGGCGGGCGCAGCGTCAGCGTCGCTTGCCGAAGCGGGCGCGCAGCCCCGGCAGGCTGGCGCTGAAGATCACCAGCAAGGCCAGGGCGATTTCGATCAGCGCCAGCCAGCGCGTCTCCGGGTGGCTCCAGGCGCTCATCACGCCGTGGCTGAACCAGCCCAGCGCCAGCACCGAGGCCCAGAACCCGGCCTTGCGCCAGCCCAGGCGCAGCGCAAAGGCCAGCGCCAGCGGCGGCGCGGTGAACACCAGCTGGGTGGCCAGCCAGTGCTTGTCATTGATGAACCAGCCGGCGAACAGCGCGGCCAGCCCCATCAGGGCCAGCAGCAGGACCGTGCGCGGCGGGCGGCTCATCGGGCCAACCGCTGCGCGATGTCGGCCACCCGGCGGCCCAGCGCGCGGGCCAGCACGGCCTCGTCGTCGGTCGGCTGCGGGTCATCGGCGGCACCGGCCACGTGGCTGGCGCCATAGGGCGTGCCGCCGCTGGTGGTGTGGCTCAACGCCGGTTCGGTGAACGGGATGCCGACGATCACGCAGCCATGGTGCAGCAGCGGCACCTGCATCGACAGCAGGGTCGATTCCTGCCCGCCGTGCATCGAGGCGGTGGAGGTGAACACGCCGGCCGGCTTGCCGGACAGGGTGCCATTGACCCATTCGGCGCCCAGTCCATCCAGGAAGTGCTTGACCGGGGCTGCCATGTTGCCGAAGCGGGTCGGGCTGCCGAGCAGCAGGCCCTGGCATTCCACCAGGTCCTGCACGCTCACATAGGGGGCGCCGTCGTCGGGTACCGGCGGCTGCGCGGTCTGGGTCACGGCGGCCACTGGCGGCACCGTGCGCAGGCGCGCGCTCATGCCCGGCACTTCGCCAATGCCCCGCGCGATCTGGCGCGCCAGCCGTGCCACCGAACCGCCCCGGCTGTAGTACAGCACCAGAATCTCGCCCATCGTGCCCGCTTCTCCTCGTCGTGTGGTCGCCAGTATGGCTATCCTGCCAGCATTCCGCATCGGGTACCCTTCCACCGATGGAACCTTTGGATACGCTCAACCTGTGGATGGAGCGCGCGCGGGATCGCGCACGGGCCATCAGTTTCGGCCGCTTCCTGTGGCATCGCTTCCTCGACGACCGCCTGTTCCAGGCAGCGGCGGCGCTGGCCTACACCACGGTGTTCGCGCTGGTACCGCTGGCGATCGTGGTGTTCGGCGTGCTGTCGGCCTTCCCCGTCTTCGACCGCTGGAGCGACCAGCTCAGCGATTACGTCTTCTCCAACTTCGTGCCCAATGCCGCGCGCGCGGCCGAGGGCTACCTGCGGCAGTTCTCGGCCAGTGCCGGTCAGCTCACCGCCGCCGGCTTCATCGCGCTGGTGGTGTCGCTGCTGATCACGCTCAACAGTGTTGAAGAAACCTTCAACCAGATCTGGCGGGTCGGCTCGACCCGGCCCAAGCTGACCCGCTTCCTGGTCTACTGGACTGTACTGACGCTGGGCGCGATGCTCGCGGCGGCTTCGCTGGCGGTGTCGGCGCGGGTGTTCGCGATGCCGCTATTCGGCACCCAGGAGGGCCGCTGGCTGGCCGAACTGGCACTGCGGCTGGCGCCGATCCTGATCGAGTTCGTCTGCATCACGCTGATGTTCCGGGTGGTGCCGCACCACACGGTGAAGTGGCGGCATGCAGTGCCTGGCGCCATTCTGGCCGCGGTGATCCTGGAGCTGGTGAAGTGGGGTATCGGCGCCTACCTGGGCAGCTTCCAGTCCTACCAGAAGCTGTATGGCACGGTGGCCTTCGTGCCGATCCTGCTGCTGTGGATCTACCTGTGCTGGGTGGCGGTGCTGCTGGGCGCATCGTTGTCTTCGTCGATGGCGGCCTTCCGCTACCAGCCGGTGGAACTGCGCCTGCCGCAGGGCTACGAGTTCTATGGCCTGCTGCGCCTGCTCGGCCGCTTCCACCACGCCCGTGCCAAGGGCAAGGGCCTGGCCGACGATGAAATCCTGCGGCTGGAGCCGATGCTGACCGATTCGCTGCTGCAGGACCTGGCCTGCAACCTGCAGGAGATCGGCCTGCTGCGCCGCGA
Source organism: Stenotrophomonas sp. YJH_SMC_120 (assembly GCF_059368675.1). Taxonomy (NCBI): domain Bacteria; kingdom Pseudomonadati; phylum Pseudomonadota; class Gammaproteobacteria; order Lysobacterales; family Lysobacteraceae; genus Stenotrophomonas; species Stenotrophomonas sp. YJH_SMC_120. The sequence continues at coordinate 27,990 of NZ_JCAFRY010000027.1, forward strand.
TGAACGCGGCGAATGGCTGCTCTCGCGCGACCTGGACCAGGTCAGCCTTGCCGATCTTTACGAATGTACCCAGTTGCGCATTCCGGTAGCCGAGCAGCATCTGCCGTATCGCGACGACAGCCTGGGCCGTGCCGCATTGGCGGCGCTGGATGATCTGCGACTGCCCCTGCGTGAACGCCTGAAGCGCAAGGTCAGCGATATCTATACCGACTCTGGAGACATGCCATGACCCGCAAGACCCCGTTGCTGCTCCCGCTGGCCCTGCTGCTGGCACTGTCGGCCTGCAAGCCGGCCCAGGAGCCGACGCCGGCCAGCAGCCAACCGCCGGCGCAGGCACCGACGCCGACCGCACCGGCACCGGTCGAGGAAACCCCGGCCGAGCGCACCACCGCCGAGTTCCCGACGCTGAAGATGAAGGCGGTGGATGGCAGCGACTACGACCTGGCCGCGCACCGCGGCAAGTGGGTGGTGGTGAACTTCTGGGCGACCTGGTGTGCCCCGTGCCGCAAGGAGATGCCGGAGTTGTCGGCGCTGCATGCGATGCGCAGCAACATCGAAGTGGTCGGCCTGGCCTATGAGGACATCGAAGTGCCGGAAATGCAGTCGTTCCTGACCAAGCATCCGGTCACCTATCCGATCGTGATCGTGGACCCGTTCGATCCGCCGGCCGATTTCGCCACGCCGCGCGGCCTGCCGCTGACGCACCTGCTGGATCCACAGGGCAAGCTGGCGCACACCTTCCTCGGCCCGGTGACGGCCGCCGACATCGAAAAGCAGATCGCTGCTGCCAAGTAATGGGGTTGGGCGGCAGGGCCTGCGGCCCTGCACCCGCCGAAACATTCAAGCAACGGCAACAGCAACAGCCAAAGTGCGATTTCCGTGTTGTGGCGGGGCGGTGTCGGAGTGCGGGGACGCCGCAAGTACGTCCATGTAGGCTTGGCAGCCGCATCCATGCGGCTGACACCCCGCACTCCGACACCGCCCCGCCTCTGACAGATTTCTCATGTCTGGTAGATCCACGCCATGCGTGGATGATTCTCCAGACAAATCGAATATTTCGACAATCGAATGAGGAGCATCCACGCATGGTGTGGATCAACGACAGATCGCGAGAATCTGTCGAAGGCGGGGTGGGTCCGGGTGCGGGGGCGTGAGCCGCATGGATGCGGCGACCGAGCTTACATGGACGTACTTGCAGCGCCCCCCGCACCCGGACCCGCCCCGCCATCCCTCAGGAAGCCCGCCGTTGCTGTTGCTGTTGCCGTTGCTCTGGCCCCTGCAGGTGCAGGGCCGCAGGCCCTGCCGACCCACCCTAATCCTCGACCGGGAAGTCCTCGATCGGCTTCAGCACATCGTAGTGCTCGCGATGCAGCTTGCCCTTCAGCTTCGGCAGCTCCGGCAACGGCGCATCCACGCGCGTGTCCGGCAGCCGGTCCAGCAGGTTGCGCACCAGCGTCAGCCGGCCGAGCCGCTGGTCGTTGAAATCCACCAGTGTCCACGGTGCCGCCTCGCGATGGGTCGCGCGCAGCATCGCCTCGCGCGCCTCGGTGTAGGCGCTGTACTTGCTGCGGGATTTCAGGTCCACCGGGGAGAGCTTCCAGCCCTTCAGCGGATCGAGATGGCGCTCGGCGAAGCGCTTCTCCTGCTGCTCCTGGTCCACGCACAGCCAGTACTTGAACAGCAGGATGCCGTCGTCCACCAGCAGCTCTTCGAACACTGGCGCCTGGCGCAGGAACTTCTGGTACTCGGTCTCGCTGCAGTAGCCCATCACCCGTTCGACGCCTGCGCGGTTGTACCAGCTGCGGTCCATCAGCACGATCTCGCCGGCGGCGGGCAAGTGCGAGGCGTAGCGCTGGAAGTACCACTGCGTGGCTTCGCGGTCGGTGGGCTTGGGCAGCGCGACCACCCGGCACTGGCGCGGGTTGAGGTGCTGGCTGATGGCCTGGATCGCGCCGCCTTTACCTGCGGTATCACGGCCTTCGAACAGCACCAGCAGGCGCTGTCCGCTGTGCTGCACCCAGCGCGCCATGGCGGTCAGTTCCAGCTGCAGCGGCAGCAGCAGTTCGTCGTAGTCCTTGCGCTTGAGCTTGGCCATCGTCACACCACGCGGGGAGGAAGCCCGAGCGTAGCGCAGGGGCTGCCCAGGCGATGTCGACGCCGGGTACAGTCGACGGTCAGTCGACTATCGCGCGCAGCGCGGGGTTTTCGGCTTCCTGCCGAGGGCAGTCGACCAGCAGTCGACTCTACCCAGTCGACGTCATCCAATGGACGTTACCCAGCCGACATTACCCAGTCGGTTCGGTTGTTCCCAGCCAGCCGTGTTCGCGCGCCAGCTGCTGCACCAACGCCGACAGATCGCGGGCAAACCCGCCCATGTCGAACAGCCCGCTGCGCTCGCGCGCCTGTGCCAGTTCAGCGCGCAACGCCGCCAGTGCTGCAGGGTCGTTGCCCAGCGTGCTGGCGGTGGTGATGAACGCCGCATCGTCGGCGACATTCATCCGTGCCATTCCCAGATGGTGGTTGAGGCTGCCGGCCACGCGCGCGGCGAAGGTGTCACCCGGGCAGGTCAGCACCGGGCAGCCGGCCCATAGTGCGTCGGACGCGGTGGTGTGCGCGTTGTACGGATGCGTGTCGAGGAACAGGTCGGCCAGCGGGTAACGGGCCAGGTACTGCGGATGCGGCAGCTTGGCCATGAACACCAGGCGCGCCGGGTCCAGGCCGGCAGCCTGCGCGGCAGTGCGCAGGCGGGCGTCGGCCTGGCCCGGTCCGGACAGCAGCCACAGTACGCTGCCGGGCACTGCCTGCAGCACTGCGAAGGCACGGCCCATGCTGCGCGGGTTGAGCTTGTAGCTGTTGTTGAAACAGCAGAACACCACGCCCTGCGCGGGCAGGCCGCAGTCCGCACGGGTCGGCGCAGGCTCCAGCACGCGCGTATTGTCTGACGGCTGGAAGGCTCGTGGCAGGCGCAGCACGCGTTCGCTGTAGCACGGCTCCAGTGCCGGCGGCAGGGCGAAGGCATCGCCGACCACCGCGTCCATCCACGGCGCCCCCGACGTGCCCGGATAGGCCAGCCAGTTCAATTGCAGCGGGGCAGGGCGCATCGCCAACACTTCCGGCGTGCCGCCACCGCCCCAGCCGCGCAGGTCGAACAGCAGGTCGATGCCCTGTGCGCGGATGCGTGCGGCGGTATCGGTGTGTCGCAGGCCAGCCACATCATGCAGCTGCGCCGCTGCCTGCAGGCGCTGGCGAATGCGGCTGCCGTCGTCGCGGTTCAGCGCGAACAGATGCAGTTGCAGTGCGGGGTCGCGACGCAGCTGCTCGAACAGCGCCACGGTCAGCAATCCGGTCGGATGTGCGCCGAACCCATTGGAGAGGAAGCCGACGCGCAGCGGGCCGTGCGGGCACACCGTTGCCGGCGGCAATGGCCGCACCGAGGCAGCCACGGCCAGCGCACGGGTGTGCGCGCAGGCCAACTGTTCGGCAGCGCTGGCGTCCTCGCTGAGGAAGGCGAACGGCTCGACCACGCCCTGGCCGCTGGCAACGGCGGCGCGCACCTGTGCCGCCAGCGTGTCCAGGTCCTGCCAATCGCACAGGCGACGCTGCCAGGCCAGGCGCTGGGCGGCGATGTACGGCTCGGCCGGCATCAGCCCATGCGCGCGTCGATAGGCCGCCGACGCGCCTTCGGCATCATCGGCATCTTCCAGTGCATGGCCCAGCCACAGCGCAATGCCGGGATGCTGCGGTGCCAATGCCGAGGCCTGGCCGAGCAGCTTGGCCGCATCGCCATGTGCACCGGCCATCCACGCCACGCGGCCCAGCCGTGCCAGCGCTTCGGGGTGATTCGGGCGCAGCTGCAGCGCACGTCGCGCGGCCTGTTCGCCGGCAGCGATGTCGCCGGCTTCCAGTTCCACGTCGGCCAGCATCACCCAGGCGACGAAGTCGTCGGGCTGGCGGGCGATCGCTTGCTGCAGTTGCTGTCGCTGCTGCCAGGCCGACATCGTGCTCAGCCTGCCGACAGCTGGGCCAGGGCGTCGACCTGGTGTTCGTGGCTGAGCCGCTGCAGCAGCGGATCGAGGTCGCCGGCCAGGATGTTGGGCAGGTCGTACAGGGTCAGACCCTCCACGCGGTGATCGGTGATGCGCCCCTGCGGGAAGTTGTAGGTGCGGATGCGCTGGCTGCGATCACCACTGCCGACCTGCAGGCGCCTCGACTCGGCCTGGGCCGCGTCCTGGCGTTGGCGCTCGGCGTCGAGCAGCTGCGCTTTCAGGCGCTTCATCGCCTTGTCGCGGTTGGCGTGCTGGCTGCGTTCGGTCTGGCATTCCACCACCACGCCGGTCGGTACGTGGGTGATGCGGATCGCCGACTCGGTCTTGTTGACGTGCTGGCCACCGGCGCCGGAGGAGCGGAACGTATCCACCTTCAGGTCGGCCGGGTTGATGACGATGTCATCGACTTCGTCGGCCTCCGGGATGATCGCCACGGTGGCCGCCGAGGTATGGATGCGGCCCTGCGATTCGGTGGCCGGCACGCGCTGCACTCGGTGCGTGCCCGATTCGAACTTCAGGCGCGAGAACGCACCACGGCCGACCACCCGTGCCACCACTTCCTTGTAGCCACCGTGCTCGCCGGGATTGTCCGATTCGATCTCGACCTTCCAGCCCTGGCGCTCGGCATAGCGGGCGTACATGCGGAACAGGTCGCCGGCAAAGATCGCCGCTTCATCGCCGCCGGTACCCGCGCGCACTTCCAGGAACAGGTTGCCTTCGTCGCGCGGGTCGCGCGGTACCAGCAGCAACGCCAGCTCCTGCTCCAGTTCCAGCAGGCGCGCCTGCGCGGCGGCGATTTCCTCGTCGGCCAGCTCGCGCAGGTCGGGGTCGGCGCGCATGCCTTCGGCGGCGGCCAGATCGGCCTTGGCACGTGCTTCATCGGCCAGTGCAGTGGCAACCGGTTCAAGTTGGGCGAATTCGCGCGAAAGGTCGCGGAAACGGGTGTTGTCGGCGACCACGTCGGGTTCGGCGAGCAGGCGTTCCAGTTCTTCGCGGCGCTCGGCCAGCGCTTCCAGCTTACGGCGCAGGGTCGGCGTCATCGGGTCTCACGGGTGGGTGGCGGTAACCCGGCGTTGCCGGGAACAGGCGCTCGGCGGCGCGGGTCAGGTCGGCATCGCCGCTCAGTGCGGCAGCGCGCAGGGCAGCGGTAGGAGGATGCAGCAATCGATTGGTCAGGCCGTGGGCCAGCAGTTCCAGCACTTCGTCGGCCGGCTTGCCGTTGGCCAGCTGCTGGCGCGCGCGTTCCAGCAGTTCAGTGCGGGTGGCCTCGCCGAACGCACGCAGCTGTCGTAGCGGCGCCTGGTGGGCGCTGGCCTGCTGGGTCTCGATAAAACGCGATACCTGAAGGTCGATGATCGCCTCGGCCTCGGCGGCCGCCTCGCGGCGTCCGCGGCGGTTGTCTTCCACCGCGCGCTCCAGGTCGTCGACGGTGTAGAGGAAGGCGTCGTTGAGCGTGCCGACCTCCGCCTCGATGTCACGCGGCACGGCCAGGTCAAACAGCAGCATCGGCTTGTGCCGGCGCGCGCGCAGGGCCTTGGCCACCATCTCGCGGTGGATCACCGGTTCGCGCGCAGCGGTGGCCGAGAACACCACGTCGGCCTCGCCCAGGTGGCGGTCCAGTTCGGTCAGCGGCAGGGCTACGCCACCATGGCGGCTGGCAAGTTCCTGCGCGTGGGCGAGGGTGCGGTTGGCGATCAGCAGCCGGCGTACCTTGCCTTCGCTCAGGTGCCGTGCAGCCAGTTCGATGGTCTCGCCGGCACCGACCAGCAGCACGGTGGAATCGTCCAGCCGCGCGAACGCGTTCTGCGCCAGGCGCACCGCCGCCGACGCCACCGATACCGGGTTGGCGCCGACCTGGGTATCGGTGCGCGCACGCTTGGCCACCGAGAAGGTCTGCTGGAACAGGCGGTCCAGGCGCTGGCCGAGCAGGCCGTGGTCACGCGCGGTCGACCATGCGTCCTTCACCTGGCCGAGGATCTGCGGTTCGCCCAGCACCATCGAGTCCAGGCCGGTGGCGACCCGGAACAGGTGGCGTACGGCTTCTGCATCGGCATGCTGGTACAGGTAGCCCTGCAGGTCGCCGGCCTGGGCCTGCAGCCACTGGTCCAGTGCCTGTGCCGAATCGGCCACGGCATACAGCTCGGTGCGGTTGCAGGTGGACAGCAGCACCGCCTCGGCGATCTGCGGAGTGTCGCGCAGCGAACCGAGCGCGCGCGGCAACGCCTCACCGGCGAAGGCCGCGCGCTCGCGCAGCTCCACCGGTGCGGTCTGGTGATTCAGTCCGAGCACCCACAGGGTCATTGTTCAGTTGCTTGCGATAAGCTGCTGGCCATTGGACGACATTTTAAGGCCCCGATGCCGACGATGCCCGCATTGATTCGCATCCCCAGTGTTCTGCTGCTGTCCCTGGCCTGCAGCCAGGCCCTGGCGGCGGTGCCGGCCAAGGCCCCCGTACGGGCCCCGGCCACTGAGGAACTGGCGCTGGAACCGGTGATGGCCGGTGAGTTCGCGCTGCAGGCCGGCAAGCTGGCCGAGGCGGCCCGCTGGTACCTGCAGGCCGCCCAGCAGACCGACGGCGACGCCGGCCTGGCCGAGCGCGCGACCCGCATTTCCATGCTCGCCAACGATGACTCCAGCGCCGCCAAGGGCCTGGCCCTGTGGCAGCAGCGCGCGCCCAGCTCGTTGACCATGCGCAGTGCCGCTGCCGCGCTGGCCATGCGCCAGGGCGATGTGAAGGCAGCGCGTGGCGATCTGCAGGCCTTGCTGGCCGACCCGGATGAACGTGGCTGGAAGTTCGCCCTGGCCGCCCTGATCGGCGGCGGCCGTGACCCGGCAGTGCCGGCGCAGGTGCTGGGCGAGCTGGTCGACGCCAACGCCATTCCGCCGAAGATCGAGGCGTGGCAGGAGTTCGGACGCCTTGCCCTGCGCATGGACAAGCCCGAGCTGGCGCGGCGCATGATCGATGAAGTGGTCAAGCGCTTCCCCGAGGAACCGCGTGTGGCGCTGCTGCGCGCCAGCCAGCTGCAGCAGGCCGGGGAGACCGGCAAGGCGCTGTCGCTGCTGCACGATGTGGAGCCGAAGACCCGACAGGACCCGGAACTGCGCAATGCAGTGGCCATCGCCTACGACAGCCTCGGCCAGCCGTCCGCCGCCGAGCGCGTGCTCGCGTTCGGCCCGCAGGACGTGCAGACCTGGGGCATGCGCGCCTCGCTGCTGGCCAAGCAGGGCGACAAGGCGGCGCTGTCCAACCTCTACAACGAACTGTCGCGGCAGGCGGCCAAGCCGGACCCGGCGCAGCGCCTGCTGCTGGGCAAGATCGCCGAATACCTGAAGCGTTATCCCGAGGCGGTGCAGTGGTACCACAGCGTGCCCGGTGGCGATGAACTGAGCGAGGCGCGCCTGCGCGCGGCCAACGCCCAGGCCCTGGCCGGGCGCCTGCCGCAGGCATTGGATGAAGTGCACGCGATCCAGTCCGATGCGGTGGTCGACGACGATGTGCGCCGCGATGCCTACCTGCTGGAGGCCGAACTGCGCCAGCGTGCTGACGACAGTGCCGGGGAGCTGGATGCGCTGGCCCGCGGCCTGGCCGCCTACCCGGATGACAACGGCCTGCTGTACGCCCGTGCGCTCACCTGGGAACGCCGCGACGAGATCCCGCGCGCCGAGGCCGACCTGCGCAAGATCCTGGTGACCGACCCGGAGAACGTGCCGGCATTGAACGCGCTGGGTTACACCCTGGCCGATCGCACCGGTCGCCTGCAGGAAGCGCTGGAGCTGATCGACCGCGCCCGCGTAGCCGAACCGGACAACGCTGCCATCGTCGACAGCTATGGCTGGGTGCTGTACCGCCTGGGCCGCAAGGAAGAAGCATTGGTGCAGCTGCGCCGTGCCTGGACCCTGGCCAAGGACCCCGAGATCGCCGCCCATGTCGGCGAAGTGTTGTGGGTGCTGGGCAAGCATGACGAGGCCCGCCATTTCTTCGACGAAGCGGCCAAGCTCGACCCCGAAAACCGCGCGCTGCTGCGCGCCCGCGAGAAATTCAATCCATGAGTGTTTCCCTGATCCGGCCGCTGCTGTTGGCAACTGCGGCCTTGGCGTTGACCGCCTGTACCAGCGTGGGCACGCAGAAGACCCCGGCGCCGGCGGTGGTCGAGGTTGTTTCGGCCGAGGCGGCGCAGGCCGAGGCGGCGCGCGTGGCCGCGCTGCAGGCACAGCCGGACTGGACTTTCCAGGGCCGGGTCGCGGTCAGCAAGGGCAAGGACGGCGGCAGCGGACGCATCGACTGGAAGCAGGAAGGACGCCGCTATGTGGTTGAGCTGAGTGCGCCGGTGACCCGACAGAGCTGGAAGCTGACCGGCGATACCCATTCCGAAGCCGGTCGCCTGGAAGGACTGGCCGGCGGGCCGCGTGACGGCGAAGACGCCCAGCAACTGCTGCTGGAGGCGACCGGCTGGGACATCCCGGTCAACCAGCTGCCGGCGTGGATCCGTGGCCTGGTGGCCGGTGATGCGGCCGGTCCGGAGAAGGTCGAGCGTGATGGTGAAGGCCGGCCGCGTCGCATGCAGCAGATGGGCTGGCAGGTGCAGTACCTGGACTGGTACCCGGCCGAGGCCGGGCGCCCGGCGCTGCCGCGCCGGATCGAGGCCGGCAATGGCGACGCCAAGGTGCGCCTGCTGGTCGACCAATGGGGGCAGGGCACCCCATGAGTGCCGGGCGCGATGATAGGGGCTGGTCCTGGTGGCCGGCCCCGGCCAAGCTGAACCTGTTCCTGCACATCAACGGCCGCCGTGCCGATGGCTACCACGAGCTGCAGACCGTGTTCCGCCTGCTGGACTGGGGCGATCGCATCGGTCTGCGCCTGCGTGAAGACGGCCAGGTGCGCCGGCAGGGCGAGGGGCTGGCTGGCGTGGCCGAGGCGGATGACTTGGCGGTCCGCGCCGCGCGGCTTCTGAAAGATGTGGCCAATATCGTGCAAGGCGCAGACATCATCGTCGAAAAACACGTTCCTGCAGGCGGTGGCTTTGGCGGCGGTTCGTCCGACGCGGCTACCGTACTGGTGGTGCTGAACCGGCTCTGGCGTGCCGGTCTGGATGAGGACGCGCTTGCTGCGCTGGGCCTGCGCCTGGGCGCTGACGTGCCGGTGTTCGTGCGCGGGCGCAATGCCTGGGCCGAAGGGGTGGGTGAGCGCCTGCAGCCGATCGTGCTGGAGCCGGCCTGGTATGTGGTGGTTGAACCGGGTGTTCATGTTCCCACCCCGGCTCTGTTCGCAGACCCGGATTTGACGCGCGGCAGCCCAGTGGCGAAAATAGAGGACTTCGCTTCCGGGACCCTGGTCGGGAACGCGTTCGAACCGGTGCTGCGCCGCCGTGAGCCTGCCGTCGAGGCAGCGTTCGCCGCGTTGAGCAATATCGGCACGGCGCGGCTGACCGGTTCGGGAAGTGGTTGTTTCGTCGAGTTCGCATCGCAGTCTGCCGCAGAGCAGGGACGGTCGAAGTTGCCGAAGGAGTTGCGGGCAAGGGTGGCAGCGGGCGTTGCGCGTTCGCCACTGCTGGATGCACTCGAGCAACACTGATTTATCAATGCAGGGGCGTCGCCAAGAGGCCCAAGGCACCAGGTTTTGATCCTGGCATTCGTAGGTTCGAATCCTACCGCCCCTGCCAATAGCGGCTGTGTCCGCGCCTTCCAGCGCATCGCCCGCGCGGGACGTGGAAACAACCGCGGTGTTGTCAGCAGCAAGGGTCCATCGGGGTCCTTGCCGACTCCGGATCCCCGCCACTCGTCCCCGCCCGAGACAATCATGATGCAAGAGTCCCCGAACCTGCTGGTCTTTTCCGGCAACGCCAACAAACGTCTGGCGCAGAACATCTGCAAGGAACTGGGGGTTCGCCCGGGCAAGGCGCTGGTCTCGCACTTCTCCGATGGTGAAGTGCAGGTGGAGATCGAAGAGAACGTCCGCAAGCAGGACGTGTTCGTGATCCAGCCGACCTGCGCGCCGAGCGCGGAAAACCTGATGGAACTGCTGGTGCTGATCGACGCGCTCAAGCGCGCATCGGTGGCCAGCGTGACCGCCGTGGTGCCGTACTTCGGCTACTCGCGGCAGGATCGCCGCATGCGTTCCTCGCGCGTGCCGATCACCGCCAAGCTGGCGGCGAAGATGTTCAGCACCGCTGGCGCTGATCGCGTGCTGACCGTCGACCTGCACGCCGACCAGATCCAGGGCTTCTTCGATATTCCGGTGGACAACGTGTATGCGTCCCCGCTGCTGCTGGCCGACATCTGGCGCGCCTACGGCACCGAGAACCTGATCGTCGTGTCGCCGGACGTGGGCGGCGTGGTCCGCGCCCGTGCCGTGGCCAAGCGCCTGGATGACGCCGACCTGGCGATCATCGACAAGCGCCGCCCGCGCGCCAACGTCTCCACCGTGATGAACATCATCGGTGACGTCGAAGGCAAGACCTGCGTGATGGTCGATGACATCGTCGACACCGCCGGCACCCTGTGCGCCGCTGCCGCTGCCCTGAAGGCGCGCGGTGCGCTCAAGGTCGCCGCCTACTGCACCCACGCGGTGCTGTCGGGCCCGGCGGTGGACAACATCACCAATTCCCAGCTCGACGAGCTGGTGGTGACCGACACCATCCCGCTGAAGGACGCGGCGCGGGTGTGCAGCAAGATCCGCCAGCTGAGCGTGGCGGAAATGCTGGCCGAAACGATGCGCCGCATCGCCTTCGGCGAGTCGGTCAGCTCGCTGTACGTCGACTGAGTTTTTCGCCCCTGCCGGCAACGGCGGGGGCATACCCGGATGCTTCTGGTCGCGGAAGCATCTTCAACCGCCACGCCGCAGGGCGCGGCAACAACCTGAGTAGTCGAAAATGTCGAAGACCCATGAAATCAAGGTCACCAAGCGTGAACTGCAGCGTAAGGGTGCGAGCCGCCGCCTGCGTCACGCCGGTGTGATCCCGGCCATCGTGTACGGCGGCAACGCCGAGCCGGTCGCCATCAGCCTGGACCACAACGAAATCTGGCTGGCCCAGCAGAACGAGTGGTTCTATGCCTCGATCCTGGACCTGAACCTGGATGGCCAGGTGCAGAAGGTCCTGCTGCGTGACATGCAGCGCCACCCGTACAAGCAGCTGATCATGCACCTGGACTTCCAGCGCGTGAACGAGAACGAAGCCCTGACCGCTTCGGTCCCGCTGCACTTCGTCAACGAAGACACCTCGCCGGCCGGCAAGGCTGCCGACGTCGTGGTCACCCACGAACTGAAGGAAGTGACCATCACCTGCCTGCCGAAGGACCTGCCGGAGTCGATCGAAGTCGACCTGGGCGAGCTGAAGGCCGGTGACGTGGTGTACCTGTCCGACATCAAGCTGCCGAAGGGCGTGGAAATCCCGGCCCTGGCGCTGGGCAAGGACCACGACGACGCCATCGTCACCGCCAAGGCCGGCAAGGCCGACGAGGCTGACGAAGAAGCGGCTGCCGCCGAGTAATACCGTTACGGTGCCTGCCTCCGGGCAGGCACCGTACTGGAAGGAACCATGGCAGGACTGCGACTGATCGTCGGTCTGGGCAATCCCGGATCGGAACACGCCCGGACCCGGCACAATGCCGGGTTTCATTTCGTTGAGGCCCTGGCGGAGAAAGCCGGTGCGCGATGGAATGTGGACAGCAAACTGTTCGGTGAGACCGCCAAGGTCGAGATCGCCGGGCAGACGGTGTGGCTGCTCAAGCCCGCCACCTTCATGAACCTCAGCGGCAAGTCGGTCACCGCCGCACAGCGGTTCTGGAAGATCGAACCGGAAGAAACCCTGCTCGCACACGACGAACTGGACCTGGCGCCCGGCGTGGCGCGGCTGAAGTTCGACGGTGGCCACGGCGGCCAGAACGGCCTGCGCGACACCATCCGCCTGCTCGGCCACGGCAAGTTCCATCGCCTGCGCGTGGGCATCGGCCATCCCGGCCACAAGGACCGCGTAGTGGGTTGGGTGCTGGGGCGCCCGTCCAAGGAGGACGACGTGCTGATCGCACGCGCCATCGACGATGCGGTCGACGTGATGCCGCTGGCGGTACAGGGCGATTTCAGCGAAGCGATGAAGCGGCTGCACACCCCGAAATAAGCTGTAGGTACCGACCGTTGGTCGGTGTGGAACCATCCAATCCGGTAGGTACCGACCGTTGGTCGGTACGGAGAATGATTGGAAAAGCAGCGCCCAGGCCGCTGTTTCCCCAATCACTTTCACCCCAGAGAGCTGTCACCCATGGGTATCAAATGCGGCATCGTCGGCCTGCCCAACGTCGGTAAGTCGACCCTGTTCAATGCGCTGACCAAGGCGGGTATCGCCGCGGCGAACTTCCCGTTCTGCACCATCGAGCCGAACGTCGGCATCGTGCCGGTGCCGGACCCGCGCCTGAACGAGCTGGCGGGCATCATCAATCCGCAGAAGGTCATCCCGACCGCGGTCGAGTTCGTCGACATCGCCGGCCTGGTGGCCGGTGCCGCCAGCGGTGAAGGCCTGGGCAACAAGTTCCTGGCGCACATCCGCGAAGTCGACGCGATCACCCACGTGGTGCGCTGCTTCGAGCACGGCGACATCGTGCACGTGGCTGGCAAGGTCGATCCGATCTCTGACATCGAAACCATCGACACCGAGCTGGCGCTGGCTGACCTGGACAGTGTCGAGAAGGCGCTGAACCGTGCCGAGCGTGCGGCCAAGGGCGGCGACAAGGACGCAGCGGCGCGCAAGCCGGTGCTGGCCAAGCTGCAGGCTGCGCTGTCGGACGGCAAGGCCGGTCGCTCGGTCGGCCTGGACGAGGAAGAGAAGGCGCTGGTGCGCGACCTGTTCCTGCTGACCCTGAAGCCGGTGATGTACATCGCCAACGTGCTGGAAGACGGCTTCGAGAACAACCCGCACCTGGAAGCCGTGCGCGCGCACGCCGCCGCCGAAGGCGCGCAGGTGGTGCCGGTGTCGGCCGCGATCGAAGAAGAGCTGTCCCAGCTTGACGACGAAGACCGCGACACCTTCCTGGCCGATCTGGGCCTGAGCGAGCCGGGCCTGAACCGCGTGATCAACGCGGCCTACAGCCTGCTCGGCCTGCAGACCTATTTCACTGCCGGCGTGAAGGAAGTCCGCGCGTGGACCGTACGCAAGGGCGCCACCGCCCCGCAGGCTGCCGCCGTCATCCACACCGACTTCGAGAAGGGCTTCATCCGCGCCGAAACGATCGCGTATGACGACTTCATCAAGTACAAGGGCGAAGCCGGCGCCAAGGAAGCCGGTCGCCTGCGCCTGGAAGGCAAGGAATACCGCGTGCAGGAAGGCGACATCCTGCACTTCCGCTTCAACGTCTGATCCAGCGGCATCGGATCGACCCCGGACGCCCCGCCCTGTGCGGGGCGTTCGCGTTTCCGGTAATGGACAAAAAAACACCACGCTGCGAAACGCTTGTGGTGTGATGTTCGCCGGCACTTGTCCACAGCAAACTCCCATCGCTTTCCACGTCGGGTGTGGAAAACCCTGCGTATCGCTGCAGAGCCGAGCCCATGCTCGGCTGATGCCAGCAGGAGCCGAGCGTGGGCTCGGCTCTGCAGGGATTGCCCGCGCAGCGCGGATAAATTTTCGCCATGCTTCGAAACGCTTGCGTGGCAACACTCCCACCTACTTGTCCACACCTAGTTCCCATCGCTTTCCACGGCGCATGTGGAAAACCCGGATTCTGTCTGGACAAAAAATTGCCACCCTTCGAAACCATTGCAATGCGTGGCTCGCAGGGACTTGTCCACACCAAACCCCCATCGCTTTCCACGTGCGGTGTGGAAAACCCAGGGCGGGTGCGCTGCAACGAATGCCCACCAAGGTGGGCATCTACCGGGTGCAGTGTGCATGGACAACAAGGCCCACCAGTGGCGGGCCTTGTTGTCCACGTTCTGCAATACGGTGTGCCTTACAGCGCGCTGCCACCGAACTTGTGGGTGTACTGCAGGTTGATGGTGCGGCCGACGCTGTCGAACCAGGACACGTCGTAGTACGGATACGCGGTGTAGGTGGCATCCTTCGGCGGCATCTTGTTGAACACGTTGACCACCGACAGCGACAGGCGCGAATGGTCGTCGAAGCGATACTGCACCGAGGCGTTGTAGCGGTAGGTCGCCTTCACGTAGGGGCTGTCACCGCTTTCCCAGTCGAACGACTGGTCGTAGTTGTCCGAGGTCGGCAGCTTGCCCAGGCGCGAACCGTAGACCGTGGCCGCCCACGCGTCCTTCTCCCAGGTCACGCTCAGGCTGGTCTTGGTGCGCGGGATGTCGAATCCGCTGTTGACCGCGAACTGGTCCAGGGTCGGATCGCCGGGGTAGCGCTGGAAATCGTGCTTCTTCACCCAGGTGTGGGTGCCATTGAGGATGAAGTCGCCGATACCGGTCTGCAGGCGGTAGCGCAGGCCGACGTCGATGCCGGAGGTCGACTCGCGGGCGACGTTGATCGGCGCCACGCGCACGCCGTACAGGCGGCCGTCGCTGGTACGGGTGATGCGGTCGAGCGCGTCCACGCAGGTCGGCGAACTGATGTCGGCACTGCCGAGCCGGCAGTTCGCTTCGTTGGCCAGGAGGGTGCGCACATCCATGTCCTGCACCTGCTTGCGCATGTCGATGTCGAACCAGTCCACCGACAGGTCCAGGCCGATCGCCGGCGACCAGACGAAGCCTGCGCTCCACGAGGTGCTGGTTTCCGGGTCGAGCTGGCGGTTGCCGGTGCGGCTGCGGATCAGGTTGCGCTCGTAGTCGGAACAGTCGCTGGCGCCATCGGCGCGGCAGCTGTACAGGTCTTCGGCGGTGGTCTCGTCGTTGCCCGGTCCGGCGAACACGTAGTGCAGGTCCGGCGCGCGGAACGCGGTGCCATACGAACCGCGTACCAGCAGCGTGTCGATCGGGCGCCATTCCAGACCGCCGCTCCAGGTCGCCTTGCCGATGGTGTGGCCGGAATAGCGGTACTGGTCGTAGCGGCCGGCCACGCTCAGGTTGACCGTCTCGTGCAGCGGCATGCGCAGCTCGGCGGCGGTCGCCCAGCGGTTGCGCGAGCCCTGGCCGTCCGAATCCTTCCAGCTGTAGTAGTAGTACTGGGTGGCCAGCGGATCGGGATTCAGTGCATAGGCCTGCTGGCCCACTTCCACGGTCGCGGCGAACCCGGCATCACCGCCTGGCAGGCCGAACAGCGCGGAATTGGTCAGCGTGAATGCAGCCGTCTCGGTGCGCGACTTCGGCGAATAGGTAGTGCGTGCGGCAATCGAATCGTACTCGGCGCGGGTCAGCGGCCGGTACAGCCGCGACGGGTCCGCGTTGTAGATCGGGAAACCGTCGTCGTCCACGCCCAGCTGCGGGCCCAGGAACAGGTCATTGGCCTTGGCGGCGATGATCTGCGCCCAGCTGATCCGCGACTGGTACTGAGAATGGCTCAGCGCCGCTTCGTAGTCCCAGTTGCCGGCCAGATTGCCTTTGAAGCCGGTGGTCACGCTGAAGGTCTTCTGCGTGCTGCGTACCATCGCATTGCGCAGGCCCCCCATTTCCTCGGGTGAGAACTGGCGCTGCCAGAACTCGATCTCGCCGGTGGCCTGGTTGTTGAAATAGCCCGACTCATCGCCATTGGCGTCCATGCGGCCCCACTTGGTGACGTCGCGCATCAGCGACATCGTGTGGTAGCCCAGCTGCACATCGGCGAACCATTGCTGGCCGTTGTCGAAGTCGTAGCTCAGCGAGGCGTAGCCATTGGCGCCGCGGCGCTTGCTGAGGATGGTGCCGTAGCCGATCGAGCCGTCGCTGCCGCAGTAGTAACCGTAGCGCGGGCGGTAGGCGCGGTAGGTGCTGCCCTGGTTCTGCCCGGCCAGCGCTTCGCAGGTGGCCGCGCCCGGATCCAGGTAGTCGTCGTTGTAGTCCGTACGCAGGTAAGCGCGGCGGGCGATGCGCGAGCCCTCGGTGGGGCCGTCCTGGGTCGAATCCTGGATGTCGCGCTCATAGGCCCACAGCGGGGTCTGCGACTGCAGCTCGACGCTGTACACGGCGTTGAAGTTGCCGCGGCTGAAGCCGCTGGCCAGGCTCATGTCGAACGACTCGCCACCGCCTTCGCTGGTGGTGCCCATGCGCATGTCGATCGTGGTGCCGTCGGCCTTCTTCTTCAGGATGAAGTTGACCACGCCGGCGATCGCGTCCGAGCCGTAGATGGCCGAGGCGCTGCCGGTCAGCACTTCGATGCGCTCGATCATCCCCAGCGGGATGTTGGAGACATCGGTGAAGTTGCTGCGGCCCTTGAACGGCATCGGGAAGTCGGCGATGCGGCGGCCATTGACCAGCACCAGCGTGTGGTTCGGGCCCAGGCCGCGCAGGTCCACCTGCTGGGCGCCCGGCGAGAAGTCGGCGCCGCTGGAAGACTGCTGGCTCTGGGTCTCACCGCCGTTCTGGGTTATTGCACGCAGCACGTCCGGCACGCTGGTGAAGCCGCTGGAGCGGATCTGTTCGGCGTTGATCACCGTGATCGGGGCGGGGCCTTCCACCTGGGCGCGCGGAATGCGCGATCCGGTGACCTGCACCGCATCCAGTTGTTGAACCGGGGAGGAAGCCGGTGCCTGGGCCGCCGCGGAAGCAGCCACGCCCATCAACGCCAGCTGGATCGACCACGCCATCGCCTTTCTACGCATGAGGAATTCTCGGAAATGAAGCCGGCCCGCAGAGGAGGGGCCCTGTCCCCCATTCAGATTTCCGGAACGGGCGCGCGCATTTAACGCCTTTTTCATGTCCTTGACTACTGGGTCCCTATCTGGCAAAGAGTGGAAACGCTTGCAAGTCGATTTTGTTCAGGGAGATCAAGATGCGACGCCTCCATCGGACCCTGCGTGCCCCCTTCGCCTGGCTGGCGCTGCTGGTCTTGGCCGTGCCGTTGGTCGCCCTTGCGCAGGACCTGCAGGGCCCGGGCTTCGCCTACTACGAAGCCGGCGATCTCGACGCGCCCCGGCCCGGCCCGCGCGCACCGGCCATGATGCTGATGGGCGGTGGCGAATGGGTGCCGGAGGCTTTCCACTGGTGGCTGAAGCAGGCTGGCAATGGCCGCGTGCTGATCCTGCGCGCTTCTGGCAGTGATGAGCTGCAGGACCGCCTGTACCGCGAGATCGGCGGTACCACCGCAGTGCAGACGCTGGTCTTCGACAGCCGCCGCGGCGCCGACGATCCGGCCGTGCTGCGCGTGGTTGCCGCAGCTGATGCCATCTTCATTGCCGGTGGTGACCAATCGCGCTACATCCGCTTCTGGAAGGGCACTGCGCTCAACCGCGCGCTGAACGCCCACGTGCGCGCTGGCAAGCCGATTGCCGGTACCAGTGCGGGGCTCGCCATCCTCGGTGGCTATGCCTACGGCGCGATGGACGGTGGCAGCATCACCTCTGCCGGTGCCCTGGCGGACCCGATGGGCAGCGCGGTGACCATGGACAGCGGCTTCCTGCAGATGCCCTACCTGCAGCGCGTAGTCACCGACACGCACTTCGACAAGCGCGACCGGCTCGGTCGCCTGATCGTGTTCGTGGCGCGCGCCGCACAGGACAGTGGCGACCCCGACATCGTCGGCATCGGCGTCGACGAGGACACCGCCCTGTGCGTGGAGCCCGATGGCCAGGCGCAGGTCTACAGCGCTGATGGCGAGGGCAAGGTCTGGGTGGTCAGCCCCGGTCGCGATGCCGACCGCCTGGTCGAGGGCGAGCCGCTGCGCTTCCGCGCGGTGCCGGTAACGGTGGTCGCCAGCGGCAGCCGCATGCGCCTGGATGACGTCCAGGCCGAGGCCGACTATCAGGCCGTGGCCGACGTCAGCGATGGCGAGCTTGAGTTCACGCTTCGGTAGTGCCGGCCGCTCGCCGGCAACCCACCTTTCCTGATACGCCCCTCGCCGGCCAGCGGCCGGCACTACCCTGCAATCCATTCCCCGTTACTGCTGGAGACGTATCCGATGAAACTGCGCCTGGCGCTGTCTATGCTGCTGTCCCTGCCCATGCTTGCCCAGGCCGCACCGGCCACTTCACCGCTGCTGGTCATCCACGGCGGCGCCGGCGTCGAGCGCAAGGACCTGTCGCCGGCCGAGGAAAAGGCCGCACGTGACGCGCTGCGGGCGGCACTGCTGAAGGGTCATGCGGAACTGGCGGCGGGGCGCCCCGCGCTGGCCGCAGTCACCGCCGCGATCACCGTGCTGGAGGACGATCCCACCTTCAACGCCGGCAAGGGCGCAGTGTTCACCCATGACGGCCGCAACGAGCTGGATGCGGCGGTCATGGATGGCGCGAACCAGGCGGCGGGCGCGGTGGCGGGCGTGCAGCGGGTGCGCAACCCGATCCTGCTGGCGCAGACCGTGATGCAGAAATCCCGCCACGTGATGATGGTCGGGCAGGGCGCCGAAGCCTTCGCGGCCGAGCAGGGCATTCCTCTGGTCGATCCCTCCTACTTCCGTACAGAGAAGCGCTGGCAGCAGCTGCAGCGCGCGCTGAAGGAAGAGGCCAGCGGCCAGGCGCATGCCGACCTGGAGACTGCAAAGCACTTCGGTACCGTTGGTGCGGTCGCATTGGACGCGCAGGGGCATCTGGCCGCCGGCACCTCCACCGGGGGCATGACCAACAAGCGTTACGGCCGGGTCGGTGACTCGCCGATCATCGGTGCCGGCACCTGGGCCGACGCACGCTGCGCGGTGTCCGGCACCGGGTGGGGCGAGTACTACATCCGCACTGCGGCCGCGCACGAGATCTGTGCGCGCATGCGCTACCAGGGGCAGAGCCCGGAGCAGGCCGGCAAGGGCGTGATCAACGAGACGATTCCGCAGATGGGCGGCGACGGCGGTGCGATCGTGCTCGGCGCAGACGGAAAAATGGCCACGCCGTTCAACACCCAGGGCATGTATCGGGGCTGGATCGGCGGCGACGGCGTCCCTCATGTCGCAATTTTCGCCAACGAGACCCTGCCGCTTCCCGGGCAATAACCTTGCGTATCAATGGGTTTGCGACAGCGTGTGAAAAAAATGGAAAAAAGCGTTGACAGCCCCCCGTCCCATCAGCAGAATAAGCGGCTCACCACCACGCACCGCAACGCTTCGGCGGCAACGGAATGGGGTGGTAAGGAGGGATACCCAAGCGGCCAACGGGGGCAGACTGTAAATCTGCTGGCTTACGCCTTCGGTGGTTCGAATCCACCTCCCTCCACCAGTTTCACGTTGTGACATTCCCGGCGCGGGAGTAGTTCAATGGTAGAACCTCAGCCTTCCAAGCTGATGGTGCGGGTTCGATTCCCGTCTCCCGCTCCATTGAATGAACTTTGAATATTATCGAGTTCATGTCATAATGCAAAACTCGGCTCACGTAGCTCAGTCGGTAGAGCACTTCCTTGGTAAGGAAGAGGTCGAAGGTTCGATTCCTTTCGTGAGCACCATCTTAAGCATCACCTCTCAGACGAATTCGAGATAAGCAGCCATGGCCAAGGGTAAGTTCGAGCGCACCAAGCCGCACGTCAACGTCGGCACCATCGGTCACGTCGACCACGGCAAGACCACGCTGACCGCCGCACTGACCAAGATCGGTGCCGAGCGCTTCGGTGGCGAGTTCAAGGACTACTCCTCGATCGACGCCGCTCCGGAAGAAAAGGCTCGTGGTATCACGATCTCGACCGCGCACGTCGAATACGAATCCCCGATCCGTCACTACGCCCACGTTGACTGCCCGGGCCACGCCGACTACGTCAAGAACATGATCACCGGTGCCGCCCAGATGGACGGCGCGATCCTGGTGTGCTCG
>NZ_JCAFRY010000028.1:0-41432 GCF_059368675.1 Stenotrophomonas sp. YJH_SMC_120
CAGCGACCGCAAGGCCCTGCAGGCCGAAGTGACCCAGCTGGTCAGCGAAATCGACCGCGTCGCCAAGCAGTCGGACTTCAACGGCACCAAGCTGCTGGACGGCTCGTTCTCCAGCCAGCTGTTCCAGGTCGGCGCCAATGCGGGCCAGGCCATTGCCATCGACAAGACCATCGATGCCAAGGCCAATGCCTTGGGCGGTGCGATGTTCGATTCGGTCAGCTTCACCATCGCCGCTCCGGCAGACGGCGCAACCGGCGTGAAGGTCAGCGGCATGACCATCACCAACGGCGCAGGTTCGGCAATCAGCATCGCCGACATCGACGTGGCCGCCCAGGGCGGTGCCGATGGCACCAAGACCCAGGACGCCGCCACCAAGGCCATGGTCGCTGCGATCAATGCCAAGATCGGTGAGACCGGCGTCCTGGCCGAGGTCGACGCTGCCGGTGGTGGCAAGATCAACCTGAGCTCGGTCAAGGACAGCGTCGACAAGAATGGCGCCTTCCTCGGTATCGCCGTGGAAACCGGCACCTGGACCGGCATCGCCACCGGCCCGGGCGACATCACCGCCAGCACCACCGCAGTGGCCAAGAGCTTCGCCGACAAGATCGACGTGTCCACCGTGAAGGGTGCACAGCAGGCGATGGAAGTGGTCGACAAGGCCCTGGGTGCGATCAACAGCACCCGCGCTGACCTCGGTGCGATCCAGAACCGCTTCACCTCGGTGGTGGCCAACCTGCAGACCTCGTCGGAAAACCTGTCGGCTTCGCGCAGCCGCATCAAGGACACCGACTTCGCCAAGGAAACCGCAGAGCTGACCCGCACCCAGATCCTGCAGCAGGCCGGTACGGCCATGCTGGCCCAGGCCAACCAGGTGCCGCAGGGCGTGCTCAGCCTGCTGCGCTGATCCACGGCAAGAAGGCGCCGCTACCGTCGGATCGAACCGACGGTAGCGGCAACCCGGAAGCCACGGTGCACGAAGGCGCGGGCCATACCCGGCCCGGGATCGCTCCCGAACCGGCTTGGCATCGCCCGCTCCTGCGGACCTCTCTTTCAGCGCTGTACCTTTGACTGTACGTACCGGGCGGCTTCGTCTCCCCCCGATTGTCAGTAGCCTGATCCCTCCCCTGCCTTGGGGGAGGGTTTTTTGCAGACTCCCGGCAGCCTGCGGTGATTCCACCCGCACCCTGCCCCAACCCTCCTGCAAACCGCGTGCCAGATCCGCCGCCAGACAACTGGCACGGCGCATGCATCAACGAAGTGCTCAAGACCCAGCGGCGCAGGCCGCTATTTTCGTTGACGACGGGCCACCGCACGGCGGCCAGGCCCGGATACCAGGAGAATCACATGGCAAGCTTTGGATACGGTGGCATTGGCTCGGGGCTCAACATCTCGGACATCGTCAACCAGCTGGTCGCAGCCGACCGCAAGCCCGCCGACAACGCGCTGAACCTGCAGCAGTCCAAGGCCAAGATGCAGCTGTCGTCGATCGGCACTGTCACTTCGGCCTTCGACAAGCTGAAGACCGCACTGACCGCACTGAAGGCCACCACGGCCTTCGATACCCGCACGGTGACCGCCACCGGCAAGGCACAGCCCGCCAACACCGACGACGTGCTGACGGCCTCGGTGGCACTGTACGACCTGGGCACGACCAAGGCAGCGGCCTCCAATGGCACGCATCAGGTGGAGGTGAAATCCCTTGCCACCGCGCACAAGCTGATTGCCAATACCTCGGTGGGGAAGACCGACACCTTCGGCGCCGGAACCTTGACGCTGACCGTTGGCGTTGGCGACAAGGCAAAGACGATGAAGGTCGAGGTGGAAGCCGGCGATACGCTGACCACCGTGCGCAACAAGATCGACGCCGCAGGCCGCAAGGAAGGCGTGCAGGCGACCCTGATCGCCTCGGGCGACAACCAGTACCTGTCGATCGCCCAGGAAAAGACCGGCGCGGCCAATGCCATCAAGCTCGAATACGGCGGCAGCGACCCGAAACTGACCGCACTGGTGGGCAGCCTCCAGGAAAACACCGCGGCAGCCGATGCCGAGCTGACCATCGATGGCGTCACGGTGGTCAGCGCCAGCAACACCGTGGCCGACGCCGTGCCGGGGTTGACCCTGAACCTCAAGGTCAAGGGCAAGAGCACCGTCGTGATCAGCACCGATACCACTGCAGCCACCAAGGTGATGCAGGAGTTCGTGACCGCCTACAACGCAGCAATCGCGGCGATCAACACCGAGACCAAGTACGACGCCAAGACCAAGGAAGCCGCCACGCTGACCGGCGACGCGCAGATGCGTGGTGCCTCCAGCCAGTTGCGCTCGGTGATGTCGGGCGTGCTGAAGGAGCTGTCCGCCGATGGCCTGGACCCCAAGACGCTGGGACTGCAGACGCGCGGCTATCCCAACGCCGACGGCAGCCTGGTGCTGGACGCCACCAAGTTTGCCGCCGCGCTGGCCAGCCAGCCCGAGAAGATCCGCTCGGCGATCACCGGCGACACCGGTGGTGCCGGCACGCTGTACACCATGGTCGACGGC
The DNA here is from genome assembly GCF_059368675.1 of Stenotrophomonas sp. YJH_SMC_120. Lineage (NCBI taxonomy): Bacteria > Pseudomonadati > Pseudomonadota > Gammaproteobacteria > Lysobacterales > Lysobacteraceae > Stenotrophomonas > Stenotrophomonas sp. YJH_SMC_120. The sequence goes on from NZ_JCAFRY010000028.1 coordinate 2,539, forward strand.
TACGTCAGCACCACGGTCGGCAAGGAAGGCGCATTCGTCGCCCGCACTAAGGGCCTCAACACCACGCTGGACAACATCGACAAGCGCCGCAAGGACCTCGACACGCGCATGAAGAACGTGGAAGAGCGCTACAAGAAGCAGTTCATCGCGTTGGACAGCCTGATGGGCAAGTTGCAGCAGAGCAATACATCGCTGCAGCAGCAGCTGGCACAGCTGAACCGCTAAAGGACTGCGTGCAACGCTCAAGTTTGGCGTGTAACGCACCGATAACGGACGCAACAGCAATCAACGCCGCACCGCCGTCAGCGGTCCCCACGACCGTCCGGCGGCACCCCGCGCAAGGAGAATCACGAATGTACGGTTCCAGCCGTCAATATGCCGAGCAGTACCGCCAGGTGGGAGTGACCAGTGCGGTCGCCGATGCCGATCCGCACAAGCTGGTGGCGATGCTGCTGGCCGGCGCGCTGGAGCGCGTGCGGCGCGCCCTGGCCAGCCTCGAGCGTGGCGACCAGGCCGGCAAGGGCAAGGCGATCGGAGAGGTCTGCGCGATCGTCGGCCACCTCAATGGCTCGCTGGATCATGAGGCTGGCGGTGAAATCGCCGGGAACCTGTCGGCACTCTACGACTACGTGCTGCAGCGCCTGACCGAGGCCAACCTGCACAACGACCGTGCCGCCCTCGATGAATCCCTGCAGTTGCTGGGCGAGATCGACAGCGCCTGGAATGCGATCCCGATGGAACAGCGCCGCCCGGCTGCGGTGGCCCCATGAGCCTGCACGAACTGCACGCCCAGCTGGACGCCTTCGAAAAGGCCCTGGGCGAAGACGCCCTCGACCAGGCCGACAGCCTGCTCGACGGTCACGACAGCACGCTGCATGCCCTGCTCAGCCAGCCGCTGACCTCGGACGACCACGCACCGCTCAGTGCGCTGTTCGAGCGCCAGCAGAACCTGCTGGGCCTGCTGCGCCAGCGTCGCGATGCGGTGGCAGCACTGATGAATGACGGCCAGCGCTCTCTTCGCGCGGCCCATGCCTACCTGCAGGCAGAATCGCTGGCATGACCCAACTGCCGACAACGTCGCTGCACCATCCCGCCGAAAGCGAGCTGTTCGACGAAACGCTCAGCTGCGAGCTGGCACTACCCGCCGAATTCCAGGCAGGCAGTGGCACCGGCCGTACCGGCAGTGCCGAGGGCCTGCTGCGCAGCCTGGCGCTGGTTGAAGACAGCCGCGTTGACGAGCATGACGACCGCAATGAAGCCAGCCTGCAATTGCAGCGGCTGGAGGCGAAGCTGGATCTGGCGATGGTGTTGCTTGGCCGTCTGGTCCGCCAGCAGGGCCAGGAACTGACCCTGCGCCCGGTGCGCTGGTCGCGCCGTGGCATCCGCTTGCAGCTGGGCCCGCGCAGTGGCGCCAGCCCGGGCCAGGCGGGCCTGGTCCGTCTGCAGCCCAGCGATTGGCTGCTTGACCATATCGACCTGCCGGTGGAAGTGATTGCCGAAGCGGCCGATGGCGGCGGCGGCCACTATCTGTGGCTGCGCTTCCAGCGCCTTGGCGATGGCCTGGAAATGGCCATGGAGCGCCACCTGTTCCGCCTGCACCGGCGCCAGGTGGCCGAGGCACGCCGGGCGCGTTGAAACCTGCCACCATCACGCTTGGCGGGCAAGCCTTGGCGCGCCCGTTCAGCTAAGTTAAGGTGGACTCCCCTACACGGACCTGCTGCGTGCCTGTGCGAGTTCTCATCGTCGACGATCACACCCTGGTCCGCGCCGGCCTGGCGCGGCTGCTGCAGGGGTTTGCCGACGTGCAGCTGGTTGCAGAGGCCAGCAACGCCGAACAGGCGCTGCAGCTGGCCCTGCAGCACGCCCCGGACGTGGTCCTGATGGACCTGTCATTGCCTGGCCGTACGGGTCTGGAAGCGCTCAGCGATATCCGGCTGCGCGCGCCCGGTACCCGGGTTGTGATGATGACCATGCACGACGACGCCGCTCACGTGCGCGATGCGCTGGATCGGGGCGCGGTCGGGTTCGTGGTCAAGGATGCAGCACCGCAGGAGTTGGAACTGGCGCTTCGCGCGGCGCATGCCGGCCAGGTGTTCCTGAGCCCGCAGATCTCCGCCAAGATGCTGGCACCGATGCTCGGCCGCGAGAAACCCACCGGCATCGCCGCACTGTCGCCGCGCCAGCGCGAGATCCTGCGCCGCATCGGCAAGGGCGAGAGCAACAAGGAAATCGCCGCCGACCTCGGCATCAGCGTCAAGACAGTGGAAACCCACCGCGCACGCATGATGGAGTCACTGGGCTGCCGTCGCGCCAACGATCTGCTGCTGCTGGCCGCGCGCCACCAGCACGAGCTGGAGTGATCCAACCCCACCGTGGGCGTCGGGAAAATGCCGGGTAGAGTCGACTGCCAGTCGACTTGCGCGCGAAGCGCGCGGGCGTTTTTCGCTATCTGACCGGAGAGCAGTCGACTGGCAGTCGACTCTACCAACCCACGCCCGCCCACTTCACCGGCGTCGAATTCCCGTCATCCCGACACTCCCCGACAGGAATACGTACACGGCGCAGCCCGATCAATCCGGGCCTTGCACCGGAAATCAGCAACTTAGCGGAGCTCATCGTCAACATTCCGCGCCGCTGTAGGGAATACCCCTACACGCCGTCAGGAAATTCACGAAGCTCCTCAGGAACCCCCCGATTCCGCCACCGCCGGATCAAAAGCAAGATGCGTTCCACAAGGCGCCGGGGAGCGGCGCCGGGGAACCACGATGAAGGCTGCACTCTCGACCCAGCTGGGCCAACAACTTCACCTCACCCCGCAGCTGCTGCAGTCGATCCGGCTGCTGCAGCTTGATGGCCTGCACCTGGAACAGGAAATCCAGCGCCTGCTGGACTCCAATCCCCTGCTGGAAATCGAAGAGCCCGAAGCACCGGCCGCCGACGCCACCGACGTTGCCACCGCGACGCTGGAAACCGCCGCGTTCGACGAGCTGCCGGAGTCGTCGATGTGGGACGTGGCCGGCGCCAGCTGGCAGGACGACGACGACGACCGCATGGCGCGCATCGCCGCCGGCGAATCCACCGACCCGCAGCTGCGCGTGCTGCAGCGTCTGTCGCTGGACATGGATGACCGCCAGCTGGCAGTGGCCGCATTCTGGCTGGACCACTGCGACGAGGCTGGCTACCTGCAGGCGCCACTGGGCCAGCTGCAGCTGCTGGCCAGCGCCCAGTTCGACATCGACGCCGACGGCGTCGAAGCCATCCGCCAGCAGCTGCTGCACGGTGACCCGGCCGGCATGGCCGCCCAGGACCTGCGCGAGGGCCTGCAGGCGCAGCTGCGCAGCCTGCACGGCGCGGTGCCCGCCCGCCACCTGGCCACGCGCATCCTGGACGGCGCACTCGATGCGCTGGCCGCACACGATTACCCCGCCCTCGCCCGCCAGCACGACGCCGAGATCGACGATGTGCGCGAAGCGGTACGCCTGATCCTGTCGCTGCAGCCACGCCCAGGCGACAGCCTGCTGCCGGAACGCAATGCCGTTGTGGTTCCGGATGTGGTCGCCTGGCACGCCGATGGCCAGTGGAAAGTGGCATTGAACCCGGCCACCAGTCGCCGCGTCTCCATCAACAGCCAGTACGAACAGGCGCTGGCAGAGACCAGTGAAGCCGCCCCGGCTCTGCGCGAGATGCTGCAGGAAGCGCGCTGGTTCAGCCGCGGCCTGTCGATGCGCTACGACACCCTGCTGCGCACCGCGCGGGTGATCGTCGAGCGCCAGGCCGCGTTCCTGGTGCGTGGCGAGGAAGCCATGGCGCCATTGACCCTGAAGGAAGTGGCCGAGGAAATCGGCATGCACGAGTCCACCGTCTCGCGCATCACCACCGGCAAGTTCCTGCAGACCCCGCGCGGCACCTTCGAACTGAAGCATTTCTTCGCCGTCCGACTGGAAGGCGCCAGCGTCTCCGGGCAGGCGGTCAAGGCCATGGTCCGCCGCCTGATCGACGCCGAACCGGCCGGTCGGCCACTGGCCGATGAGGCGATCGCCGGCCTGTTGTCACGCCAGGGGGTGAACATTGCCCGCCGAACCGTCGCAAAATACCGGGAACAACTGGACATCGCCCCGGCCCGTGAACGGCGCCGGCTCGGCGCCAGGCAACCACAGCTGGCCCGGGTGGGCTGAAAAGGATGTTGGACATGAACAAGCTTACCGTCCTGCTGGTCGATGACCACGAGGGCTTCATCAACGCGGCAATGCGCCACTTCCGCAAGATCGACTGGCTGCAGATCGTCGGCAGCGCCGGCAACGGCCTGGAAGCGATCGAGCGTTCGGAAACGTTGCGCCCGCAGGTTGTATTGATGGATCTGGCAATGCCTGAGATGGGCGGCCTGCAGGCCACCCGCCTGATCAAGTCGCAGGACGACGCACCGTACATCGTGATCGCCAGCCACTTCGACGACGCCGAGCACCGCGAGCACGCGCTGCGTGCTGGTGCCGATAATTTCGTCAGCAAGCTGTCCTACATCCAGGAAGTCATGCCGATCCTGGAAGGCCTCAGGGAGGAACAGTCGTGAGCGAATCGCGCATCCTTGTGCTGGACAACGACGCCGTGCGTGCAGAGCGCACCGTTGCCCTGCTGGAGTTCATGGACTTCAACCCGCGCTGGGTCTCCGACGCGGCCGACTTCGATCTGGGCCGGCAGCGCCAGAACGATTGGATGGCAGTGATCGTCGGCAGCCTGGACGACAACGCCGCCAGCGCCGCACTCTACAACTGGCTGGGCGGCAGCAGCCTGCCACCGCCGGTACTGCTGGCCGACGGTGATGCCGCAGCCTTCGCGCAGCAGCACGGCCTGCACGAAGCCAACATCTGGCCGCTGGAGACGCCGCTGCGCCACGCGCAGATGGAAGCCCTGCTGCGCCGCGCCAGCCTCAAGCGCCTGGATGCCGAGCACCAGGCCGGCGCCGCGCAGGAGCAGGGGCCGACCGGCAACGGCCCGGCGGTCACTGCGCTGCGCACCATGATCGAGCAGGTGGCCGCGTTCGACACCACCGTGCTGGTGCTGGGTGAGTCCGGCACCGGCAAGGAAGTGGTGTCGCGCGCCATCCACCAGCGTTCGCCGCGCCGTGATGGCCCGTTCGTGGCGATCAACTGCGGCGCCATTCCGGCCGACCTGCTGGAAAGCGAACTGTTCGGTCACGAAAAGGGTGCCTTCACCGGCGCATTGACCGCGCGCAAGGGTCGTTTCGAAATGGCCGAGGGCGGCACCCTGCTGCTGGACGAAATTGGCGACATGAGCCTGCCGATGCAGGTGAAGCTGCTGCGCGTGCTGCAGGAACGCAGCTTCGAGCGCGTCGGTGGCAACCAGACCATCCGCTGCAACGTGCGTGTCGTGGCCGCGACCCACCGTGATCTGGAAACGCGGATCGCCGAAGGCAAGTTCCGTGAGGATCTGTTCTACCGCCTCAACGTGTTCCCGATTGAAGTACCCGCGCTGCGCGAGCGTCGCGAGGACCTGCCGGCACTGGTGGAAACCATCGCCGCACAGTTGGCGCGAACCGGCCGTGGCGAAGTGCGCTTCACCCCGGAAGCCCTGCAGGCACTGGCCGGCTACGAGTGGCCGGGCAACGTGCGCGAGCTCACCAACCTGGTCGAACGACTGGCCGTGCTGCATCCGAGTGGATCGGTGCGCGTACAGGACCTGCCGGCCCGCTACCGTGGCGATGCCGCGCTGGCCGCCGTCGCTACGCCGGCGCCGGCACAGCCCGCCACCAGCGAAGAGCGACTGGACCTGCGCAGCTTCTCGTTCCACACGCCCGGCAGCGGCAACCAGCCGGCGCTGGAGCACGGCATCGCCGTCAATCGCCCGGCGGCACCGGCCGCCCTGCCCGACGAAGGCATGGACCTGCGCAACCACATGGCCAACATCGAACTGGGCCTGATCAACGAAGCACTGGAACGCACCCAGGGCGTGGTCGCCCACGCCGCCCAGCTGCTCGGCCTGCGCCGCACCACCCTGGTGGAAAAGCTGCGCAAGTACGGCATCGAGCGCGAGCAGGCCGAACTGGCCGGCTGACGCGCGCTACCAGCATGAAGGGGGCACGAACGCCTGGGCTTGCCCGGGCGTTGGTGTTTCTGGCGCCGCTGCACGACGTCAGTAGATCCACGTCATGCGTGGATAGAGACCGTGGCCGCGCGCTGACAGCGCCGCGCATCTGCACGAATTCCTACAGACAACGTTGCCGCGTTCCGGAGGATGGAGTGGGACCTCCCAACGAGGCTCCACCATGCATCGCCTCACCCTGCTCGCCGCCCTGCTCTGCCCCGGCATTGTCACCGCCACCGGCTGCACCCTGCCCGCCACGCTCGACCAGCGCCAGAATTCCGGCCGCTGGACCCTGCAGCCCCAGGCCAGAAAACCGACGCCGGTTAAATGGCGCCACCAATGGGGTCAGAGCCCGTGCCGACCAACGGTCGGCACCCACCATCAGCAGCAGGTTCCAACAGATCGCGGCCACCTGTCTAAGGCGGGGTGGGTCCGGTTGCGGGGGCGTGAGCGCCATGGATGGCGCGACCGAGCCTCCATGGACGGATTTACGGCGTCCCGCGTAACCGGACCCACCCCGCCACCCCACGGATAGCCCGATTTTGACGTTGATGTTGACGTGGCGTCGGCGGGTGCAGGGCGCAGCCCTGCCAGCACCCCCAACCCTCACTTCACTGAATCGAAAACCGGTTTCGGCACGGCACTTGCACTGGCTACAGCAGACAACCCCATCCCTGTTTCTGGAACCGTTGCAGATGTCCCACTCCGTCACTTCGATCCTTTCGCAGATCCGCTCCTATCAGACCCAGATGGGACAGCCGGCGCTCAACCCGCTGGGCGAAACGCCTCGCAGCAACGCCCTGACGGGCACGGTGCTGGATGCACCGCAGGCCCAGCCGGCCAGCTTCACCGAAACCCTGCGTGGTGCGATTGCCGGCGTCAACGATGCGCAACAGAAATCCGGCGCCCTCGCCAAGGCCTTCGAAATGGGCGACCCCAGCGCCGACCTCGCCAAGGTGATGGTCGCCTCGCAGCAGTCCCAGATCGCCTTCCGCGCCACCGTGGAAGTCCGCAACCGTCTCGTCCAGGCTTACCAGGACGTGATGAACATGCCGCTGTAAGGAATAGAGACGCATGGCACTGACGCTCTCCAAGGACAGCCTGAACGCCGAAAAGGCCGGGCAATGGTTCGACCGCCTGCAGAGCCTGCAGATCACCCGTCGGCTGGGCCTGATGGCGATGATCGCGGTGGCGGTGGCGGCAGGCCTGTCCGTGTTCTTCTGGTCGCAGAAGCCGGGCATGGTCCCGCTGTACACCGGCCTGGACCAGAAGGCGACCGCTGAAGCGACCGACCTGCTGCGCGCCGCGCAGATTCCGTTCGCACTCGACCCGGCCACCGGTGGCATCACCGTGCCTGAAAAGAACCTGCACGATGCCCGCCTGAAGCTGGCCGGCTCGGGCCTGACCGATAGCGGCAAGCTCGGCTTCGAGCTCATGGAACGCGACCCGGGCTTCGGCGTCAGCCAGTTCGTGGAAAGCGCGCGTTACCAGCATGCGCTGGAAACCGAGCTGTCGCGCACCATCAACACGCTGCGCCCGGTGCGCGATTCGCGCGTGCACCTGGCCATTCCCAAGCCCAGCGCCTTCACCCGCCAGCGCGACGTAGCCAGTGCCTCGGTCACCCTGGAACTGCGCGGTGGCCAGCAGCTGGAACGCAGCCAGGTGGATGCCATCGTGCACATGGTTGCGGCCAGCATCCCGGATCTCGCGCCGGAGCGGGTGACCGTGGTCGACCAGAGTGGGCGCATGCTCAGCATCACCGACCCGAACAGCGAAGCGGCGGTCAACGCTGCCCAGTTCGAGCAGGTGCGCCGCCAGGAAACCTCGTTCAACCAGCGCATCCGCGAGCTGCTGGAACCGATGACCGGCCCTGGCCGCGTCAACCCGGAAGTGAGCGTGGACATGGATTTCTCGGTGACCGAGGAGGCCCGCGAGCTCTACAACGGTGAGCCGCAGAAGCTGCGCAGCGAGCAGATGAGCGAGAACACCACCAGCACCCCTGGCCCGCAGGGTGTGCCGGGTGCCACCAGCAACAGCCCGCCGGGCCAGCAGGCTGCACCGGCCACCGCGCAGACGCCGACCGAAAGCAGCAAGAACGCCACCCGCAACTACGAGCTGGACCGCACCCTGCAGCACACCCGCCAGCCGGCAGGCCGCATCAAGCGCGTCTCGGTGGCGGTGCTGGTGGACAACGTGCCGCGCGCCGGCGCCAACGGCAAGATGAGCCCGCAGCCGCTGTCGGCCGCCGAACTGACCCGCGTCGAAGCGCTGGTCAAGCAGGCCGTCGGCTTCAACGCCGAGCGTGGCGATACCGTGTCGGTGATGAATGCGCCGTTCGTGCGGGATACCACGCCGGTCGAAGGGCCGGCCTGGTGGGAACTGCCGTGGGTGCACGATGCCGGCCGCATGCTGCTCGGCGCGGTGGTGGTGCTGGCGCTGCTGTTCGGTGTGCTGCGCCCGGCACTGCGTGCGATCACCGGCCAGAACAGGAAGAACGACGAACCGGCACTGGAACCGCATACCGCGGATGTGCAGCTGGTCGATGACGATGGCATGCCGCTGCCGGCGCTGGGCGCCGACCGGGCCAGCCTGGCCGGACCAGACGCACTGGCCCTGCCGGTGGATTCTTATGAGGAACGACTGCGGATGGCGCGTGAAGCCGTGAAGACCGACTCCAAGCGCGTGGCCCAGGTGGTCAAGGGCTGGGTGGCCAATGACTGAGGCACAACTGACCGGCGTACAGCGCGCGGCCGTGCTGCTGCTGTCCCTGGGCGAGCTAGATGCGGCCGAAGTGCTGCGCCACATGGAACCCAAGGAAGTGCAGAAGATCGGCATCGCCATGGCCACCATGACCGACATCACCCGCGAGCAGGTGGAACGGGTGATGGACCAGTTCGGCCAGGAGCTGGGCTCGAAGACCTCGCTGGGCGTGGGCTCTGACGACTACATCCGCAACATGCTGGTGCAGGCGCTGGGCAGCGAGAAGGCCGGCAACCTGATCGACCGCATCCTGCTCGGCCGCAACACCACCGGCCTGGACGCGCTGAAGTGGATGGACCCGCGTGCGGTGGCCGACCTGGTGCGCAACGAGCACCCGCAGATCATCGCCATCGTGATGGCGCACCTGGAGACCGACCAGGCCGCCGACGCGCTGAAGCTGCTGCCGGACCGTACCCGCGTGGACGTGCTGCTGCGCATCGCCACCCTCGACGGCATTCCGCCGAACGCGCTCAATGAACTCAACGAGATCATGGAGCGCCAGTTCGCCGGCAACCAGAACCTGAAATCGTCCAACATCGGCGGCGTGCAGTGCGCGGCCAACATCCTGAACTTCATGGACAGCGGCCAGGACCAGGCGATCCTGGGCGAAATCGCCCGCATCGATGCGCCGTTGAGCAACCGCATCCAGGACCTGATGTTCGTGTTCGACGATCTGGTCGACCTGGATGACCGCGAAATGCAGCTGGTGCTGCGCGAAGTGAGCGGCGAGCGCCTGGGCCTGGCCCTGCGCGGTGCCGACATCAAGGTGCGCGACAAGATCACCCGCAACATGTCGCAGCGCGCGGCCGAAATCCTGCTGGAAGACATGGAAGCCCGTGGCCCGGTGCGCCTGTCCGACGTGGAAGGCGCACAGCGCGAGATCCTGGCCATCGTCAAGCGCATGGCCGATGAAGGCACCGTCACCATCGGTGGCAGCGCGGAGGCCATGCTGTGAGCAACGTCGTGCGCTGGCTTGCCCCGGACCTGCTGGCCCAGCCCGAACCGGTGCTGGAGCAGGAGGATGCGTTCGAACTCACCGAGCCGGACCCGGAACACGAGCCGGAGCCGCCGCTGCAGCTGCCGACCCTGGAGGAGATCCAGGCCATCCAGGACAGCGCCGAGAAGGAAGGCTTCCAGCACGGCCATGCCGAAGGTTACGGCCAGGGCCAGGCCGAAGTGCGTCGCCTCGCCGCGCAGATCGAAGGCATCCTCGACAACTTCAGCCGCCCCCTGGTGCGGCTGGAGAACGAAGTGGTCGGCGCACTGGGCGAACTGGCGGTACGCATCGCCGGTGCGCTGGTCGGCCGCGCCTACGAAGCTGACCCGGCACTGCTGGCACAGCTGGTCGGTGAGGCCATCGACGCGGTGGGTGGCAGCACCCGCGAGGTCGAAGTGCGACTGCACCCCGACGACATCGCCGCCCTCGCCCCGCTGTTGAGCCTGCCGCCACAACAGCGCCTGGTGCCAGACACCAGCCTCAGCCGCGGCGATCTTCGCGTGCACGCCGAAGCCGTGCGCATCGACGGCACCCTGGAAGCCCGCCTGCGCGGCGCGCTGGACGCGGTGATCCGCCAGACCGGAGCCAATGCATGAACCCCGATCCGCAGCCGACGCCGCCACCGGCCGACTGGGCCATGGCCCGCAACCTGCGCCTGGCCCGTCGCCTCGATGGACTGCGCGTGGATACCGCCCATGGCCGTGGCCTGATCCGCGAAGGCGTGCTGCGCCGCGCGGTCGGACTGACCCTGGAAGCCGTCGGCTGCGAGGCGCCGCTGGGGGCCAGCTGCAAGGTGGAAGTGGTCGACGGCGGCTGGGTCGATGCCGAAGTGGTCGGCTTCGCCGGCGAGCGCACTTACCTGATGCCCAGTGCCGAGCTGCATGGCCTGTTGCCCAACGCCCGCGTGGTGCCATCGGCGCGCCGCGGTGGCGTGGAAGTGGGCGAAGGCCTGCTTGGCCGCGTCATCGACAGCGATGGCGTGCCGCTGGACGGCAAGGGCCCGATCCGCGCCGAAGGCCATGTCGGCATGGCCGGCGTGTCGATCAATCCGCTGGCGCGTGAACCGATCACCCAGCCGCTGGACGTGGGCGTGCGCGCGATCAACGCGCTGCTGCCGATCGGCCGCGGCCAGCGTGTCGGCCTGTTCGCCGGCTCCGGCGTCGGCAAGTCGACCCTGCTGGGCATGATGACCCGCTACACCGCCGCCGACGTGATCGTGGTCGGCCTGATCGGTGAACGTGGCCGCGAAGTGCGCGATTTCGTCGAGACCACGCTGGGCGAGGAAGGCCTGCGCCGCGCCGTGGTAGTGGCCAGTCCCGCCGACCGGCCGCCGCTGGCGCGCCTGCACGGCGCCTACCGCGCTACCGCCATCGCCGAATGGTTCCGCGACCAGGGACTGAACGTGCTGCTGCTGATGGACTCGCTGACCCGCTTTGCCCAGGCACAGCGCGAGATCGGCCTGTCGGTGGGCGAGCCGCCGACCACCCGCGGCTACCCGCCGTCGGTGTTCGCCAAGCTGCCGGCACTGGTCGAACGCGCCGGCAATGGCGCCAAGGGCCGTGGCTCGATCACTGCGTTCTACACGGTGCTGACCGAGGGCGATGATCCGCAGGACCCGATCGCCGATGCGGCGCGTGCGATCCTCGACGGCCACATCCTGCTCTCGCGGCGCGTGGCCGACAGCGGCCTGTACCCGGCCATCGACGTCGAATCGTCGGTCAGCCGCGTGGTCACGGAAATCGCCGACGAGCCGTGGCGCCTGCGCATCCGCAAATTGAAGCGACTGGTCTCGGCCTACTCGGCCAACCGTGACCTGATCGCCATCGGTGCCTACCAGCGCGGCAATGACGCGGCCACCGACGAAGCCCTGGAACGCTGGCCGGAAATCATGGAGTTCCTCGGCCAGGACGTTGCCAAGGCCGCAGATCTCCCGCACAGCCAGGCGGCGCTGCAGCGCCTGGTGGAACAAGAGAGTTAAGCCATGAACCAGTCCAAGCGCATTGATCCCCTGCTCAAGCGGGCCCAGGAACACGAGGACGCGGTTGCCCGCGACCTTGCCGAACGCCAGCGCGTGCTCGATACCCATCTATCGCGACTGGACGAACTGCGCCGCTACGCCGAGGAGTACGCCAACGCTCAGATGGCCGCCACCAGCCCGGCGCAGCTGCTGAACCGACGCGCCTTCCTCGACCGGTTGGACAGTGCCGTCGAACAGCAGCAGGCCACGGTCAATGGCAACCGCGAAAAGGTGGAAGCCGAGCGCGCCCGGCTGATCCTGGCCAGCCGTGACAAGGCCGTGCTGGAACAGCTGGCCGCGAGCTACCGCGCGCAGGAAAAAGTGGTGACCGACCGCCGCGACCAGCGCGAGATGGACGATATCGGTGCGCGCCGCGCGCGTCTGGTCCAGGCCGAAGACCAGGACGGCACCGAGCAGGGAGGTCGCTCGTGATGCCCTCCCCACTCGCCGGCAGTGCCAACCCCGCCACGCCGGCCACCAGCAACAGTGCGGCGCGCGCCCCGCGCAGCGAAGGCGGAAAGGACTTCAGCCAGCTGCTGCAGGACGGCGCGCCCTCTGCACCCGCCCCTGCCGGCAGCGCCACCACGCCGTCGCCATCCACGTCGAGCCAGCCGTCGACCACAGACAGCAGTGGCCAGGCACCAGGCGAACGCAGCGACGCCGAAGCGGTAACCGCTGAAGCGCCGCCGCCAGCGCCCGTTGCCGTGACCCCGGCTGCACCCGCTACCGACAAGGACAAGCCCGCCGCGACCGAAGACGCCCCTTGGCCGCCGCTCGGTCTGGCCGGCCTGGTGCTGGCGATGCCGACGACCGTGGATGCGGCCGCTGCCCTGCCGACCACCGCTGCACCGTCGCAGGCCAGCGACGGCAGCGCACTGCCCGTTGCCCCTGCCGCGAACCCGGCACTGCCTGCAACTGCCCCAGCAGCGGCCGCCGCAGCGACGGCCGACGGCAAACCGGCGGCGACCAGCGCGGGCGATGCCAGCGCGCTGCCACTGCCGGAGATGATCCTGCCCGGCAAGCGCAGCGAGCGCGGCGAAGGCAGTGACGTGGCCGCCGTTGGCGACCGCGCCAGTGCACCACTGCTGCATGCACCGGCGGGGGCCGCCGTACGGGACCTGAAGGCGGCGCTCGCCACCGGCAACGCGATCTTCAATGGCGAACCCACGCCCAAGCCCGTGCTGGGTGACGACGGCTTCGACCAGGCCATTGGCGCACGCCTGGGCTGGCTGGCCGACCAGAAAGTCGGCCACGCCCATATCCGCCTGAGCCCGGACGACATGGGCCCGGTCGACGTGCGCCTGCAGTTGAACGGCGACAAGGTGCATGCCAGCTTCAGCAGCCCGCACGTGGACGTGCGGCAGGCGCTGGAAAGCAGCCTGCCGCGCCTGCGCGAGCTGCTGGGCGAACAGGGCTTCCAGCTGGCACACGCTGATGTTGGCCACCAGGCCCCGGGGGGCGACGGCAATGCGTCGGGAGCATCTGGCAACGGTGGGACCGCCGGTGACGGAGAACCGTCGCCGGGCGACACCAACGTGTCGTCCGCGCAGTTGATCCGCCAGCGCGGGTTGCTGGACGCCTACGCCTGACAGGCGTGCCAACCAAGGTTTGCACCCACCAGAGCGATGCGGTTGGCACCTGCCAGTATCGCGTTGGTGGGTGCGGAGCTTGCTCCGCACGGCCCCACCGCCCCCCCCCGACGGAATTCCGTCGCACCCCTCTGCCCCGCCTTCGGCACACCCCTTGCATATCCCGGTGAAGCAACCCTCAGGAGCTTCACCCCGTGGCCGCAGCCGCTGACAAAACCAAGAAGACCGCCGAGAAGGACAAGGCCGCCAAGCCGCGCAGTCCGATCCTGATCACCGCGCTGGTGGCCGTACTGGCCGCCGCTGCCGCCGGTGGCGGCGTCTGGTTCTTCACCCAGTCCAAGCACGAAGACAAGGCCGCGCAGGCCCCGAAGAAGACCACGACCCCGGCACCGGCCCAGTATTTCGCGCTGGACCCGGCCTTCGTGGTCAACCTCAACGGCCCGGTCGACGGTCCGCGCTACCTGCAGCTGGAAGTGCAGCTGATGACCCGTGACCCGGCTGCGCTGGAAGCGATCAAGACCCATGCACCCGCCATCCGCGCACGCCTGCTGATGCTGTTCTCGCAGGTCAGCCCGGACCAGATCGCCGATGTCGCCGGCAAGCAGAAGCTGCAGGCTGCGTCGCTGGCCGAAGTGCAGAAAGTGCTAAAGGCCGAGACCGGCAGCAATGGTGCCGACGACCTGCTGTTCACCAGCTTCGTGACCCAGTAAGGGCCCACCGATGAATGATCTGTTGTCCCAGGACGAGATCGATGCCCTGCTCCACGGCGTGGACAGTGGCGCGGTCGAAACCGATCCGGAACCGCCGTCAGGCGAAGCGCGCTCGTACGACTTCGCCAGCCAGGACCGCATCATCCGCGGTCGCATGCCAACCCTGGAAATGGTCCACGAGCGTTTCGCGCGCCTGTGGCGGATCGGCCTGTTCAACCTGATCCGCCGCTCGGCCGAGCTGTCGGTGCGCGGCATCGAGCTGATCAAGTTCAACGACTACATGCACTCGCTGTATGTGCCGACCAACCTGAACCTGATCCGCTTCAAGCCGCTGCGCGGTACCGGCCTGATCGTGTTCGAGCCGACCCTGGTGTTCGCCATCGTCGACAACTTCTTCGGTGGCGACGGGCGCTACCCCACCCGCATCGAAGGCCGCGAGTTCACCGCCACCGAAATGCGGGTGATCCACCTGCTGCTGAAGCAGACCTTCGCCGACCTGCGCGAGGCCTGGGCACCGGTGATGGACGTCGACTTCGAGTACATCAACTCGGAGATCAACCCGCACTTCGCCAACATCGTGACGCCGCGCGAATACGTGGTGGTGTGCCGCCTGCACGTCGAACTCGATGGCGGCGGTGGCGACATCCACGTCACCCTGCCGTATTCGATGCTGGAGCCGATCCGCGAGCTGCTCGACGCAGGCATCCAGAGCGACCGCAACGACCGCGACGAGAGCTGGGGCAAGACCCTGCGTGAACAGCTCAACATCGCCGAAGTCACCCTGTCCAGCGTACTGGCCAGCAAGCGCATGACCCTGCGTGACCTGACCCAGCTGAAGGTCGGCGACATCCTGCCGATCGAGCTGAGCCCGCAGGTGCCGGTGTGCGTGGAGAACATCCCGGTGTTCACCGGCGAGTTCGGCATCGCCAACGGCATGAACGCAGTGAAGATCACCGCTACCCATCCGCCGGGCACCCGCCCGCGCGTACCCGTCATCCAGGAAGACCCGCAATGAACGATATCGACGCCCTCGAACCCACTCCGGCCCAGTTCAGCAGCCTGCAGGCCGATGAGGCGAACGGCCCGGACCTGAACCTGGACGTGATCCTCGACGTACCGGTGACGCTGTCGCTGGAAGTCGGTCGCGCGCGCCTGCCGATCCGCAACCTGCTGCAGCTCAACCAGGGTTCGGTGGTGGAACTGGAACGTGGTGCCGGCGAGTCGCTGGATGTGTTCGTCAACGGCACCCTGATCGCCCATGGCGAAGTGGTGGTGATCAATGACCGCTTCGGCGTGCGCCTGACCGATGTGGTCAGCCCGAGCGAGCGGATCCGGAGACTGCGTTGAGCCTGCTGGCCTCCACCCTGCTGGCGGTCGGCAAGACCGCCGCTCCGGCCGGCCCGCAGATCGGCCAGCACGCAGCCGCCGCACCGAGCCTGTTCGGCGCGGTGCTGGCGCTGCTGGCAGTGCTGGCGCTGGTCATCGGCCTCGGCTGGCTGCTCAAGCGCCTGCCCGGCAGTGGTTTCCGCCCGGCCGAAGGCATGAAGGTGGTGGCCAGCCTGAGTGTCGGTGCCAAGGAGCGCGTGGTGGTGGTCGAGGTCAACGGCCAGCAGCTGCTGCTGGGCGTCACCGCCGGCGGCATCAACACCCTGCACACCCTGCCCGAACCGCTGCCGCCGCCCGCGCCCGTGCGCGTGCCGGACTTCAAGAATCTTCCGAATTTCGCCCAGCTGCTGCAGCAGCGGCTGCGCAAGGACCCCTGACATGCGTGTCACCCGTACCCGTCTTGCCACCCTGATGCCGTGGCTGCTGATGCTCGCCCTGTGCCTGTTGCCGGCACTGGCCTTCGCTGCACCCGGCGCACCGACCACGCCACTGCCGGACATCAACGTCGGCAAGATCGGTGGTGCGCCGGTCAGCCTGCCGCTGCAGACCCTGCTGCTGATGACGGCGATCACCCTGATCCCGTCGATGTTGCTGGTGCTGACCTCGTTCACCCGCATCATCATCGTGCTGGGCCTGCTGCGCCAGGCGCTGGGTACCGGGCAGACGCCGTCCAACCAGGTGCTGCTGGGCCTGGCCCTGTTCCTCACCGCGATGGTGATGATGCCGACCTGGGACAAGGCCTGGAGCACCGGCATGGCGCCGTACCTCAATGGCGAGATCAACTTCCAGACCGCCTGGACGCTGACCACCACGCCGTTGCGCGGCTTCATGCTGGCGCAGATCCGGGAGACCGACCTGATGACCTTCGCCGGCATCGCCGGGCACGGCACCTACGCCAGCCCCGACGCGATCCCGTTCCCGGTACTGGTCGCATCGTTCGTCACCAGCGAGCTGAAAACCGCTTTCGAGATCGGCTTCCTGATCTTCATCCCGTTCGTGATCATCGACCTGGTCGTGGCCAGCGTGCTGATGTCGATGGGCATGATGATGCTGTCGCCGATGCTGGTGTCGGCACCGTTCAAGATCCTGCTGTTCGTGCTGGTGGATGGCTGGGTGCTGACGGTGGGTACGTTGGCGGCGAGCTTCAATCCGGCGTGATTGAGAGGCAGTCGGGCATGGCTCGGCTCTACAGAAGCACAGTCGAGCGCGGCTCGACTCCACACAAGCAGATGGACCCCGAATGTCTCCCGAACTTGCCTTGACCGAACTGCGTGGCGGCCTGATCACCGTGTTGTGGGTGGCCGGCCCGCTGCTGCTCACCGTGCTGGTGGTGGGCGTGGTGGTGGGCGTGGTGCAGGCCGCGACCCAGCTCAACGAACCGACCATCGCCTTCGTTGCCAAGGCGGCGGCACTGACCGCGGTGCTGTTCGCGCTCGGCAGCCTGCTGATCGGCCACCTGGTTGAATTCACCACGCTGCTGTTCCAGCGCATTCCACACCTGATCGGCTAGGACACGCGCCTCGATGGACGCCGCCACCCAGATGGCTGCCGACGGCCTGCAGGCCTTTGGCATGATCGCCACCGTGCTGTGGACCATGCTGCGCATCGGCGCGGTGGCCATGGCCATGCCCATGGTCGGCACCCGTGCGGTGCCGGCACGGATCCGCGTGATCCTGGCCGGTACCCTTGCCATCGCGTTGGCACCGCTGCTGCCGCCGGTTCCGGACTGGACCGGCTTCGATGCTGCCACCGTACTGACCATCGCCCGCGAGCTGGCCATCGGCGTGTCCATCGGCTTCCTGCTGCGGCTGGTGTTCGAGGCCGGCGCGATGGCCGGCGAACTGATCGCCCAGGGCACCGGCCTGGCCTTCGCTCAGATGAGCGACCCGCTTCGTGGTGGCACCTCCGGCGTGATCGGGCAGTGGTTCTACCTGCTGTTCGGCCTGCTGTTCTTCACCGCCAACGGCCATCTGGCGCTGATCTCGCTGGTGGTGGACAGCTACCGGGCGCTGCCGATCGGCGCCCCGCTGCCGGACCCGCACGCCTTCTTCAGCATCGCTCCGACCTTCCTGCTGACCGTGCTGCGCGGCGCACTGACCCTGGCTATTCCACTGACCGTGGCGATGCTGGCGGTGAACCTGGCCTTCGGCGTGCTGGCGCGTGCTGCCCCGGCACTGAATCCGATCCAGCTGGGCCTGCCGGTCTCACTGCTGCTGGGCCTGTTCCTGCTGGCCCTGCTGGCCGGGGAAATGGGCCCGCCGGTACAGCGCCTGTTCGATGCCGCCTTCCAGGCTGCGGACGCGGTCACACACTGACCCGATCATCACGTTTTACTGCTTGCCCTTCCCCCGGGTCTGCGCGCTAGAGTGAATGCGCGGCAACCGGGGGGATGCCGCACGTGGCCGCCGCCCTGCGTCGGCCTGCCTCATGCATGCCCCACCGTGGTTTCCGTCGACAGGCAGGTCCGGGAGACTGACGAATGCTGGTAGGCACGTACAACCCGTGGCTGGTGGCGATCTCGTTGCTGGTTGCCGTGATGGCGTCATACACCGCGCTGGCGATGGCCGGGCGCACGGTCACCGCACCCGGCAAGGGCGCGGCCTGGTGGTGGCGCCTCGGTGGTGGCTTCGCCATGGGCCTGGGCATCTGGTCGATGCACTTCATCGGCATGCTCGCCTTCGACCTGCCCATTCCGCTCGGCTACGACCTGCCGATCACCCTGCTCTCCCTGGCCCTGGCCATCGCCTCATCGGTGTTCGCGCTGTGGCTGGTTTCGCTGCGCACCCTGCCGCACCCACGCCTGGCCGGCGGGGCATTGCTGATGGGTACCGGCATTGCCGGCATGCACTACGTCGGCATGGCGGCGATGCGCATGCAACCCGGCATCGACTATGACCCGGGCTGGCTGCTGTTCTCGCTGATCGTGGCGGTCGCCGCCTCATGGACTGCATTGTATGTGGCATTCCGCCTGCGCGCGCAGCGCACCCGTGTCGGCGACCGGCTGGCAGCCGCTGGCCTGCTCGGGCTGGCCATCGTTGGCATGCACTACACCGGCATGGCCGCCGCACGCTTTCCGGAAGGCAGCATCTGCGGCGCGGCGGTCGGCGATGGCCTGCAGAACGAGTGGCTGGCGATGCTGGTAGTGGTGCTGACGGTCGCGATCCTCGCGGTGGTGCTGGTGGTGTCCTGGCTGGACCAGCGGGTGGAGGCGCAGCTGCTACGACTGCGCAATTCCATGCTGAGCACTTCGTTGACCGATGCGCAGCAGGAACTGACCCAGGCCGCGTTGCATGATCCGCTCACCCGCCTGCCCAACCGCCTGCTGTTGCAGCGCCGCATCGTGCAGGCACTGGCCGAGGCCGAACAGGGCGGCAGCCGCTTCGCGGTGATGTTCATGGACCTGGACGGCTTCAAGCAGGTCAACGATGCCTATGGCCACCAGGCGGGTGACGCATTGCTGGTGGCGGTGGCCGAGCGCACCCGCCAGCTGCTGCGCCCGCATGACATGCTGGCGCGCCTGGGCGGCGATGAGTTCGTGCTGGTGGTGCGCATCGAGCACGATGAGGATCTGCCAACCCTCGCCCGGCGCATCCTGCAGGCGGTCGGCAGTGGGCCGCTGCTGCCGGACAACGAACTGCAGGTAACCGCCAGCATCGGCGTGGCGATCTGCCCGGATCACGCCGCCAGCGAGCGACAGCTGATGGCCTTTGCCGACGCGGCGATGTACCAGGCCAAGGAATCCGGGCGCAACGCCTTCGTGCTGTTCGCCGACTGGATGAATGACAGCGCCGAACAACAGTTCCGGCTGCTGGCCGACCTGCGCCGGGCCATCGGCAGCGAGCAGCTGTTCCTGCACTACCAGCCCAAGATCCGCGTGGCCACGCAGAAGGTGGCCGGTGCCGAAGCATTGATCCGCTGGCACCACCCGGAGCATGGCCTGATTCCGCCCGATCGGTTCATCCGCCTGGCCGAGCGCAGTGGTGCGATCAACGAGATCGGGCGCTGGGCGCTGGACCAGGCCTGCCTGCAGCTGCGGCGCTGGCACGATGCCGGTCACGAAGGCTGGTCGATGTCGGTGAACCTGTCGCCGGTGCAGTTCAGTTCGCCGCACCTGCTGCAGGATGTGCGCGCGGTGATCGAACGCCACAACATCGCTCCGCGCCACCTGGTGCTGGAAATCACCGAAAGCACGGTGATGCGCGATACCGACACCAGCCTGCGCCTGCTGCAGGCGCTGTCGGCGCTGGGCGTAGGCATCTCCATCGATGACTTCGGCACCGGCTATTCCAGCCTGCTGTACCTGAAGCGGCTGCCGGCCACCGAGATCAAGATCGACCATGCGTTCGTGCGCGACCTGGAACACAGTGCAGAGGACGTGGTGATCGTCTCGGCGATCGTGGCGCTGGGCCATGCGCTGGACATGGACATCGTCGCCGAGGGCGTGGAGACCGCCGCCCAGCGCGCCTACCTGGAGCGCCTGGGCTGCGACTACCTGCAGGGCTACCTGCTGGGACGGCCGGTCGATGCGGCGCGCTTCATGCAGCTGCACGACCTTCCCCGGCCGCGGGTGGAACTGGCGCAGAGCCCACCGCCCAGCGACAACGCGCCCCGGTAGCGCCGAGCCTGCGCTCGGCTCCCGCCGGGCACGGCCCGGCGCTACCGTTGCCTGCTCTGGTAGGTGCCAACCTTGGTTGGCATATGAACCCGTCACGGAACACTTCTTGCACGCATCCCGGCAACCCCTGCCGCAGTGCCCGTGATGTCCGAGAACGAATCCGCCGGCGAAAAGACCGAACAACCGACCGAAAAACGCCTGCGCGATGCCCGTGAACAGGGCAACCTGCCGCGCTCGCGCGAACTCGGCACCGCCGCCGTGTTCGGCGCCGGCGTGCTGGCGGTGATGGCCATGAGCGGCTCGATCGGCCGTGGCGCCACGGCCTGGATGAAGCACGCGCTCAGCCCCGAGCAGAGCCTGCGGCAGAACCCGAAGGAACTGTTCGGCCACTTCGGCGACCTGCTGCTGCAGTTCATGCTGGTGATCGCACCGCTGGTGCTGGTCTGCCTGCTGGCCAGCTTCGTCGCCCCGCTGGTGATGGGTGGCCTGCGCTGGTCGCAGAAGGCGTTGCTGCCCGACATCAACCGCATGAACCCGATGAGCGGGCTCAAGCGCCTGTATGGCCCCGAGGCCATTGCCGAGTTCACCAAATCGCTGCTGCGCGTGGCGTTCGTCGGTGTGGCCGCAGGGCTGGTGGTCTGGACCGGCTTCGACATCCTGCGCGGGCTGATCCACCACCCGCTGGAAACCGCCATCACCGATGGCCTGGGCTTCACCCTGCGCCTGCTGCTGGCCACCGCCGGCGCGATGCTGGTGCTGGCCGCCATCGATGCGCCCTACCAGCGCTGGAACTGGATGCGCAAGCTGAAGATGACCCGTGAAGAGCTGCGCCGGGAAATGAAGGAAAGCGAGGGCAGCCCCGAGGTGAAGGGCCGCATCCGCCAGCTGCAGCAGCAGATGGCCAACCGCCGGATGATGGAGGCAGTGCCCACCGCCGACGTGGTGGTGGTCAACCCGACCCACTACGCGGTGGCCCTGAAGTACGAAGGTGGCGCCATGAACGCCCCCACCGTGGTCGCCCTGGGCGTGGACGAAACCGCCCTGCGCATCCGTGAGGTGGCCGACGGCAACAAGGTCGCGATCGTCTCCGCCCCGCCTTTGGCACGCGCCTTGTATCGGGAAGGCCAACTCGGAAAGGAAATCCCCGTGAGACTGTATTCGGCCGTCGCCCAGGTCCTGTCCTACGTCTACCAGCTGCGCGCCTGGCGCACTGGCCCGATGCCGGACGCCCCGCACATCCAGGTGGATGAATTCGGCAAGGGAGGCCGCCCGTGAGCGCCCAGCCCTCCGCCGGCTTCAACACCCGCCGCGCCCTGGAAATGATCCGCCAGGGCCTTGGCGCGCCACTGATCGTGCTGGCCCTGCTGGCCATGGTCGTGGTCCCGCTGGCCGCGCCGGTGCTCGATGCGCTGTTCACCTTCAACATCGCCATCTCGCTGATGGTCCTGCTGGCGGTGGTCTACGTGAAGCGCCCGCTGGACTTCACCATCTTCCCGATCGTGCTGCTGATCACCACCATGCTGCGGCTGGCGCTGAACGTGGCCTCCACCCGCGTGATCCTGCTGAACGGCCAGAACGGCCACGACGCCGCCGGCAAGGTCATCGCCGCCTTCGGCGAATTCGTGATCGGCGGCAACTATGCGGTCGGCATCGTGGTGTTCGCGATCCTGACCATCATCAACTTCGTGGTCATCACCAAGGGCGCCGGCCGCGTTTCGGAAGTGACCGCGCGCTTCATCCTCGACGCGATGCCCGGCAAGCAGATGGCGATCGACGCCGACCTCAACGCCGGTTTGCTGACGCGTGAAGAAGCCAAGCTGCGCCGCGAGGAAGTCCGCGAGGAAGCCGACTTCTACGGCGCGATGGACGGTGCCAGCAAGTTCATCCGCGGTGACGCCATCGCCGGCATCCTGATCCTGTTCATCAACATGCTCGGCGGCCTGGCCGTGGGCGTGCTGCAGCATGGCATGCCGTTCGGCGAAGCCGCCGCCACCTACACCCTGCTGTCCATCGGTGACGGCCTGGTGGCGCAGCTGCCGGCCCTTCTGGTCTCCAGCGCGGTGGCGATGCTGGTGACCCGCGCCTCGCGCTCGCAGGACATGGCCCAGGCGATGACCGGCCAGGTGTTCGGCCAGTACCGCGCGCTGGCGATCACTGCCGGCATCATCGGCGTGGTCGGCCTGGTGCCAGGCATGCCCAACGTCGCTTTCCTGACGCTGGCCGCGATCCTCGGCTTCATCGCCTGGAAGGTCTACCGCAAGGGCAAGGCCGCAGCCACCGACCCGGCAGCCGCCGGCAATGACGCGGCCGCACTCAACGCACTCGGCCGCCCGGCGGCACCTGCGCCGACCGCCGAACTGAGCTGGGACGAACTGCGCCCGGTCGATCCACTGGGCCTGGAGGTCGGCTACCGGCTGATCCCGCTGGTGGACAGCAACCAGGGCGGCGAGCTGATGGCGCGCATCAAGGGCGTGCGCCGCAAGCTGACCCAGGACGTCGGCTTCCTGATCCCGTCGGTGCATATCCGCGACAACCTGGAACTGCCCGCCAACGGCTACCGCGTGCTGGTGCACGGCGTGCCGGTGGCCACCGCCGAGATCCACCCCGACCGCGAACTGGCGCTGGACCCGGGCAGCGCGCTGGGCACCCTGGAGGGCATTGCCGGCAAGGATCCCGCGTTCGGCCTGGATGCCACCTGGATCCAGCCGCACCAGCGTGCCCAGGCTGAAACGCTGGGCTACACCGTGGTCGACCCGGCCACCGTGGTGGCCACCCACCTCTCGCACCTGATCCGCGAACATGCGCCGGAACTGCTCGGCCACGAGGAAGTGCAGCACCTGCTGGCCAACCTGGCCAAGAGCGCGCCCAAGCTCGTCGAAGATCTGACGCCGAAGGCGCTGCCGCTGTCGGCAGTGGTGCGCGTGCTGCAGAACCTGCTGGTCGAGCGCATCCCGATCCGACAGCTGCGCAAGATCGCCGAGGCGCTGGTCGAACACGCGCCCAGCAGCCAGGACCCGGCGGTGCTGACCGCTGCCGTGCGCACCGCGCTGGGCCGCTTCATCGTGCAGGAGATCGCCGGAATGTCGGCGGAGCTGCCGGTGTTCACCCTCAACCCGCAATTGGAACGTGTCTTGCAGGAGTCCACGCAGGGCAACGGCGCCGCGCTGGAACCCGGACTCGCAGAGCGACTGCACCAGAGCCTGGCCGAATGTGTCAGCAAGCAGGAAGCGCGAAACGAGCCGGCGGTCGTGCTGGTACCGGGCCCGGTGCGCGCCGCGCTGGCGCGCCTGGTCCGCCACAGCGTTCCGTCGTTGTCGGTCCTGGCCTACAGCGAGGTGCCGGAGGACAAGCGCCTGAAGCTGGTCGGAACGATCAGCTGACGCCGCCCACCGATGCGCCAGAAAACAGACACCACCTTCGAACCAACGCAACAGACAGATACCAAGGGGAACCCGCACCGTGCAGACCACCGACCACCCGAGTTCTCCGACCGCCACCCCGCCGTCTTCGTCCCGTGACCACAGCATGAAAATCAAACGATTCGTCGCCGCCGACATGCGCTCGGCCATGAACCTGGTGCGCAAGGAACATGGTCCTGACGCCGTGATCCTGTCCAACCGCCGGATCGAGGAAGGCGTCGAGATCGTCGCCGCGGCCAACTACGACGAGAGCGCCGTGCAGCGTGCACTGGAAGCCTCGCGCCGTGATGTCGCACCGCCGCCGGCACCCAAGCCGCGCACCGCTGCTGACGCGGTGATCGCCGCGGTCACCCGCCGCCGCAGCAGCACCCCGGCGCCGGAACCGGTCGCCGCCACCACCTCGGCCGTGGCCGCCCTCGCCCGTGCGGCCGTTGGGGCCACCGGCCGCACCCTGGACAGCGCAGACGAGATCGTGCCGACCCGTGGCAGCACTGGCTTCGCCGCCACCCTGGCGCGCGCCGCCGTCAACGAACCGGCGCTGCCCGAACAGAGCTTCGCTCCATTCGCCGAGGCCATCGTTGCGCCGGCCGCCACCGTGCCGGCCAACCGCGCCCGCTTCCAGATCGACCCGCCGCGCGACATGCATCACGAAAGCGTGGCCCCGGCAGTGCAGCCGCCGCCGCTGCCGACCGCTGCCGTGACCGAAGCGCAGCCCGGGATCGCCGCCAGCGAACCGGCAGCGGCCGAAGCCGCCGGCGAAGCCAGCCCGGCCCCCATGCTGGCCCCGGCACCGACGCTGACCGTGGTTGCCCAGGACGACGCCGAGATCCGCCAGCTGCGCCAGGAAGTGGCCGGCATGCGCCAGGTGATCGAGCGCGAGATGAACCGCCTCACCGACGAGCGCCTGCGTGGCAGCCCGGTGCGCGCCACCGCGCTGGACCTGATGGACGAGTACGGTTTCGACGCCGGGCTGGCCCGCGACGTGGCCATGCAGATCCCGCTGGAGACCGAAGCCCATCGTGGCCGCGGCCTGATGCTGGGGCTGATCTCGCGCAAGCTGCCGATCGCCCCGGTCGACCCGCTGGAAGAAGGCGGCGTGATCGCCCTGGTCGGCCCGACCGGCGCCGGCAAGACCACCACCATCGCCAAGCTGGCCTCGCGCTTCGCCGAGAAGCATGCGCCGCGCGATGTGGCCCTGGTGACCACCGACACCACCCGCATCGGCGCCCGCGAGCAGCTGTACGGCTACGGCCGCCAGCTCGGCATCGCGGTGCACGAGGCCAACAGCGGCACCGACCTGGACCAGCTGCTGGAACGCCTGAAGGACTACAAGCTGGTGCTGATCGACACCGCCGGCCTGGGCCCGCGCGACCGCGCGCTGGCCGCGCAGCTGCAGTGGCTGCGCGCCGCCCGCCAGGTACGCACCCTGCTGGTGCTGCCGGCCAACACCAGCTTCGGCGACATGGACGAGGTGGTCCGCCGCTTCGGCGCCGCCAACCTGCAGGGCCTGGTGCTGAGCAAGCTGGACGAGACCGGCCGCTTCGGCAACGCCCTGTCAGTGGCCGTGGACCACGCCCTGCCGATCACCTGGGTGACCGATGGCCAGGACGTTCCGGAGGACCTGCACCGGGCCAGTGCGGCCAATCTCGTACTTCGCCTTGAAGATTTGCGCCGCGCGGCCGATATGCCCTGCAACCCGGAGTTGAACCATGCCGTCGCGTGAGTACGCCAAGCTGACCAAGACCTTCCCGCTGTCGGCCACCCGCAGCGAGCCGCTCGGCCCTGTGCGCACCATTGCCGTCACTGGCGGCAAGGGCGGCGTGGGCAAGACGAATGTGTCCGCCAACCTGGCGGTGGCACTGGCCGGCATGGGCAAGCGCACGCTGCTGCTGGACGCCGACCTGGGCCTGGCCAACATCGACGTGATCCTGGGGCTGAACCCGACCTTCACGCTGGCCGACCTGGTCGCCGGCCGCTGCTCGCTGGACGACGTCATCGTCGAAGGCCCGAACGGCGTGCTGGTGGTGCCGGCCGCGTCCGGCCGCCGGCACATGGCCGAGCTGGCCCCGGCCGAGCACGTCGGCCTGGTCAACGTGTTCTCCGACCTGGAACGCGAACTGGACATCATGGTGGTGGACACCGCCGCCGGCATCACCGACGGCGTGCTGACCTTCTGCCAGGCCGCGCAGGACACCGTGGTGGTGGTCTGTGACGAGCCGGCCTCGATCACCGACGCCTACGCGCTGATCAAGGTGCTGTCGCGCGAACGCGGCGTGGACCGCATCCAGGTAGTGGCCAACATGGTGCGCGACCCCAACGAGGGCCGCGTGCTGTACGAAAAGCTGACCCGCGTCTGCGAGAAGTTCCTCGCCGATGTCTCGCTGAACTACCTGGGCTGCGTGCCGCAGGACGACTGGCTGCGCCTGTCGGTGCAGCGCCAGCAGCCGGTGGTGAAGGCCTACCCGTCCAGCCCGGCCGCGCTGGCGATCACCGAGATCGCGCGTCGCACCGCACGCTGGCAGGCGCCGACCGAACCGCGTGGCGGCGTCGAGTTCTTCCTCGAGCGCATCCTCAAGCAGCGCGGGGTGGCCGCATGAAAGGCGCAGCCCAGTACAGGGAAGTCCAGCGCTCGGCGGCCAACGAGGTCATCGCCCAGCATTCGGACCTGGTGCGGCGCATCGCCCACCACCTGGCCGCGCGGTTGCCGGCCAGCGTTGAAGTGGACGACCTGATCCAGGCCGGCATGATGGGCCTGATCGAAGCGTCGCGCAGCTACGACGCCGACCAGGGCGCCTCGTTCGAGACCTATGCCTCGATCCGCATCCGCGGTTCGATGATCGACGAGATCCGCCGTGGCGACTGGGTGCCGCGCTCGGTGCACCGCCGTGCCCGCGATGCCGCCGCCACCATCCGCCGCCTGGAACAGAGCAGCGGCCGCGCCGCCAGCGCCACCGAGGTGGCCGCCGCGATGGAGATGCCGCTGCCCGAATACCTGCGGTTGATGGAGGACGCCGCACGTGGCCAGGTGCTGAGCCTGGAGTCGCGCATCGAGGACCAGGGCGAGCTGGACACCGTCGCCCAGGGCGGCCCGACCCCGCAGCAGGTACTGGAGCGTGGTGAGTTCGGCCGCGAGCTGGGCAAGGCCATCGGCCACCTGCCCGAGCGCGAACAGCTGGTGCTCTCGCTCTACTACGAGCAGGAACTGAACCTGAAGGAGATCGGCGCGGTGCTCGGCGTGAGCGAGTCGCGGGTCTGCCAGATCCACGGCCAGGCGGTGCTGCGCCTGCGTGGCCGGCTCAAGATTTTCGAGGCGGCGGACGCCGGCCTGGAAGAATGAACATGCCCGAGGCGGCTGCCCCCGGCCGCCCGGAATGAACAACAAAGGAACTCTGCTTTGAACAAGAACATGCGCATCCTGATCGTCGATGACTTCTCGACCATGCGTCGGATCGTCAAGAACCTGCTGGGCGATCTGGGCTTCACCAATACCGCCGAAGCCGAGGACGGGCATGCCGCGCTGTCGCTGCTGCAGAGCCAGCCGTTCGATTTCGTGGTCACCGACTGGAACATGCCGGTGATGACCGGCATCGAGCTGCTGAAGGCGATCCGTGCCGATGCCAAGCTGAAGACCCTGCCAGTGCTGATGGTCACCGCCGAAGCCAAGCGCGAACAGATCATCGAAGCCGCCCAGAACGGCGTGAACGGCTACATCATCAAGCCATTCACTGCGCAGACGCTGGAAGAGAAGCTCGGCAAGATCTTCGAACGCCTGGCGGCCAGCGCCTGATGGATACCACGGTCGACAAGAGCGCCCTCGCCCTGCGCCTGCAGGAAGCCCTGGACGCACTCGAGTCCGGTGACGAGGCCGCCTGGCGGCAGCGCATCGACGGACTGGTCGCGCTGCGTACGCAGCCGATGATGAGCGGCCTCTCGCGGCTGGCCCGCGAGCTGGGGCAGGCACTGGGTGAGCTGCCGACCGTGCCCAGCGAGGCCGGTGAGCTGGACGACGCCTGCGCACGCCTGGACCACGTGGTGGCCATGACCGAACAGGCCACGCACCGCACCCTGGACCTGGCCGAGGAATGCCGCAGCTTGACCGAACAGCTGCGTGCTGAAGGCCTGCAGCCGGGCCAGGACGCGCAGCTCGAGCGCATCCGCCACAACCTGACCGAGATCGCCCTGACCCAGAGCTACCAGGACCTGACCGGGCAGATCATCCGTCGCGTGGTCGGCATCGTCCGCCGCGTGCACGAGGGCTTCGGCGCACTCGGCCTGCCGCCGGAACAGCATCGCACCGACCCGGAACTGGCCGGGCCGGCACTGAAGGGACTGGACCGCCACGCGGTCTCGCAGAACGACGCCGACGACCTGTTGTCGGATCTGGGGCTGTAAGCATGAGCGCGGTATCCGACGACATCACTGCCGATTTCATCATCGAGGCACAGGAAATCCTGGATCGCCTGGGCGAACAGCTGGTGTCGCTGGAGCAGGCACCGCAGGACACCGAGCAGCTCAACGCGGTGTTCCGTGGATACCACACGCTCAAGGGCGGTGCCGGCTTCCTTGGCGTCACCGCGATGGTCGAGCTGTGCCACGCCGCTGAAGAGGCCCTGGGCATCGCGCGTGCCGGGCAGGCGGTGCTGCAGGCCCACCACTTCGACGCCGCCCAGCAATCGCTGGACTACCTGCAGTCGATGCTGGACGCCGTGTCCTCCGGCACCGAGCCGGGTTATGCGCCGCCGGACCTGATCGCGCAGTTCGACATGAACGGTGGCACTGCCGCGCCGGTCGCTGCGGCCGCGCCTGCGGCAGCCGGCAGCGACCTGATCACCGACGACGAATTCGAGGCCCTGCTCGACCAGCTGCATGGCGGCAACGCGCCGACCGCGGTCGCGCCGGCGAAGAAAGCCGACGATGGCTTGATCAGCGAAGACGAGTTCGAAGCCCTGCTGGACCAGCTGCACGGTGGCGCTGCGCCAGGCGCCAAGCCTGCTGCCGCCGTCGCGGCGGCCCCCGCCGCAGCACCGCGCCCGGCACCCGCCCCGGCACCTGCAGCCAAGCCGGCAGCCAAGCCGATGGCCGAGGCCGAGCACACCGTGCGCGTGGACACCAAGCGCCTGGATGCGATCGTCAACCTGATCGGCGAACTGGTGCTTTCCCGCAACCGCCTGAAGACCCTGCGTGCACGCCTGCGCGACGAGGAGCTGGACCGCGCCGTATCGACGCTGGACATCGCCACTGCCCGCCTGCAGTCGGCGGTGATGCGTACCCGCATGCAGCCGGTGGGCAAGGTGTTCTCGCGCTTCCCCAAGGTCGCCCGCGACGTCGCCCGCTCGCTGAAGAAGGAAGTGGACCTGGAGCTGGTCGGCGCCGAGACCGAGCTCGACCGCAACCTGGTCGAAGCGCTGGCCGACCCGCTGGTGCACCTGGTCCGCAACGCCATCGACCACGGCGTGGAAATGCCCGACCTGCGCGAAGCACAAGGCAAGCCGCGGATGGGCCATGTGCGCCTGTCGGCCCAGCAGGAAGGTGACTACGTCAGCATCGAGGTGCAGGACGATGGCGCCGGCATCGACCCCGAGAAGCTGCGCGCGAAGGCGCGCGAGAAGGGCCTGATCGACCCGGAAGCCGCTGCCCGCCTGAGCAGCGAGGAGTGCCTGCACCTGGTGTTCCTGCCCGGCTTCTCGACCAAGCAGCAGGTCACTGATATTTCCGGCCGCGGCGTCGGCATGGACGTGGTGCAGTCGCGCATCCGCGAACTGAGCGGCCAGATCCAGATCCAGTCGGAACTGGGGCGTGGCAGCCGCTTCCTGATCCGCGTGCCGCTCACCCTGGCGATCCTGCCGACCCTGCTGGTGCAGGCCGGCGAGGACGTCTACGCGCTACCGCTGGCGCGTGTGATGGAAGTGCTGCACGCGCCGCGCACGTCGTTGGGCTGGTTCGATGGCCGCGCCGTGCTCGACCGCCGTTCGCACACCCTGCCGCTGGTCGACCTGCGCCAGTGGCTGGATGTGACGCCCGCCGCGTCGACCCTGCTGACCATCGTGGTGCTGCAGGCCGGTGAAGCGCGCTTCGGCCTGGTCGTGGACCAGGTGCGCGGGCGCGAGGAGGTGGTCATCAAGCCACTGCCGAAAGCCCTGCGCGGCCTGCGCGGTTATGCCGGTGCAACGTTGATCGGCGATGGTCGCATGGCACTGATCCTGGACGTGGACGGCATCCGCTGAATTCCGCCGGGCATGGCCCGGCGACCCGAAACTGTGACTACCGTCTGTACGCATTCTCCCGGTGTCTCAAGTCCCATTCATACAAGCCGATACCGGAACCATGGATAGACTCAGCCTCATTGGACTCTTTCTCGCCCTGGCCTCGCTGGTCGGTGGCAGCATCCTCAAGGGCGCCGGCCTGGCGTCGCTGTGGTCGCCTGCGGCGTTCGTGATCGTCATCGTCGGCACCGTTGCCGCGATCCTGCTTCACACCTCGCCGGCGGTGTTCAAGCATGCGTTCAAGATCGTGCGCTGGGTCGTGCGCCCGCCGCACAGCGATCGCCGCGAACTGATCCAGCAGATCGTCGAGTGGAGCAACATCGCCCGTCGCCAGGGCCTGCTGGGCCTGGAATCGCAGGTGGAAGCGCAGCAGGACCCGTTCCTGCGCAAGGGCCTGCAGCTGCTGGTGGACGGCGTTGAACCTGAATCGATGCGGCACATGCTGGAGATCGAACTGGGCAGCCAGGAGCACCAGGACCAGGCCGGTGCCAAGGTCTTCGAAGCGATGGGCATCTACGCACCGACACTCGGCATCATCGGTGCCGTGCTCGGCCTGATCGCGGTGATGAAGAACCTGGCCGACCCGAGCAAACTCGGCCACGGCATCGCCGCCGCGTTCACCGCCACCATCTACGGCATCGCCTCGGCCAATCTGCTGTTCCTGCCGATCGCCGCCAAGCTCAAGAGTGTGATCTCGCACAACACCCGCGACCGCGAAATGGTCATTGAAGGCCTGATTTCGATCGCTCAGGGCGAGAACCCGCGCAACATCGAAACCAACCTCTCCGGCTTCCTGCACTGACATGGCCCGCCGCAAGCACCACGAAGAGCACGCCAACCATGAAGCATGGGCGATCCCCTATGCCGACCTGATGACGTTGCTGCTCGCCTTCTTCGTGGTCATGTACGCGATCTCCTCGGTCAACGAGGGCAAGTACCGGATCATGGCCGACGCGCTCACCGATGCCTTCGGCGGCGCGCCGCGCACCATCAATCCGGTGCAGGTGGGTAACAAGCAGGTGCAGGGTGGCGGCTGGGACAGCCCCTCGGTGATCAAGTCCGGCACCAAGATCGGCCCCTCCGCGCCCGCGCCGTCGCACGACCCGACCCTGCTGCCGTCGATGGCCTCGCAGATGCGCATGCCGGTCTCCGTGCACAACCAAGAACAGATCGCCCGTGCCGAGCGCCAGCTCAACAGCATCGCCGACCGCCTCACCGCCGCACTGGCGCCGCTGATCGACCGCGGCATGATCAGCGTGCGCCGCACCGAGTTGTGGATCGAAGTGGAGATCAACAGCGACATCCTGTTCCCCACCGGCTCGGCCGCGCTGGACGTGCATGCACGGCAGACGCTGGCCAGCCTGGCCGAGGTGCTGCGCGACGTGCCCAACAGCGTGCGCGTGGAAGGCCATACCGACAACGTGCCGATCGCCACCGCCACCTTCCCTTCGAACTGGGAACTGTCGGCCGGTCGCGCCGCCAGCGTGGTGCACCTGTTCGCCGACCAGGGCGTGCAGCCATCACGGCTGGCGATGGTTGGCTATGGCCAGTTCCGTCCGCGCGAAGAGAACGACAGCGCGCAGGGGCGCAACCGCAACCGCCGGGTGATGGTCATCATCCTGGCCGACACCTCGCATTCGGTGGATCCGCTTGGCCAGCGCCTCAATGCGGCCACCGGCGCCGTCGACGACAGCACCACCGAACAAGCCGCCGCAACTCCGGCTACCGCCCCCACCTCCCCCATCGCACCGGTGAAGTTGCCGCCGGTGCCGGCTGGCAGCCGCGTCGGCGCCGCCGTTCCCCCGGCAATGAAGGAGTAAACCGATGCGCATCTGGGCAGTCGCCAACCAGAAGGGCGGAGTCGGCAAGACCACCACCACCCTCGCCCTCGGCCGCGGCCTGGCCGCGCTTGGCCATCGCGTGCTGCTGATCGACCTCGATCCGCATGCCTCGCTCAGCCGCGCCTTTGGCGTGCCGGTGGATCCGCCGCCGGCGGGCGTGCTGGAACTGTTCGGCGCCCCGCCGGCCGATCTTTCCAGCCTGTGCCATGCCAGCAGCATCCACGGCCTGGACTACGTCTGCGCGCAGTCGGCGCTGGCCACGCTGGAGCGCCGCAGCGCCAACCAGCCCGGACTCGGCCTGGCCCTGCAGAACGCACTGGCGCGTCACCAGGGCCAGCACGACTACATCCTGCTGGACTGTGCCCCCACCCTTGGCCTGTTGATGATCAACGCGCTGGCCGCTGCCGACCGCCTGATCATTCCCACCCAGGCCGAGCCGCTGGCCCTGCATGGCCTGGACGGCATGGTCCGCACCGGCGAGATGGTCGAGCGCTCGCGCCGCCGCCCGCTGCCGATCTCGATCCTGCCGACCCTGTTCGATCGCCGCACCCGCGCCGGCAACGAGTCGCTGCGCACGATGCAGGATCGCCACGGCATCCGCGTGTGGGAAGACGCCATTCCGATCGACACCCGCATCAGCAACGCCGCAGGCCTGACCCTGCCCAGCGTTGGTGAGGACTACCCGGGCCGCGGCCTGGCCGCCTATCGCCGCGCACTGAACTGGATCCTCGGTGAGGATGCCCGTGCCCTGGAGCAGGCCGCATGAACAGCACCGGCGTACTGGACGACTACCTGGACGAACTGCTGGGCGAAGCGATCGCCCCGGCGGCCGTCGTGCTGCCAACGCCGGACAGCGCCGCCCCGGTTCCGGACAGCACATCGGAACCGGAACGCGAGCCGACCTGGGATGACCTGCCGGCCGAGGTGATCTACGAAACCGACAGCGTCGCCGCGGGGCCTGCCGTGGACAACGCCGCGCTCGAAGCCGCCTTCGAGGCGGCCACAACGGCCGAGCGCGAGCCCACCTGGGACGATCTGCCCGCTGAAGTGATCTATGAGACGGACGCTGTTGCCGTTGCCCCGGCACAGGATGACGCAGCACTGGAAGCCGCCTTCGAGGCCGCCGCAGTGCCGGTCGCCGCTCCCGAGCGCGAACCGACCTGGGATGACCTGCCTGACGAGGTGATCCACGAGACGACCCCGGCCAAGGCCGGCCCGGAGCCCACCTGGGACGACCTGCCCGACGAAGTGATCTACGAGACCGACGCGGCCGACAGCCATCAGCTCGCCCACACTGACAGCCCCGGTCTGCAGGCTGCGTTCGAAGCCGCTGCTGGTGGCGAGGATGTCCCCACGCCGCCACCGGCCGTGGTTGCGCCCCCGGCACCGCGTGCTGCCGCCGCGCCGCCGCCCCGCGTTGCCCTGGATGCCCCGGCCACCAACCGTCCCGGTACCTGGCAGGAGCTGCAGGCGCAGGCGCACCAGCCCGCCAGCAGTCCGCACCCACAGAACCGCCGCGCCGGCGAGCGCACCTCGCGCTGGCTGCGCCTGCGCTGCGGGACCCAGGCCTATGCGCTGGAACTGTTGAAAGTGCAGGAAGTGGTGTTGCCGGTGCCACTGCTGCCGTTGCGTGGCACGGCACCGGCGATGCTCGGGATCATGAACCTGCGTGGCCAGGTGGTGCCGGTGATGGACCTCGGCCTGCACCTCGGCGCCGCATCGGCAGAAGACGATGCCCAGACCCGCATCGTGGTGCTGGAAGAGGACGGCGAGACCATCGGCCTGCGCGTGTCGGCAGTGGAAGATGTCGCCAACCTCACCGATTCACAGATCGAACCCCCGGATACCGCCCGCATCTGCCAGATCTCCAATGATCTGTTCCGCGGCGTCGCCCGGGTCAGCCAGCGCCCGATGATCCTGCTCGACGCCACACGGCTGTTGAGTTGATCTGGAAAAAAGGGGACGGAGGGGATTAAGTCGCAAGTGGCTCGGCGCTTTGCGCCGAAGCGGTGCCTGTCGGGGACGCAAGGAGTTGAACCGTTGGATCAACTCCTTACGTCCCCACTGCGCGGTCGCCGTTGCCGAGGGGGCTGCAGTAGAGCCAGGTCGCTTGCGACTTGATCCCCTCCGTCCCCTTTTCAGCGGCGACCGCATCGACGCACCGCGTCGATTCCTCTAAAGAACCCCGCCGGGGTGCCGTTATGGATCACGGAACCGTTTGTCCGGAGCAACGATGAGCACTGTCGAACTGGGTGAGGATCTCGGCATCGAGAGCAGCACCGAGCTCAAGAACCGCCTCGCGCCGCTGGTGGCGCAGGCAGGCGAGCTGACCCTGGATGCAAGCCAGGTCGCCCGCATCCACACGGCCGCCGTGCAGGTGCTGTGTGCATTCGTGCAGGCCCGCCGCGAGGCAGGCCTGGGCACCGGCTTCCACGGTTGCACCGCAACCTTCCGTGACGCCGCACGCCTGCTGGGCGTCACCCAGGCCCTGGGCCTGGACGTAACCCATGACAACCTGAAATCTGTGGAGAACGCTGCATGAGCGCACGTATCTTGGTGGTGGACGATTCGGCGTCGATGCGCCAGATGGTTTCCTTCGCCCTCACCTCGGCCGGTTTTGCCGTCGAAGAAGCCGAAGACGGCGCGGTCGCGCTCGGTCGCGCCAAGGGCCAGCGCTTCAATGCGGTGGTCACCGACGTCAACATGCCGAACATGGACGGCATCGCGCTGATCCGCGAACTGCGCCAGCTGCCGGACTACAAGTTCACCCCGCTGCTGATGCTGACCACCGAATCGGCCGCCGACAAGAAGTCCGAAGGCAAGGCCGCCGGTGCCACCGGCTGGCTGGTCAAGCCGTTCAATCCGGAACAGCTGGTCGCCACCGTGCAGAAAGTGCTGGGCTGATCGCCCCGCACCGCTCCCCTTCTTCGCTTCCGGACCACCACTGCCATGAGCATGGACCTGCAACGCTTCCACGCCACCTTCTTCGAGGAGAGCCGCGAAGGCCTCGACGCGATGGAGGCTGGCCTGCTGGCCCTGGAATCGGGGCAGCAGGACGCGGAGATCATCAATTCGGTGTTCCGCGCCGCCCACTCGATCAAGGGCGGCGCCGGCACCTTCGGCTTCGATGCCATCGCCGGCCTGACCCACGTGCTGGAAACGCTGCTCGATGAGCTGCGTGCCGGCAAGCGCGCCCTGGAAGGCCATGCCGTCGATGCCATGCTGTCCTCGGTGGATGTGCTGCGCGCCCTGCTGCGCGAAGCCGAACATGGCCAGGCCGCAGACCCCGCCGCGGTCGCCGCAGTGAAGGCGCGCCTTGAAGCCGTTCTCTCCGGCCAGGCCGCACCGAGCGCGCCGGCCGCTGCCGCAGCCAAGGTGGACGATACGCCGGA
The DNA here is from genome assembly GCF_059368675.1 of Stenotrophomonas sp. YJH_SMC_120. Lineage (NCBI taxonomy): Bacteria > Pseudomonadati > Pseudomonadota > Gammaproteobacteria > Lysobacterales > Lysobacteraceae > Stenotrophomonas > Stenotrophomonas sp. YJH_SMC_120. The sequence goes on from NZ_JCAFRY010000028.1 coordinate 37,627, forward strand.
AGCCTGGCAGATCGGGTTCACCCCGGCACCCTCGCTGTTCATGAGCGGCAACGACCCGTTGCGCATCATCCGCGAGCTGGAACACCTCGGCTCGCTGCAGGTGGCCGCGCGCATGGAACGCCTGCCGGGCTTCGCCCAGCTCGACCCGCTCGAGGCCCACCTGGCGTGGGACCTGGGCCTGGTCGGCAAGGTGCCGCGCAGCAAGATCGAAGACACCTTCGCCTGGGTACTGGACGACTGCGAGCTGGACATCCGTCCGGCAGCGCCGCCGAGCCTGGCAACCCAGGCGCCCGTTGCTGCATCCCCTTCCACACCTGCTGCCGTCGTGCCGGCAGCGCCTGCTGCGCCTGCCGCCGGCGGTGCTGCCACCCAGGAAGCCGAAACGTCGATCCGCGTCAGCGTCGACAAGGTCGATGCGCTGATCAACCTGGTCGGCGAACTGGTCATCACCCAGGCCATGCTCAAGCAGGTCTCGCATGCGCTGGACCCGGTCCACGCCGAGAGCCTGTTCGCTGGCCTGGACCAGCTTGAACGCAACACCCGCGACCTGCAGGAAGCGGTGATCGGCGTGCGCATGCTGCCGGTCGATGCGGTGTTCCGTCGCTTCCCGCGCCTGGTCCGCGACCTGTCCAGCCGCCTCGGCAAGCAGGTGCGGCTGCGCACCGTCGGCGAAGGTACCGAGCTGGACAAGGGGCTGATCGAGAAGATCGCCGATCCGCTGGTGCACCTGGTGCGCAACTCGATCGACCACGGCCTGGAAATGCCCGACGTGCGCCGCGGTGCAGGCAAGGACGAAACCGGCACGATCACCCTGGCGGCCTCGCACCAGGGCGGCCACATTGTCATCGAAGTCAGCGACGACGGTCGCGGCCTGGACCGCGCCAAGATCCTGGCCAAGGCCACCGAGCGCGGCCTGGCCGTACCGGACAACCCGACCGATTCGCAGGTCTGGGACCTGATCTTCCAGCCCGGCTTCTCCACGGCCGATGCGGTCACTGACCTGTCCGGGCGTGGCGTCGGCATGGACGTGGTTCGCCGCAACATCCAGGCACTGGGCGGCGAGGTCCAGATCGAAAGCAGCCTGGGTACTGGCACCCGCACGCTGATCCGCCTGCCGCTGACCCTGGCCATCCTCGACGGCATGACCGTGGCGGTTGCCGGCGAAACCCTGATCCTGCCGCTGGCCTATGTGCTTGAGGCGTTGCAGCCGCAGGCCGAGGACATCCGCAGCATGGCCGGCGAAGGCCGCGTGCTGCGCGTACGTGGCGAGTACCTGCCGATCCTCTCGCTGAGCGAGTACTACGGCTACGGCAACCGTGCGCCGGGCAGTGAATCGCTGGTGGTCGTGGTCGAAGGCGATGGCCAGAAGATCGCACTGGAAGTGGATGAACTGGTCGGCCAGCAGCAGGTGGTGGTGAAGAACATCGAGAACAACTACCGCCGTATCGGCGGGGTGTCCGGTGCCACCATCCTTGGCGACGGCCGCGTCGCGTTGATCGTCGACATCGGCGGACTGGTGCGCTCGTTGCGGATGCCGCAGGCCGCCTGATCCACGCTGCATGCGTGTACTGGACCGCCGCCCTTCGGGGCGGCGGTTTTTGTTTGTGCGCGCTCTGCCAAGGGATCCGACCCCATCCCTTCTGTGAACTCCGTCGCCATGATGGTTGCGGGCGCAACTACTTCATCCAAGCGAAAGCACGCCGCTGCAACGCTTTCGCGCTGTCATCCCTACGCAACCGAATGTGATCTGCGTCCATAAAGTCCACGCGGACGGCGCCGTTATTTCGCAATGACGGTCGTCACCGAACCCCACCGGGCACCCCCGTTCGCTCTGCAACCACCCCCGAACCGGCGCAGAGACGCCGGCACTCTGCCCACCTGGAGCACCCTGCATGAAGTGGTTCCAAGATCTGCCCATCGCCCGCAAGCTGGCCGTGGGGTTCACCCTCACCACCTTGATGACCCTGATCCTCGGCGCCTTCGCACTGCTGCGCCTGAGCGAAGCCAACGCGCAGTTGCGCGAGATGGCTGGCAACGACATCCCCTCGGTCCAGCACCTGGGCGAGGCGCGCTCGCAGCTGGGGGAATTCCGCACCTATGAACTTGCACAGCTGAGCATGCTCGACCAGCCGGAGAAGGTCGCCGACTACAACAAGCGCATGGACGACACCGCCAAGGCCGTGCATGACGAGCTGGCCGCGTACTCGGCGCTGCCGGCGCTGGCCAAGGAGCGTGAACTCTATCGCGCGGCCAGCGCACAACTGGACCGCTACTTCGCCGCCAACAAGGCGATGCGCGACGCCGTGGCCGCCGGTGATGGCGCTCGGGCCCAGCAGATCTCCGACGAGCAGTCGCGCCCGGCGCGTCGCGACCTGTTCGCTGCGATGAAGGCGCTGGGCACCCACATCGCCGGCCAGATGGACGGCAAGATCGCCGACGCCAACGCCACCCATCGCAACAGCATGATCGCCATCATCGGCTGCATCGTCCTGCTGTCCCTTGTGGCCGCTGCGCTGGCCATCGTCATCTCACGTGCAGTGACCGGCCCCCTGGGCAAGGCCGTGAACGCCATCCAGGCCGTCGCACGCGGCGACCTCAGCGTCACCACCCAGAGCACCGGCAAGGACGAGGCTGGCCGCATGCTGGCGGCCACCGCCGACATGACCGCGATGCTGCGCCGCTTCAGCGAACAGACCCAGTTGATGGCACAGATGCATGCCGGCCCGGACATCAGCCACCGTATTCCGGAAGACTTCCCGGGCGTCTACGGCCAGCTGGCCAGCGGCATCAACACGGTGATCTTCGAACACCTCGATGCGATCGTCGATGCCATTGAAGTGCTCAACCAGTACGCCATCGGCAACCTCGCCCCGGACGCCCGCCGCCTGCCCGGCAGCCGCGCGATCCTGCACGAGTCGATGGACGCGGCCAAGGCCAGCCTGCTGGCCATCAACACGCAGATCCAGCAGCTGGCCTCGGCCGCCGCCGCCGGCGACTTCAGCCAGCGCGGTGATGCGCAGCGTTTCGATCACGATTTCCGCGTGATGATCGAGCAGCTCAACAGCATGATGCAGGTGGCCGACGGCAACCTCGGCCAGCTCTCGCAGCTGCTGCAGTCGATCGCCGCCGGCGACCTGACCGCACGCATGGACGGCCAGTTCAACGGCGTGTTCGCACGCATGCGTGACGACGCCAACACCACCGTCGCACAGCTCACCCAGATCGTCGGCCAGATCCAGGCCAGTGCCTCCAGCATCACCCTGGCCGCTGGCGAGATCGCGTCCGGCAACAGCGACCTGTCGCGCCGTACCGAGCAGCAGGCCGCCAACCTGGAAGAGACCGCTGCCTCGATGGAGGAACTGACCTCCACCGTGCGCCAGAACGCCGAGCACGCCCGGCAGGCCAACCAGCTCGCCATCGGCGCGCATGGCGTCGCTTCGCAGGGCGGCGAGGTGGTCGGCCAGGTGGTCACCACCATGTCGGCCATCGAAGCCTCGTCGAAGAAGATCGCCGAGATCATCTCTGTCATCGACGGCATTGCCTTCCAGACCAACATCCTGGCGCTGAACGCCGCGGTAGAAGCCGCGCGTGCCGGCGAGCAGGGCCGTGGTTTCGCCGTGGTCGCCAGCGAAGTGCGTACCCTCGCCCAGCGTTCGGCTGCGGCGGCCAAGGAGATCAAGGGCCTGATCGATGATTCGGTCGGCAAGGTCGCCGAAGGCTCCAGCCTGGTCCACCAGGCCGGCAGCACCATGGGCGAGATCGTCGCCTCGGTGCAGCGCGTGACCGACATCATGGCCGAGATCTCC
>NZ_JCAFRY010000029.1:0-34500 GCF_059368675.1 Stenotrophomonas sp. YJH_SMC_120
GGCGGTTCAGGGAGAATCCGGCGTGGGGACCCAAGCTACTTCTCGGTCGCAAGACCTGGATCCACACGGTCGCCCACGCCGGGCTCTCGGCACCCAAGGTGCCAGATTGGCAAGAGATAAGATCCACGCCATGCGTGGATGTGCTTGTTCCTTGAACACTGGCAACGCCGTCATGTGCTCTTGGTAGGTGCCGAGCTTGCTCGGCACGCGCCCCGGTCCGGCGCCGCCTCAGGCCTCGCGCAGCGCCAATGCCGGTGGCGTATGCAGGATCGCCCGCGTACCCCACCAGCCTGCCAGCAGGCTCAGCCCGATGCCGACCACGCCGCCGATCAGCAGGCCCGGCCACGGCGGCAGCAATGGCAGCTCGAACACCTTCTGCGAGACTGCCACGCCGATGGCGGCTGCCGCGCCCACCGCGAGCAACGCGGCCAGCGTGCCCAGTGCGCCGAACTCCACCAGCACCGCACCGCGCAGCTGGCGCCGGGTCGCGCCCAGCGTGCGCAGCACAGCGCTGTCGTAGCGACGCTCGCCCGCCGTGGCCTGCAGCGCGGCCAGCAGCACCAGCACGCCGGCCAGCAGGCTGAACACCATCACCAGCTGCACCGCCTGTGCCACCCGTTCCATCACATCGCGCACCTGCGAGATCACCGCGTCCACGTCCAGCAGCGACAGGTTGGGCTGCGCGCGCACCAGCTCGCCCAGTCCGGCTGCCTTGCCGGCCGGCAGGTGGAATGCCGACAGCAGGTTGTGCGGTGTATCGCCCACCGCGTTCGGGTTCAGCAGCACGAAGAAGTTCGGCCGGAAGGTGTTCCAGTCGGCCTTGCGCACACTGGTCACGGTGAACTCGCGCTCCTGCTCGCCTACTGCAATGGTGATGCGGTCGCCCGGATACACGCCGTAGCGCTTGGCCCAGCCGATTTCAACCGACGCCTCCAGCGCCGTGCTGTCGGGCGTCCAGAAGGTGCCGTTCATCAGCGTATTGGCCGGCGGGAAGCAGCTGCGCCAGCTGAAGTTCAACGGCCGGTTCTCGTCGTCATCATCGCGCTGACCTTCGCCCTGTGCCGCTTGTCCGTCCTGACCGGGCTCGCGATCCACGCGCAACGGCGGCTTGCCGTTGATCGCGATCAGGCGGCCGGTGGCCATCGGTTCGATGCTGGCGTCGTTGGCGCCCAGTCCACGCAGCGCGGCCAGCACGCTGTCGCGCTGTTCGGGCTGGATGTTGATCAGGAAGTAGTTCGGCGTATCCGCGGGCAGGCGTTCGCGCCATTGCTGCAGTAGGCCGGGGCCGGTCACCGCCAGCAGCAACAGCGCGCACAGCGACAGCGACAGCCCTACCAGCTGCATCACCGCCAGCATCCGGCGCCGGGTCAGCGCCGCCAGGCCCAGCCGCCAGTGGCCGTGCAGGCGGTGCTGCAGGCCGCGCAGCAGCTGCAGCAGCACGAAGCCGACCACGCCGGCCGCCACCGCCAACGCGGCCAGGCCGCCCAGCACCCATAGCGCCAGCTTGAGATCACCGGTCACCTGCACCGCCAGCAGCAGGCTCGCCGCCAGCGCTGCTACGTAGGCCAGCAGCGAGGCCGGGGGCAGGGCGGCGAAGGAGCGGTTGAGCACGCGCATCGGCGGCACCCCGCGTAGGCGCAGCAGCGGCGGCAGGCCGAAGCCGAACAGCAACAACAGGCCGATGCCGGCGCCGGTCAGCGCCGGCATTGCCTCGGGCAGCGGCAAGCGCTGCGGCACCAGGCTGCCCAGCACCTGCACCAGGCCTTCCTGCGCGGCCATGCCCAGGCCGATGCCGAGCGCACAGGCCGGCACCGCCAGCATCAGCAGCTGCAGCGCCAGGCCAAGCAGGATGTCGCGCTGGCGCGCGCCCAGGCAGCGCAGGATCGCCACCTGGTCGATGCGGCGCAGGGCAAAACGGTTGGCCGCCAGCGCGGTCGCCACGCCGGCCAGCAATACCGCCAGCAGCGCGCTCAGGCCGAGGAAGCGCCCGGCCAGATCAAAGGCCTGGCGCACGCCGCGCTGGGTGTCGTCCACGCTAAGCAGGCGAAGGCCTTTCACCTGTGGCAGCAGCCACTCGCGCAGGGACGCGACCTGTCCTGCCGGTCCTGCAAACATCAGCCGGTAGTTGATGCGGCTGCCCGGACCGAGCAGGCCCGTGCCTTCCACATCGGCGCGGTTGACCAGCAGGGTGGGGGAGAGCGTCAGCAGGTCGCCACCGGTATCCGGTTCGGCCTCGATGATGCCGGCGATGCGCAGCGTGCCAGCGCCGAACTCGAGATCGTCGCCGGCCTTCAGTCCCAGTCCCTGCAACAGGCGCGGGTCGGCATAGGCCTGGCCCTTGGGCGGCGTGCCGGCGTTGGCGATCAGCGCGCCACCGGGCGTGCTGCGCACCCGCAGCGTGCCACGCAGCGGATAGCCCGCCTGCACCGCCTTGATGCTGGCCATCTGGCTGGCATCACCGTTGAACAGCACGCTGCCGAAGCTGGCGATGCGGGTGAAGGCCAGTCCACGCCGCTGCGCCTCGTCGACGAATGCCTGCGGCGGGTCATCGCGCCCGGCGATGCCGAGGTCGCCGCCGAGCATCTCCGCCGCGCTGCCGGTCAGTGCCAGGTTGACCCGGTTCACCAGCGTGCCGACCGCGGTCATCACCGCCACGCCCAGCACCAGTGCGGCGAACACGGTCAGCAGGTCGCCGGCCAGCGCCTCGCGGCGCAGTGCGCGCCACGCGTGCCGCAGCAGGTTCATGCCTGCGCCCCGCGCTCGACCGGCAGCAGGCGGCCGTCGTCGATGCGGTGGATGTACTGGCAACGCTGGGCCAGGCGCAGGTCGTGGGTGACCAGCACCAGGGTGGTGCCGCTGCCGGCGTTGAGTTCGAACAGCAGGTCGCTGATGTGCTGGCCGGTGGCGTGGTCCAGCGAGCCGGTCGGTTCGTCGGCGAACAGGATGCGCGGGCGGGTGACGAACGCACGTGCCAATGCCACGCGTTGCTGCTCGCCGCCCGACAACTGGCGCGGATAGTGGCGGGCGCGATGGGCCAGCCCGACCTGGGCCAGCACTTCATCGACCCGCGCCCGGTCTTCGCGCCCGGCCAGTTCCAGCGGCAGCGCGACATTCTCGGCGGCGGTCAGCGCCGGCAGCAGGTGGAAACTCTGGAACACGAAGCCGACCTCACGCGCGCGCAGCTGGGCGCGGGCCTCCTCGTCCAGCGCCGACAGGTCCTGGCCAGCCAGCGCGATGCGGCCGCGACTGGGCAGGTCCAGCCCGGCCAGCAGGCCGAGCAGGGTGGTCTTGCCGGAACCGGAGGCGCCGACGATGGCCACGCTGGTGCCTTCATGGACCGTCAGGGTGATGTTGTCCAGTATGTGGACTTCACCCTCCGGGCCCTGCACGGACTTGCCGACCTGGTCGACGGCGATGGCGACGGGCGCGCTGCTGGGGGACAGGCTGTCGATGAGGAGACTCCAATGCGCAAGACGGGATGGAGCCGGCGAGCCGGCGCGATGATGGTGCTGCTGCTAGGGTTCCTGCTGTTGCCGGGGCTGGCCTGTGCCAAAGGTCCGGCCGGCACCGTGCTGGTGCTCGGCGACAGCCTCAGTGCTGCCCACAATATCCCTGCCGACGCCGGCTGGGTCAGCCTGCTGCAGCAGCGGGTCAGGCAGCAGTCGAAAACTCCGGCGCGCATCGTCAACGCCAGCATGAGCGGCGAGACCACCGCCGGCGCGCTGACCCGCCTGCCGGCCCTGCTGGCGAAGGAAAAGCCGACCGTGGTAGTGATCGCCCTTGGCGGCAACGACGCACTGCGCGGGCTGACCCCGGCGCAGGTGCAGGGCAACCTGGGAAAGATGGTGCAGGCCAGCCAGAAGGCCGGCGCGAAGGTGCTGCTGCTGGGCATTGACGTGCCGCCCAACTACGGGCCGGCCTATCGCCAGCGCCTGGCGGCGGCCTACAGGGCGCTGGCCACGCAGTACAAGGTGCCGCTGCTGCCCTTCCTGCTGGAGGGGGTGGCCCTGCAGCCGGGCATGATGCAGGCCGACGGCCTGCACCCGACCGCACAGGCGCAGCCAAAGGTGCTGGACAACGTCTGGCCGCTGCTGAGGCCGCTGCTCTGAACCGTTTGTTTACCTCTTGACGGAACTTCACATCGCGTCCACCGTCGATCCGGCATGTTTCACAAAGCTGAAGTTAGAGGGAATCACATGCGTCAGACGAAGGAGACCTCCGGCTTGGTGCTGGTGGTCGAAGACAACCGCAACATCTCCGAGATGATCGGGGAATACCTGGAAGGTCGCGGCTTCGAAGTCGACTATGCACAGGACGGCCTGGATGGCTACCGCCTTGCGGCGGAGAACAGCTATGACGTCGTGGTGCTCGACTTGATGTTGCCGCGCCTGGATGGCATCGAAGTGTGCCGTCGCCTGCGCAATGATGCGCGCAAGTCCACCCCGGTGCTGATGCTCACGGCACGCGACACGCTGGACGACAAGCTCACCGGCCTGGGTTTCGGTGCCGATGACTACCTGACCAAGCCGTTCGCGATCCAGGAGCTGGAAGCCCGCCTGCGCGCGCTGATCCGTCGCGAACGTCGCCAGGTCGGTTCGGAAGTGCTGAAGGTGGCCGACCTGGTGCTCGATCCGGTCAGCATGCGTGCGACCCGTGCCGGCACCGAGCTGCAGCTTTCGCCGATCGGCCTGCGCCTGCTGACCATCCTGATGCGCGAATCGCCGCGCGTGGTCACCCGCCAGGAGATCGAGCGCGAGATCTGGGGCAATGGCCTGCCGGATTCGGACACCCTGCGCAGCCACCTGTACAACCTGCGCAAGATCATCGACAAGCCGTTCGACCGTCCGCTGCTGCACACCGTGCAGAGTGCCGGCTACCGCATTGCCGACATCGCCCAGCCGATGGCCTGAGCAGGATACCCGCCGGTGCAGCAGCAGGCCCGGCCGGGTTGTGGCCACGTACGAGGGCAGGGCATGACCGGCCGGCGTTGCCGCCGGTCATCGCCCATGCACCCGCACGGCGTGGCGCGCTGCCTATAATCGCAGCGCTCTGACCGGGACTCCGCAATGCCGCACGGCCTGCCGCGCAAGATCCGTATCGCCTTCATCCTGCAGGCAGTGCTGGCCAGCCTGGGTATCCTGCTGGGTGCGTGGCTGGTCTCGCTGGTGATCAAGCACAGCCTAGTGGGCGCTGCCCTGCGCGAGGAGGCGGCGTACTACTGGACGCTGCACGAAGCGTCCCCGGTGCAGCCACCGCCCAATACCCAGAACATCCGCGGCTACCTGCTGGAAAGCGGGCAGTCGGCACTGTCGTTGCCGGCCAACCTGCGCAATCTGGAGCCCGGCTTCCACGAACTGCCCAAGGACGACCAGCTGGTGCTGGTTGATGTGCGCCCGGCTGGCCGCCTGTACCTGGTGTTCCTGCGCTCGCGCGCAGAGATGCTGGCGTTCTGGTTCGGCATCGTGCCGGTGCTGCTGACCCTGCTGGCGGTGTATGGCGCCAGCTGGGTGACCTACCGCGCGTCCAAGCGCCTGGTGTCGCCGGTGAACTGGCTGGCTCGACGCGTCTCGCGCTGGGACCCGGGGCATCCGGAAGCGGCCGACCTGGAGCCCAACAAGCTGCCGGCGGACATGCAGGGCGAGACCCGGCAGCTGGCGGCCGCGTTGCACTCGCTGGCCAACCGGGTCAGCGCGCACGTGGCTCGCGAGCGCAACTTCACCCGCGATGCCAGCCATGAACTGCGCACGCCGCTGACCGTCATCCGCGTTGCCAGCGACATGGCACTGGGTGATGAAAGCCTGCAGCCGCGCCTGCGCCGCAGCCTGCAGCGCATCCAGCGGGCTGGCCGCGACATGGAAGCGGTGATCGATGCGTTCCTGATCCTGGCCCGCGAGGCAGACGTCGAACCGCAGATCGAGCTGTTCGACGTCAACGACATCGTCCGCTATGAAGTGGACAACGCCAACGAACTGCTGGGGGCTCGCCCGGTGTCGGTGCACCTGCACAGCGATGGCCCGGTGCAGCTGCATGCGCCGCCGCGGGTGCTGCAGGTGGTGGTCAGCAACCTGGTGCGCAATGCATGCAGCTACACCGACGAGGGGCGCATCGACGTGCATGTGCACAACGATCGGGTGGTGGTGCACGATACCGGCATCGGCATGTCCCCCGAAGCGCTGTCACGGGCGTTCGAGCCGTTCTATCGCGCCGAACCCAGCCGGCCGCAGGGTACCGGCCTGGGCCTGTCGATCGTACGCAGGCTGTGTGATCGCTTCGGCTGGAAGGTCAGCCTGGCCAGCGAGCCGGGCCAGGGCACCGAAGCGACGGTGGTGTTCCGCTGACCGGGCGCCTGCTGCCTTGGTAGTTGCCGACCTTGGTCGGCGCTTTCAGCAGGATTCACGCCGGTGTCCCATGCCAACCAAGGTTGGCATCTACCGGAGCGCGTGCGTGGCGCGCTCCGGCGCACGTCCGCCTCAGTTGCAGTTGACCTTCGGCGCCAGCGCCCTGGTCCAGATCGCATACCCGGCCGGGGTCATGTGCAGCATGTCTTCGCGGAACAGCTTCGCATCCGGCTGGCCATCCGCGCCCAGCATCGGTGTGTAGATATCGGTGAAGCCGGTGTTGGGCAGCTTGGCCAGCGCGGCCTTGATCAGCGTGTTGGCCTCGTTGATCGCCGGCAGCAGGTGCGCCCGCGACGGGCTCGGCTTGATCGACAGGTACTCGACCTTGGTCTTCGGCAGGTCGCGATGCACGCGCTGCACGAAGGCGACCACGTCGTCGCGCACCTGGGTCGGGGTGCGGCCGCTGTTGAGGTCGTTGTCACCGGCGTAGAAGAACACCTTGCACGGCGCATACGGCACCACGATCTGGCCGGCATACCAGGTGCTGTCACGCACTTCCGAGCCGCCGAAACCGCGGTTGAATACAGGCTGGCCGGGGAAGTCGGTGGCCAGGTTCTCCCAGAAGCGGATGGAGGAGCTGCCGATGAATTCGATGCCACCGCGGGGCGGCGGGTTGGCCTGGTCGGCGCTGGCGAACCGGGCCATGTCGCCGGCCCAGGCCACGTTGGAGACCTGTTCGGGTACCCGGGGCGACGTGGTCGGGCCCAGGGCCTGGGCCAGCGGTGCGGCGGTCAGCAGGCCCAGCATCAGCAGGCAGGTACGGCGACGGGACATCAGGCGCTCCAGCAGGGAAGGGAACGTCATCATAGAAGCTGGGGCGGGCCGGGGCTTGCCCCTGGCAGTCCATTCACCGGGCCGGTGCCGGGATGCGGCTGGCGGCCTTGTGGCAAAATGGCGGCCATCTGCCTATTCCTGTGCACCCATGATTCCCTGCCGTGCGTCTGAGCGGTCGCTGCGCCGCGCCCCTGTTGCTGGATGTTCCACCCGTGGCTGATCAGTTCGGCCATCTGCCGCGCGGCCCGCGCCGCATCTTCCAGGCCGCCCGCTGGTCCTGGCAGGGCCTGCGCGCCGCCTGGCTGCACGAATCGTCGTTCCGGCTGGAGGTCTACCTGCTGATCCTGCTGGCGCCTGTCGCGGTCTGGCTGGGGCAGACGCCGGTCGAGCGTGCGCTGATGATCGGTTCGATGCTGCTGGTGCTGGCGATGGAACTGGCCAACTCGGCGATCGAGGCGGTGATCGAACGTTACGGCAGCGAAATCCACGAGTTGGCTGGCCGCGCCAAGGACATGGGCTCGGCGGCGGTGTTCGTGCTGATGATGAACGTGCTGTTGTGCTGGGCCCTGGTCGTGGTTCCGCACGCGCTGGCCGGCAGCTACGGCTGAAACCCCATTCCCCCACTGCCTTGAAGAGATTCCATGTCCTTTGAGTTCCTCGCCGACCCCAATGCCTGGGTAACCCTGTTCACGCTCAGCGCGCTGGAAATCGTGCTCGGCATCGACAACCTGGTATTCATTTCCATCGCGGTCAGCAAGCTGCCGGAAGAACGTCGCCCGTTCGCACGCAAGCTCGGTATCGCCGTGGCCTGCATCACCCGTATCGGTCTGCTGGTGTCGCTGGCGTATCTGGCGCACATGGCGGCCAACCTGTTCACGGTGGCCGGCATGGGCATCTCCATCCGTGACCTGGTGCTGATCGTCGGTGGCCTGTTCCTGATCATCAAGGGCTGCATGGAGATCAAGGAACTGATCAGCGGCGGCGAGGATGAAGATCCGAGCACCACCAAGGCCTCGGCCGTGTTCGGCTACGTGATCGCGCAGATCGCGGTGATCGACATCGTGTTCTCGCTGGACTCGGTGATCACCGCGGTTGGCATCGCCGACCACATCCCGGTCATGGTCGCCGCCATCCTGCTGTCGGTGTTGGTGATGCTGCTGGCCGCCAACCCGCTGGGCCGCTTCATCGACGCCAACCCGACCGTGAAGATGCTGGCGCTGGCCTTCATCCTGATGATCGGTGCGGTGCTGATCCTGGACGGCCTGGACGTGCACGTGCCCAAGCCCTACATCTACGCCGCGATGGGCTTCTCGGTGCTGGTGGAATGGCTGAACCTGCTGATGCGCCGTCGCGCGCGCGAGCACAACGTGCCGGGCGCCGGCAACTGGTAAGCGCCTCTGGCATGTAAGTCCCTCAGAACCCCCGGCCCGGCCGGGGGTTCTGCGTTTGTGGGGGGCACGGCTCTGCTACGGCGCTGCGGTTTTTGCACTTGCAGCGGGTTTCCGTGCCTCACTTGTGAACCAGAATCAACAGTGTTTTCCCGGGGCGAGGCTTAATCCGGCACAGCAAAGCGCGCAGGCTACGCACTCCCGAATCCCTCCCCCAGGACCCCCCATGAATTCCAGAGCCGCCTTGCTGGCGCTTGCCGTCGGCGCCTTCGCCATCGGAACCACCGAGTTTGCGCCGATGGGCCTGTTGCCGGTCATCGCCGACGGCGTGGGTGTGGGCATTCCCACTGCCGGCATGCTGATCACCGCTTACGCCGTGGGCGTGATGCTGGGCGCACCGGTGATGACCCTGCTGATGGGCCGCTTCGGCAAGCGCACCGCGCTGATGCTGCTGATGTCGATCTTCGTGGTCGGCAACCTGCTCTCGGCACTGGCCCCGAACTACGGCCTGCTGTTGCTGTCGCGCCTGGTCACCAGCCTCAACCACGGTGCCTTCTTCGGCATCGGTGCGGTGGTTGCCGCCAGCCTGGTGCCGAAGGACAAGCAGGCCGCCGCCGTGGCCACCATGTTCATGGGCCTGACCATCGCCAATATCGGCGGCGTGCCGCTGGCGACCTGGGTGGGCCAGCAACTGGGCTGGCGCCTGTCCTTCGCCGGTACTGCAGTGTTGGGCCTGATTGCGATCACCGCGCTCGGCTTCGCGCTGCCGGCATCTGCACCGGGGCCGCGCCCGGACGTGCGCCGCGAACTGAAGGCGATCCTGCAGCCGCAGGTACTGCTGGCGATGGGCACCACGGTGCTCGGCGCGGGTGCGATGTTCACTCTGTACACCTACGTGGCGCCGGTGCTGACCGAACTGACCGGCGCCTCCAACACCTTCATCGCGATGTCGCTGGCCCTGATCGGTATCGGCTTCACGTTTGGCAATGGCATCGGTGGGCGCATGGCCGACTGGTCGCTTGATGGCGCGACCCGCATCCTGCTGGCGGTCCTGGCCGTGCTGATGTTCGTGCTGCCGCTGGCCTTCATGCACCACGCCACTGCGGCGCTGGGCGTGCTGCTGTTCGGCGCGGCGACCTTCGCCATCGTGCCGCCGCTGCAGATCCGGGTGATGCAGGCGGCGAGCGAGGCGCCGGGCCTGGCGTCGTCGATCAACGTGGGTGCGTTCAACCTCGGCAACGCGGTGGGTGCCGCGCTGGGGGGCGCGGTGATCAGCTCGGGTTTGGGTTACGCGGCGATTCCGGTGGCCGGTGGCCTGCTGGCGGCATCGGGCCTGCTGCTGGCGTGGCTGGGGCGTCCCCGCACTGCGGTGGCTGAAGCCTGCTGAGGGGAGAGGGTTTCCGGCAGGGCTTGCAGCCCTGCACCCGCTGCAATCAACGTCAACGTCAAAAGCTGGTTATCCGTGGGGTGGCGGGGTGGGTCCGGTGGCGGGGGACGCCGTGAATCCGTCCCTGGAGGCTTGGCAGCCGCATCCATGCGGCCAGATCAGACACCCCCGCCACCGGACCCACCCCGCCTTCGACAATTTCCCGCGGTCTGCCGGAACGGCGTTCCGCTCCGGTAGGTGTCGACCTTGGTCGACACGAATGCCTGAAGAACCGCGTTTTGCTTTTGATTTTTCTTTTGATCTCCCCGCGGTGCCCAGGAAATTGTCCGTGGCCGGGAGGGTGGGTTGGCTGGGGGCGTGAGCGCCATGGGCCCGAGGCATGCCACGGGCGGGTTGGGCAGGATGCCCAACCCCGGTCTTGCCGTGTGCGCAGGACAGCGCACACGAGCAAGCGCGATCGAGCTTACATGGACGTACTTGCAGCGCCCCCCAGCCAACCCACCCTCCCGGCCGACCCCGATAACGCTTCCTCGCCAACCACCGCGGAGGGGGCGGCGCCCGATGGCCGGTCTTTCACTCGAACCGTGGCATGCTCGGTGCCCAGTCCACCCGGAACCTCCGCCATGCGCCTGTTCACCCGTGTCCTGCCCCTGATGCTGCTGGCCTCCCTGCTGTCCGGCTGCGGCTACAACGCCATCCAGCAGAAGGATGAAGCGGTCAAGGCCAGCTGGTCCGAAGTGCTCAACCAGTACAAGCGCCGCGCCGATCTGGTGCCCAATCTGGTGCAGACCGTGAAGGGCTTTGCCAGCCAGGAAGAGCGCGTGCTGACCGAAGTCACCAACGCCCGCTCGCGTGTTGGCCAGATCAACGTCAACGCCGACGACGAAGCCTCGCTCAAGCAGTTCCAGCAGGCCCAGGGTGAACTCGGCAGCGCACTGTCGCGGCTGCTGGTGGTCACCGAGAACTACCCGGTGCTGAAGTCGGACCAGAACTTCCGCGACCTGCAGGCCCAGCTGGAAGGCACTGAAAACCGCATCACCGTCGCCCGCGGCCGCTACATCCAGCAGGTGCAGGATTACAACACCTACATCCGCTCGTTCCCGCAGGTAATCACCGCCAAGATCTTCGGCTACAAGACCAAGCCGAACTTCACCGTGGAAAACGAAGCGCAGATCTCCAACGCGCCGGCGGTCGATTTCGGCAGCGCGCCGCAGCAGCAGCCGGCACCGCAGCCGGGCCACTGACCCATGCGCCTGGCCACTGCGCTCCTGGCCCTGCTGCTATGGCTGCCGCTGGCATCGCACGCCCAGCAGCTGGCGCCGGTTCCGGCGCTGGATTCGCCGGTGGTCGACACCACCGGCACGCTGGATACCGCGCAGAAGCAGGCGCTGGTACAGCAGGCGCTGGACCTTCAGCAGCGCAAGGGCAGCCAGCTGCAGGTGCTGGTGGTAGCTACGACCCAGCCGGAAGACATCGCGCAGTACACCACGCGGGTCTTCGACCAATGGCAGATCGGCCGCAAGGGCGTGGACGACGGGGTGCTGCTGGTGGTGGCCAAGGACGACCGGCGCGTGCGCATCGAGCCGGGCTATGGCCTGGAAGGTGCGATTCCCGATGCCATCGCCAACCGGGTCATCCAGGAATACCTGGTGCCGCGCTTCCGCAGCGGCGACTACGCCGGTGGCATCACCGACGCCACGGCGGTGCTGGTCAAGCTGATCGACGGGGAAGCGCTGCCGGCACCGGTCAGCGGCCATCGCGGGCGCGAGCCCAGCGGTGGTGGCGATACCTGGTTCCTGGCGCTGTTCATCGGTGTGTTCGCCGGCAGCATCCTGCGCGGGATCTTCTCGCGCGTGCCGCGTCCGCTGCGTGGCCTGCTCGGTGGTGCCGGTGCGGCGCTGGCGGCATTCCTGTTCACCTCCACGCTGCTCGCCAGTGGCCTGGCTGGCGTCGTGGGCCTGATTGTTGCCATGCTCTCCGGTCACCCGGGCCGCTTTGCCGGTGGCGGTGGCTGGGGCGGTGGCGGCTGGGGCGGTGGCGGCTGGGGCGGCGGAGGCGGCTTCGGCGGGGGCGGTGGATTCGGCGGCGGCGGTTGGGGCGGCGGCGGTGGCCGCTCCGGCGGTGGTGGTGCTTCGGGGGGCTGGTGATGATCCAACGACTGTGTCGTCATGTATTTTCGCCGTCGGTACGGCGCGCGTTCCCGCCGGCCACGCTGCAGGCGATCACCGAGGCCATCGCAGCCGGTGAGCAGCGCCACGGCGGCCAGGTGATGTTCGCGGTGGAAGCGGACCTGCCGCTGGCCGCGCTGTGGCACAAGGTCACCCCGCGCCAGGCCGCCGAACATGCCTTCGCGCGCCTGCGCACCTGGGATACCACCCACAACAACGGTGTGCTGATCTACCTGCTGCTGGCCGACCACGCCATCGAGATCGTCGCCGACCGTGGCCTGCAGGGCCGGGTCAGCCCGGCACAATGGCAGCGGGTCTGCACCCACCTGCGCGAGGGCCTGCGTGGCTCCCATCCGGTGGAGGCGCTGCAGGATGCCATCGACGAGGTCTCCAGCCTGATCGAAGGGCACTTTCCGGCCTCGACCCGGTCGAACGATGACGCGTTGCCGAACTCGCCCCAGCTCCTTGGTTGAGCCGGGGCGGCACTGGCCCGAGAATAGGCGTTCAACCGCAAGGCACCTTCCATGATCTATTTCCACGACATCGACCCCATCGCCCTCTCGCTGGGGCCGATCAAGGTGCATTGGTACGGCATCATGTACCTGCTGGGCTTCACCGCCGCCTGGCTGCTGGGACGCAAGCGCATCGCCGCCGGCCGCCTGCCGGGCGTCGACGCCAATGGTTTCTCCGACCTGCTGTTCTACGCCATGCTTGGCGTGGTGCTGGGCGGGCGCATCGGCTACATGCTGTTCTACGCGCTGGGCGATTTCCTGCACAACCCGCTGCTGCTGTTCAAGGTGTGGGACGGCGGCATGAGCTTCCACGGTGGCCTGCTGGGCGTGCTGGGCGCCTGCTGGTGGTGGTCGCGCAAGCACAAGCTGCATTTCTTCGACACCATGGATTTCATGGCGCCGCTGGTACCGCTGGGCCTGGGCTTCGGCCGCATCGGCAACTTCATCGGTGCCGAGCTGTGGGGCAAGTACACCGACGGTACCTGGGGCGTGGTGTTCCCGTCCGGCCTGCCGGCGCCGCTGAACCAGCTGGACCACGCGACCCTGCAGGCGCAGTTCGCCACCGGCGCGCTGAACCAGTTCGCGCGCCATCCGTCGCAGTTGTATGAAGCCTTCCTGGAAGGCCTGGTGATGTTCGTGGTGCTGTGGGCCGTGTCGGCCAAGCCGCGCCACCGTTACCTGGTCGGCGGCCTGTTCGCGCTGATGTACGGCCTGTTCCGCTTCGCGGTGGAGTTCGTGCGCATGCCCGACAACGGCGTCTACGTGGCCTTCGACTGGCTGACCCGTGGCCAGATCCTCAGCCTGCCGCTGATCGCCTTCGGCCTGGTGCTGCTGGTGATGTCGCGCCGCGCGCCGGTGCTGCAGCCGCAGTTGCCGGTGGCTGCCGAGGGCAAGGCATGAAGCCCTACCTGGACCTGCTGGCGCACGTGCTCGAACACGGCGCCGAGAAGAGTGATCGCACCGGCACCGGCACCCGCAGCGTGTTCGGCTGGCAGATGCGCTTCGACCTCAATGAAGGTTTCCCGCTGGTCACCACCAAGAAGCTGCACCTGCGCTCGATCATCCACGAGCTGCTGTGGTTCCTGAAAGGCGACACCAACATCGGCTACCTGAAGGACAACCAGGTGCGCATCTGGGACGAGTGGGCCGACGGGAACGGCGATCTCGGCCCGGTGTACGGCAAGCAGTGGCGCAGCTGGGCCACCGCCGATGGCCGTGAGATCGACCAGATGCAGTGGCTGGTCGACGAGATCAAGCGCAACCCCGATTCGCGGCGGCTGGTGGTCAGCGCCTGGAACGTGGGCGAGCTTTCGCAGATGGCGCTGATGCCGTGCCACAACCTGTTCCAGTTCTACGTGGTGGACGGCAAGCTCAGCTGCCAGCTGTACCAGCGCAGCGGCGACATCTTCCTCGGCGTGCCGTTCAACATCGCCAGCTACGCGCTGCTGACCCACATGGTGGCGCAGGCCACCGGCCTGGGCGTGGGCGATTTCGTGCATACGCTGGGCGACGCGCACCTGTATTCGAACCACTTCGAGCAGGCGCGCGAGCAGCTGTCGCGTGAACCGCGCGCGCTGCCAAAGCTGTGGTTGAACCCGGAGGTGAGCGACCTGTTCGGCTTCCAGTTCGACGACATCCGCATCGACGGCTACGATCCGCACCCGGCCATCAAGGCGCCGGTGGCGGTATGAGCGCGATGAAGCTGTCGATGATCGTGGCGCTGGATCGCAACCGTGGCATCGGCCAGGGCAATGCCATGCCCTGGCACCTGCCGGACGACTTCAAGCACTTCAAGGCGCTCACCCTGGGCAAGCCGATCCTGATGGGCCGCAAGACGGCCGAATCGATCGGCCGCGTGCTGCCGGGACGGACCAACCTGGTGCTGACCCGCAGCGGCCAGGTGCCGTTCGAGGGCATGCGCGCGGTGGCGTCGCTGGACGAGGCGAAGGCGATTGCCGAAGGCGAGGGCGCCAGCGAGCTGTGCATCATCGGCGGCGGCGAGATCTTCCACCAGCTGCTGGACCAGGCCAGTGACCTGTACCTGACCTGGGTGGATGCCGAAATCCCCGCTGATACCCATTTCCCCGAAGTCGACATGCAGGACTGGCGGGAAGTGAGCAGCGAGCCGCACCCGGCCGACGAACGCCATGCCTACGCGTTCCGCTTCGCGCACTACGTGCGCCGCTGATCGCGCAAAAACACCGACGGGGATGTCGACGGGGTAGAGTCGACTCTTGGTCGACTGCTCTCGGCGGTCACCCGAAAAACCCGCGCTGCGCGCGAGAGTCGACTGACAGTCGACTCTACCTGGGCTGTCGCTGCGGCATCCGGTAATGCCCGATGATGGCGTGCTGGAACAACAGGTTCTCTTCGCGCGTGCCGCGCGCGATGTTGTGCAGCACCAGCGGCGTGCCATTGGCCAGCCGCCGGTCGGAGACGATGCCCACGTGCAGCAGGCCGTTGCCGTTGAGCTTCCAGGCGACGATGTCGCCGGCCGCATAGTCGGTGGCGTCGGCCGTGATCGGTTGCTGCCAGCCCTGCCGTTCGAACCAGCGCATCAGGTTCGGCACACGGCGATGATCGATGTTGCGGTCCGGCCGTGACAGGCCCCAGATCGCGGGATAGGCACTGAAATTGCCGCGCATGTCTTCATGCACGCGCGCCTGCAGGTCCAGGCCCTGGCTGCGCAGGGCACGCACCACCACGTCGGTGCACACGCCGCGATCAACCGGAACGTCGCCGCCGGGATAGGCCAGCACCTGATAGGCAGGGTCGTAGCGGGTGGTGACGCCGACCTGTGCGCGCGCCGCTGCCACCAGCGGCGGCGAAGGCGCCTGCGGCTGCGATGGCGTGAGGCCGGCGTTTCCGCCGTCGGCGGGGGCCGGGGCCGAAGGGGGCTGGCAGCCGCTGGCCAGGGCCACCGTCAGCAGCAGCACCGTCCATGGTGCCCCACCGCGCCGCGTCATGCCTGCGGCGGGGGACTGTTGCTGCCGGGGCCCGCAGAGCCACCACCCGCGCCGCCGCCACGGCGCCGACGACGGCGTGGGCCGCGGTTGCCCGGGTTGGCGGCCGGGGTGTTGCCGCCGCCCTGTTCCTTGCCCTGCGCCGATGCCGTCGGGCGCTCGTGCGCCGGTCGCGCTGGCGGGCGTGCGTTGGGCACGGGTGCGGGGACATCGCGGCCCGGCACCTGCACCACGCGCAGTTCATCGGTATCGAGCTGGATCGCGGTCAGCTTGCCGCCCCAGACTGCGCCGGTGTCGATGGCATGCACGCCCTGGGTGATGGTCAGGCCCAGCGCCGACCAGTGGCCGCAGACGATCTTCAGGTCGCGCTCGACCCGGCCCGGCACTTCGAACCAGGGGTACAGTCCCTGTTCCTGCGTGCCCGGCGTGCCCTTGTCCTCGATGCCGATGCGCCCGCGCGGGGTGCAGTAGCGCATGCGGGTGAGCACATTGATGATCGCGCGTGAACGGTCGTAGCCGGACAGGTTCGGTGCCCAGCTCGGCTTGTCGCCGTACATGTTGCGGAACAGCTTGCGGTAGCCGGCACCGTGCAGTTGCGCCTCGACCTCGGCGGCATGCTTTTCGGCCATCTGCGTGGTCCACTTCGGCGCCAGGCCTGCGTGCACCATCATCCAGCCCAGCTCGCGGTCCACGTGCACCAGCTTCTGCAGGCGCAGCCAGTCCAGCAGTTCGTCGCGGTCCTCGGCCTGCACGATGCGCAGCAGGTCCGGGTTGACCTTGCGCTGTTCCTCTTCGGTGCGTGCACCGACGGCCAGCAGCGAAAGGTCATGGTTGCCCAGCACCACCACGCTGTGCTCGCGCAGCGAATGCACCAGCCGCAGTGTTTCCAGCGACTGGCCACCGCGGTTGACCAGGTCGCCGCAGAACCACAGGGTGTCCTGCGCCGGGTCGAAGCGGATCTTCTCCAGCAGCCGCTGGGTGACGTCATAGCAGCCCTGCAGGTCGCCGATCGCCCACACACTCATCGTCCGGCCTCCGTGTCAGTGCAGGGTACGCGGGATGGCCAGCACGAAAGGTGCGACCGGCGCGGCGAATTCGGTGCCGTCGTCGGCGACCATGTCGTAGTGGCCCTGCATGGTCCCGTGATCGGTCCCCAGCATGACACCGGACGTGTAATGGAAGTCTTCACCGGGACGCAGGCGTGGCTGCTCGCCGATCACCCCGTCGCCATCGACATGCTCGACGCGGCCGTTGGCATCGGTGATGCGCCAGTGGCGTGCGACCAGGCGCGCGGCAACACGCCCCTGGTTGTGGATGCGGATCGTGTAGGCGAACGCATAGCGTCCGTCTTCCGGCGCGGATTGATCGTCGAGGAAGCGCGGTGCGACTTCGACGGAGATGGCGTAAACGTCAGCGTCTTCCATACCGGCAGTGTAATCAGGAGGCATTGGCCAAAGCGATGAATTCGGCCACGTCCAGCTGTTCGGCGCGGGCATCGGGACGCACGCCGGCGGCAACGAACTGTTCGGCGGACACCACGTTGTTCAGGGCGTTGCGCAGGGTCTTGCGGCGCTGCCCGAAGGCGGCCTTGACCACCTCGGCGAAACGCTTGTGGTCGTTGATGTTGATCGCGGCCGGGTCACGCGGCACCAGCCGCACCACGGCCGAATCGACCTTCGGCGGCGGCCGGAACGCGCCCGGCGGCACCACGAACAGCGAGGTCACCTGGCAGTAGGCCTGCAGCATCACGCTGAGCCGGCCGTACACCTTGCTGCCGGGGCCGGCGGCCATGCGGTCGACCACTTCCTTCTGCAGCATGAAATGCATGTCGCGGATAACCGCGGCATGTTCCAGTGCATGGAACAGGATCGGCGAGGAGATGTTGTAGGGCAGGTTGCCGACCAGGCGGATCGGCTGGCCGGCGGCCAGCTCGGTGAAGTCCACGCGCAGCACGTCGCGGTGGACGATGGTCAGCTCGCCCAGCGGCTCGGCGGCGGCGGTCAGCGGCGCGATCAGGTCACGGTCGAACTCGATCACCGTCAGTTTCGGATGCACGCGCAGCAGCGGCAGCGTGATCGCGCCCTGGCCGGGACCGATCTCGACCAGGCGGTCACCGTCTTTCGGGTTGACCGCCATCACGATCTTGTCGATGTAGTGGCGGTCGGCCAGGAAATGCTGGCCAAGCTGCTTCTTGGCCGGGGCGGTGAACACCGGGCCGGAGGGGGAGTGCGGGGAATTCATGCGCTCAGTGTACGTTGCCGCGCAAGCTGCGCACACAACGTCGTTGCCGCCTGCAGGCTGGAAGGATCGGCAACGCCACGGCCGGCAAGGTCCAGCGCGGTGCCGTGGTCCACTGCAACGCGTGGGTAGGGCAGGCCCAGGGTCAGGTTCACCGCCTGCTCAAAGCCCGAGTACTTCAGCACCGGCAGGCCCTGGTCGTGGTACATCGCCAGCACGGTGTCGAAGCCGGCCAGCTTGGCCGGCAGGAAGGCGGTATCGGCTGGCAGCGGCCCGATCAGGTCCATGCCCTCCGCGCGCAGGCGCTGCAGCAGCGGGATGACCAGGTCCAGTTCCTCGCGGCCCAGATGGCCGTCTTCGCCGGCGTGCGGGTTCAGGCCGAGCACGGCGATGCGTGGCGCGGGCAGGCCGAACTCGCGGCGCAGCGCGGCGTGCACGGTGCGAAGGGTGTGTTCCAGGCTGGGCGTGGTGATCGCGTCGGCCACCTCGCGCAGTGGCAGGTGGGTGGTGGCCAGGGCCACGCGCACGATGTGGTTGGCCAGCATCATCACCACCTTCACCCCAGCCTGGTCGGCCAGCAGTTCGGTGGTGCCGCTGTAGGCGATGCCGCCTTCGTTGATGACGGCCTTGTGCACCGGGCCGGTCACCACGCCGTGCAGTTCGCCTGACAGGCAGGCCTGGCCGGCACCGAGCAGGGCGCCGATGACCGCGCCGGCATTGGCCGGATCGGCCTGGCCGAAACGGCTCGGGGTGGCATTGGCCACCACGCGCAGGCGCAGGTCGCCGGGGACGCGCGCTTGGGCATCCTCGGGCAGCAGTTGCAGCGGCAGGTTCAGCGCGGCCGCGGCCGCGCGCAGGGTGTCCGGGTCGGCGAAGGCCAGCAGCCGACAATCTTCACGCGGCTGCTGGACGAGGCGGACGCACAGCTCCGGGCCGATCCCGGCGGGCTCGCCCGGTACCAGAGCGAGCTCGGGGCGCATCGATCAGGACTGCGGCGGCGTGGCGGTGTTTTCCGCGCGGTCGCCACTGCGGAAGCTGACGTAGGCTTCGCCGCGCAGTTCCTGCAGGAAGCGGTTGTACTCGTCTTCCAGCTTGCGGCGGCCAATGGTCTCGCGGACCTGGGCACGCTGGTTGTCGTTGGTCACGTCGGTCTGGCGAGTGGCCACGCGCTGCAGGATGTGCCAACCGGCATCGGTGCGGAACGGCTGGCTGACGCCGCCGTCCTGGATGGCGGCCACCTGCTGGCCAAAGGCCGGACCGAACGCATCGGCCGGGAACCAGCCCAGATCGCCGCCCTGACCCTTGCTGTTGTTGTCCTCGGAGGACTCCTTGGCCACGGTCTCGAAGTCCGCGCCACCGGCAATGCGGGCACGCAGGGTATCGATCTTGGCTTTGGCGGCCGCGTCGGTCTGATGATCGTCCACGCGCACCAGGATGTGGCGACCGTGGTACTCGGTGACGGTGCTTGCGCCAGCGGTGGCGCTGGCATCGCGCACTTCCACCAGCTTCAACAGCTGGAAGCCGCTGGGGCCACGGATCGGGCCGACTACTTCGCCGGGCTTCATCTTTTCCATCATCTGCGCGAAGGCCTGCGGGATTTCATCCAGGCTGCGCCAGCCCAGGTCGCCGCCTTCCAGCGCATTGGGGCTGTCGGAATAGCGCACGGCCGCCGCGTTGAAGTCCAGCTCGCCCTTGTCCAGCAGGGCCTTGACGCCATCGGCCTTCTTCTGGCCGGTGGCGATCTGGTCGGCGTTGGCGCCGTCCGGCAACGCGACCAGGATGTGCGCCAGGTGGTACTGGTTGCCTACCGTGGCCTGCTGCTTCAGCGCGGCATCGACTTCACCCTCGCTGACGCTGATGCGGCTCTGCGCGAAGCTCTGGCGCAGGCGCTGCACGGTGATCTCATCACGCACCGATGCGCGGAAATCGTTGAAATCGATGCCGTCGTGGGCCAGGCGCTGGCGCAGGGTGTCCAGGTTCGAACCGTTCTGCTGGGCGATGGAGTTCATCGCCTGGTTCAGCTCCTGGTCGCTGACCCGGATGCCGCTGCCCTGGGCGCGGGCCACCTGCAGCTTGACCAGCACCAGGCGCTCGAGCACCTGGCGGCTGAGCACGTCTTCCGGCGGCAGCTGGTTTTCCCGCCCGGCGTACTGCGCCTTGATGTTGGCGATCGCACGCTGGAGCTCGCTCTGCAGGATCACGTCCTCATCGACGACGGCGGCAATGCGGTCGAGCGGCTGCGCCTCCTGGGCAAGCACCTGCAGGGGGGCGGACACGCTGGACACCGCCAGCAGCGAGGCGAGTAGAACGGGGAAGCGCTTGGTCATGGGATCAGATTCGGATCGTAGTCATCGCGGGTCGCCCCGGTGTTGCTGGGCGGCACGAGATAGAGGTCGTCGCGGTTGTAGCCGAGGATAGCACGGCGCAGAGTGCGGTCCGTGTCCTGGCCGATGGAGCTCAGGCCCTTCAGGACGAACTCCACCTGGATGGAGTTGTTCATCTCGCCTTCGCGATTGCGGACATAGCGGCGGCCGACCACACGCACGGCCAGGCAGCAGCTGTCCCACTGGACACCGCCGATGATTTCCAGCGGCTCCTTGTCCTGCAGCGAGTAGTAATAGCGGCCGACCAGGCTCCAACGCGCATTCAGCGGGTACAGGAACGACAGGTCGGCCTGCTCCAGCAGGGTGCGGTCATACTTGTTGGCACCGGGCAGAGCACCGGCATTGATGCGGTAGCGGTAGCTCAGGTTGACCACGCCGTCGTTGGGCATCAGGTAGCGGGCACGGACGCTGGCCAGATCCTCGCGCTTGTACTTCGGGTCCCACTGGTAGGTGGCGCCCAGGGTCCAGCGGTCGTTGATCATGTAGTTGCCGTCGGCGATCCAGGCCGACTTGCCCTTTTCCACCGGGGCGCCGCCGGGGGTGGTGGTCACCCGCGACTCATCGAAGTACTGGATCTGGCCGATCGAGGCCGAGAAACGTTCCTTGCCGGTGGTCTGGTCGATGAACCGGGTGCTCACCGCCAGGGTCAGCTGGTTGGCGTCGTTCTGGCGGTCGGCGCCGGTGTAGCGCGAATCGCGGAACAGCTGGCCCCAGCTGAAGGTGAAGTCACGGGTGTCGAAGATCGGAAGGTCGTCCTGGTTGCGGTACGGCGTGCGCAGGTAGAACAGGCGCGGTTCCAGGGTCTGCAGGAAGGACTTGCCGCCGATGCTGGTTTCGCGGTCGAAGAACAGGCCGGCATCGATGCTGCCGATCGGCAGGCTGCGGCTGGGCGAGGTGTTGCCGCGCAGCTGCTCGGGCGTGGCCGTGTTCGGGTCGATGCCCTGCGAACTCAGGATCTGGGCCTGGATGCCTCTCACACCATCCACCAGGCCACGGTCCAGCTGATAGGCGGTGTAGCGGTAGGCCAGGGTCGGGGTCACATACCAGGCCGCGCCGCTGATCGGGAATGACACATACGGCTTCACGTCCAATCGCGAACCGCCGCTGACACCGACGCCGTCGGTCCACTGCAGTCCATTGCGGGTGTACTGCAGATCCTTACCGGTGCCGACGGCGTTCTTGAAGTTGATGTCGTCGTGGGTGAAGCGCACCGCTTCGGCGTAGATGCCGGCTTCCAGCCAGGGCCGGACCGGCTTGTCCCAGTTGAAGTACAGGCGCGGCTGGCGGTTGTAGGGCAGGGCGCGCTCGTCGAGCGTGTAGTCGGTCAGCTGCCAGCGGTCGGCCATGATGCCGGCCGTCCAGTTCGTGCCGGTGCCGTACAGGCCCACCGTGCTCTGCAGGTTGGAGGCGGTCACCCCCACCAGGCGGTTGGCGAAATCCTCGACATAGCGCTCGTCGCTGACCCAGGCCAGATTGGCACGCGCGTGCCAGTTACTGTCCAGGTTGTGGTAGCCGGAGAACATCACCCGGCCGCGGTCACGGTCGCGCAGGCGGTCGTTGGGCATGAACGAGGTCAACACCTCGCCGCGGCCGCCGTTGTAGAGGTAGCGGAACTCGTTGTCGAGCAGCAGGCCGCGCCGGCTCATGTAGCGCGGGGTCAGCGTGTCGTCGTAGTTCGGTGCCAGGTTGAAGTAGATCGGCTGGGCGTAGTCGAAGCCGTTGCGCCCGGACATGCCCAGCTGCGGGAACAGCAGGCCGGTCTTGCGGCGGTCATCGATCGGGAACTTGAAGTACGGCGCCCACAGCACCGGCACCTTGCCGATGCGCAGCACGGCGTTGCGCGCGGTGCCGAAGCCCTCGTCGTTGTCCACTTCGATCTGCGGTGCCGACAGCTTCCACACCGGCTGCGAGGGATCGCAGGTGGTGTAGGTGGAGCGGTGCATCTGGCCGACCGCACCCTGCAGGTCGACCGACTCGGCATCGCCGTTGCCCCGGCGCGACACCAGCTGGTACTTGATGTCGGAGATCTTGTGGGTATCGCTTTCCTGGTTGCCTTCGGCACGCTTGGCGACCATCCGGATCGACCCGTCCTGGTAGCGGACATTGCCGTCGGCGATGTAGTTGCCGGTCTCGGTGTCGAAGCTGAGCTTGTCGGTACCGACGAACTGGTCACCCCGGCGCAGCGCCACGTTGCCCTCGTACTGCGGCACGGTGGTGGTGCCCAGCAGCTGGTCACCCTCGATGTCGGTCGGCTGCTGCTCGCGGGCGGCCGCGGCGGCAGCCTTGTCCTGGGCCGGGACCGGGGTGGGGGCGTCAGTGAACGCGGGAATGACGTCGGTGGCCGGGCACAGGCCCCAGTTGAGCGGCTTTTCATCGGCCATCGCCGGCAGGCTGATGGCGATGCTCAGAGGCAGGGGAAGCAGGCGGAGGGCTCGGCGCACGCGGTTCGGATTCGGGCGAAAACGGACGGTAGCTTGCCCCATCCCTTGCATAGGGGCAATGAAGGACGCCGGAGCCTGCCGGTTCGGGTTCATCCGGCGGAGGTGCCCACGGACGGCGTGAGCAGGGCCTGGACATGGGCCACGCTGCACTCGGCCAGGGCCTGCAGGTCGTAGCCACCCTCCAGCATCGAGACCACCCGGCCGGCCGCGTGACGGCGTGCCAGTGCGTGCAGTTCACCGGTGATCCAGGCGAAATCGTCGGTCTCCAGCATCAGGTCCGCCTGCGGATCACGCAGGTGGGCGTCGAAGCCGGCCGAGATCAGCAGCAGCTGCGGGCGGAAGTCGTCGATGGCCGGCAGCATCTCGTCGGCCCAGACATTGCGGAAGCGGAAGCCGCCGCTGCCCGGCGGCAGCAGGATGTTCATCAGGTTGCCGGCACCGCGGTCACGGCGCAGGCCGGAATTGGGGAACAGCCCGGCCTGGTGGGTGCTGTAGTACGAGACCCGGGCGTCGTGCTGGAAGATGTCCTGGGTGCCGTTGCCGTGGTGGACGTCGAAGTCGACCACCGCGATCCGTTCCAGGCCGTGGCGGTCGCGGGCATAGGCGGCGGCGATGGCGATGTTGTTGAGCAGGCAGAAGCCCATCGCCGTGCTGCTGGTGGCGTGGTGTCCCGGCGGGCGTACCGCGCAGAAGGCCAGCGGGTCGTCGCCCAGCATCACCGCATCGACCGCGGCCACGCCGGCACCGGCGGCGTGCACGGCGGCGCTGGCCGAACCGGGTGAGGTCCAGGTGTCCATGTCCAGCTGGCGCAATGGTGCGGTCTGCGGTTGCAGCACGAAGTCGAGCAGGGCGCTGTCGTGGACCCGGGTCAGTTCACCGAACTTGGCCGGTGGCGCTTCGCGCCACTCCAGCTGGCCGGGGAACGCGGTGTGCAGCGCGTCCAGCACATGCTGCAGGCGTTGCGGGCACTCCGGGTGGCCGGGGCCGGGGTCGTGCAGCAGGCAGGACGGATGGGTGTAGACCAGCATCGTGCAGGCTCAGCGCTGGCGCTGCTGTGGTTGCCACAGCGCTTCGCCCTGGCCGTCGGCACGGGCCAGCACCCGGGCCAGTACGAACAACAGGTCCGACAACCTGTTCAGGTACTGCAACGCCTCGCTGCGCACGGCCTCGTGGCGGGCCAGGGTGACCGTTTCGCGCTCGGCGCGGCGGACGATGGTGCGGGCCAGATGGCAGCGCGCGGCGGCTTCGCCGCCGGCCGGCAGGATGAATTCCTTCAGCATCGGCAGGCCGGCGTTGTAATGGTCCAGCTGCTGTTCCAGGGCGGAGACATCGGCGGCGTGGATCGCGGCGTGGCCGGGGATGCACAGTTCGGCGCCCAGGTCGAACAACTGGTGCTGCAGATGCACCACCAGCGCGCGCACATCCTCGGGCAGGGGCACGGCCAGCAGCAGGCCGAGCGCGGCATTGGCCTCGTCGACGGTGCCGTAGGACGCCACCCGGGCGTCATCCTTGGGCACGCGCTGGCCGTCACCGAGGCCGGTACTGCCGTCGTCGCCGGTGCGGGTGTAGATGCGCGAGAGGCGATGACCCATGTCGCGGCTCAGTGGCGGATGTCGCGGCGGGCCTGCTGGAGCTTCAACACCTGCTCCACGGCCAGCTGCAGGGCGGCGGCCAGCGCCACGTAGATCGCCGTGGTGCGCAAGTAGGGGCCGAACCACTGCGCGTAGTTCTGTGCCCAGCCGGCCAGGGTCGGCTCGGCCACGTTGCTGCTGGTCCAGTAGAAGCCGCCCTGCGCCAGCAGGTGGCAGACCGCCACCGAGGCGACCAGCAGCAGCGCGCCCTTGGCCAGTACCGGCCAGCGCGCGCTCTGGTAGTTGCGGCCCAGCAGCATGCCGCCGGCCCACAGCGAGAAATAGGCCGGCAGCAGCAGCCAGTAGCCCGGCGACACGCAGTAGTGCTGCCAGAAGTCCAGGCCGCTGCTGCGGATCACGATCCAGTCCACCAGCACCGCGAACACCATCAGCAGCGGGAACGCCCAGCGCGTCCAGCGGGCCAGGTAGAAGCCACCGATGAAGAACACCGCCCATGAGGCATCGGGGATCGCCGCGAAGTGATTGACACGGGTCGCTGCCAGCACCAGAACGAGCACGGACAGGACGAAGGCGCGGTTGGCAGTGTCGGACATGGTGGCGGGCCCGGAGCGGATTCAGGTTTCATTCTAGCCCGCCGCGCGGGTTGGCGCAGGACCGGCCGTTCGGCGTACAGACGGGGCGAGCGCGTATCATGAACGCATGAGTGAACGACATGACGTGCTGATTGTCGGTGGTGGCCTGGTCGGCGCCAGCCTGGCCATTGCCCTGGACCGCCTCGGCCGCGACGTGGGCCTGCTCGAGGCCAGCCCGGCCGGCGAGCTGCCGGCGGTGTTCGACCAGCGCAATCTCAGTTTTGCCGCTGCCACTGTCAATGCGCTGACCGCGCTGGGGGTGATGCAGAAGCTGGCGATGGCACCGGGCCCGATCCGGCGCATCCACGTCAGCCGTGCCGGCGATTTCGGCCGTGTGCAGCTGGAAGCGGCCGATTACGACCGGCCTTGGTTCGGCCAGGTGGTGGTCGCCCGCGACTTCGGCCAGGCGCTGGAAGCGCGGCTTCAGGAGCTGCCGCGGCTGCGCCGTTACCGGCCGATGCGGTTCCTGGGCCTGGGTGAAGTGGTCGACGGCTACCGCCAGGTGCGGGTCGCCGATGAGGCCGGCGAGCGCGTATTGCTGGCACGGCTGGTGGTGGGTGCCGACGGTACGACCAGTGGCGTGCGTGGTGCACTGGGCATCGAGGTCGACCGCCATGATTTCCAGCAGACCCTGTTCGTGGCCCGTGTACGCAGCCAGCGCGTGCCGGATGGCACCGCGTGGGAGCGTTTCACCGATACCGGCCCGACGGCCCTGCTGCCGCGCGGCGATCGTCACTTCGGCACCGTGCATGGTGTTGCGCGCGATCAGGCCGATGCGGTGATGGCGCTGGACGATGCCGCCTGGCTGCAACGCCTGCAGAACGCGATCGGCTGGCGTGCCGGCCGCCTGCTCGAGTCCGGCCCGCGCAGCGCCTACCCGCTCATCCAGGTGCTGGCGGGCGCCCTGGCCGGTGAGCGCACGGTGCTGCTGGGCAATGCCGCGCAGACCATTCATCCGCTGGGTGCACAGGGCTTCAACCTGGGCCTGCGCGATGCGCTGACCCTGGCCGAGCTGCTGGAGGATGCGCATGAAGATGCCGGCAGTGATGCACTGCTGCAGGCCTATGTCGCGCGCCGCGAGGAAGATCGCCGGCAGACGGTGGCGTTCTCCGGCGGCCTGGCGCGCCTGACCAGCAACCCGGCGCCGCTGATGCGGCCGCTGCGCAGCCTCGGCCTGGTGGCCGCGCAACGCGCATCGGTGCAGTCGATGCTGGTCGGTGGCGCGATGGGCTTCCGCGGCGAAGTGCCGCGCCTGTGCCGCGGAGAAGCCGCATGAGCCGGCGCATGCGCCTTGATGTGGCCATCGTCGGTGGTGGCGTGGTCGGTGCCGCGTGCGCGCTGGCGCTGGCCGATGCCGGCCTGTCGGTTGCGCTGGTGGAAGGTCGTGAGCCCGCGCCGTGGCAGGCCGCACAGCCTGACCTCCGCGTGTTCGCCTTCGCTGCTGACAACGTACAACTGTTGAGCCGCCTGGGCGTGTGGCCGGCGATCGTGCAGGCCCGCGCCTGGCCCTACCGGCGCATGCAGGTGTGGGATGCGGCCGGTGGCGAAGATCTGCTGTTCGATGCCGATCGCTTCGGCCGTCGTGAACTGGGCTACATCGTCGAGAACGGCCTGCTGCAGGATCGCCTGTGGGCGGCGTTGCCGGCGGCGGGCGTGCAGCTGCACTGCCCGGCGCGGGTGGAAGCGCTGGAGCAGGACGACGACGGCGTGCGCCTGCGCCTGGATGACGGTCGTCGCCTGGAAGCGGCATTGGCGGTAGCCGCCGACGGCGCCGAATCGACCCTGCGCCAACTGGCCGGGATCGAGGTTGAAAAGCATGACTACCACCAGCGTGGCGTGGTGGCCTACGTGGACAGCGATCTTCCCAACCAGGCCACCGCCTGGCAGCGTTTCCTGCCGAGCGGGCCGCTGGCGCTGCTGCCGGTGGCCGAGCGCCGCAGCTCGATCGTCTGGACCCTGCCCGAGGACGAGGCGGCGCGCGTGCTGGCGCTGGACGAAGACAGCTTCAACCGCGAACTGACCCGCGCCTTCGCGGCGCGGCTGGGTGAGCTGCGGCTGGGATCACCGCGCGCAGCCTTCCCGCTGCGCCGCCAGCTGGCACGTCACTACGTGGCCGGCCGTGTGCTGGCATTGGGTGATGCCGCGCACGTGGTGCATCCGCTGGCCGGGCAGGGCGTGAACCTGGGCCTGCGCGATGTGGCCGCCCTGCAGCAGTGGCTGGCGCCGTCGGCCGAGCGCCGTGGCCAGCCGCGGCTGTCGCCGCAGCGCCTGCAGCGCTGGGCACGCGAACGGCGCAGCGACAACCACATCGCCGCCTACAGCTTCGATGCGATCAACCGCCTGTTCTCCAACGACGAAATGCACCTGACCCTGGCCCGCGGACGCGCGCTGGGCTGCGTCGGCAAATGGCCGCCGATGGTGCAGGCATTCTGGAAGCGCGCCGCCGGGGTGTAGCCGGAGAGCGAACCGCACGTTGCTGGGGGGCACCGCTGGCGCGTTAGCAACCACGGGATCCCGCTCTGGTAGGTGCCAACCTTGGTTGGCACGTCTGCCAGGTCACGTCGGCCCAGATGGGGCGACGGCGTTTCCGATGCTGTGCCAACCAAGGTTGGCACCTACCGGAAGCGGACTCCGCTACCGCTACCGCCGTTGCTCCAGTAGATCCACGCCATGCGTGGATGAAGATCGCGCTGGATCAAAAAAGGGGACGGAGGGGATTAAGTCGTTTGTGCCACAAACGACTTAATCCCCTCCGTCCCCTTTTTCAGTCGACCAGCCAGCCGGCCAGGTCGGCACGATCCAGCTTGCCGCGACGCTTCACGTCCAACGCATTGAACTCATCGGCCAGCGCCGGATTCGCCTGCGCTTCCTCGCGGCTGATGAAACCATCGCCGTTCACATCCAGCGCAGCGAAGTGGATGCGGTACTGGCCAACCACGCTGCTCGGTTCCAGCGAACGCACGGTCACCTGCGCCTCGCCGGCCGGCTGCGGAATCTCGACGCTGCCGCTGACCCGGCCCGCATCCAGCGGTTGCTGGCGGATCGCGCCGCCGGTGGGGCCCAGCGGCTGGCTTTGTGCCGGGGTGTGCGGCAATTGCTGGGCCACCGCTGGTGCGGCGGCCAGCAGGGTGATCAGCAGCGGAATCGTTCGATGTCGCATGGATGCTCCTCCCTCTGCAGCGCCGGGGTATGCCCGGCGGACGTGATGGCCTCAGCGCAACGGCGAGGCCAGTACGGTGATCTCCTCACGGTCGTGATAGAGCTGCTTGGCACGCACCACCAGCGGTTTGCCGGCCTGGTCCTGGAACAGGTCCAGGCACAGGCGGGTTTCGTCCCAGCGCTTCTTCATCGGGAGCTTCAGGTTGAAGATCGCGTGCCGGCACCAGCCTTCGCGGAACCAGGTGGCCATGCGTTCGGCCACGCGGCGCGGCTGCTCGACCATGTCGCAGACCATCCAGTCCAGCGGCTGTTCCGGGTGCCAGTGGAAGCCATCGGCGCGCAGGTGCTCGACCAGGCCGGTGTCCAGCACGTGCTGGCGCAGTGGGCCGTTGTCGATGCTCAACACGTGCATGTGCTGGCGGGTCAGCACCCAGGTCCAGCCGCCGGGGGCGGCGCCCAGGTCGGCTGCACGCATGCCGGGCTTGGCCAGTGCTTCGCGTTCTTCCGGCGTCAGCAGGGTCAGCAGTGCTTCGTCCAGCTTCAGCGCCGAACGCGAGGGTGCTTCGGGCAGCAGCTTCAGGCGCGGGATGCCCAGTGCCCACGGCGCGCTGTCGGTCGGGTCGGCCACGCAGACGAAGGCGTGGGTGCCGTCGACGAACACCACATGCAGGCGCGGCAGGCGGTTGTTCGGCTTGTCAGTCAGCTTGCCGGCCTTGCGCAGCGCCGGGCGCAGTGCGTTGCCGAAGGCGCGGGCCAACCCGGACAGCGGCTTGCCGGCGTCCGAGTCCGGGTGTTCCACCCACAGGTCGCCGAAGCGCGGCGCATCGGCCAGCACGTCGAGCATCGGGGTAATACGGTCGGCCGGGTCCAGCTGCGGCAGCTCGGCCAGCACCACCAGCTTCTGCCGCGCGAAAATCAGCTCGCGCCAGCGCAGGCGCGGCGCCAGCGCGGCGGCTTCGTCGCACATGAAAAGCACGTAGCCATCATTGCGCTGGGTGCGCGCGTAGCCGGCGAAACCGGCTTCACCGGCGCGGAACTGCAGCTCGCCGGCCAGCTCGGGCTCGAAGCCCTGCCGGCACAGGCACAGCAGGCCGATGCCGGTCTCAGTAACGGGCGCCATCGCTTTCCCCGTAGGTGCGCAGCACGCTGCGCGCGGCGTCGCGGTTCAGGCCCTGCACCACTTCGATGCCACGCTTGTTGAGCTCGCCGACCCAGTCGGCCGGCAGCGGGCCTTCATCGAACGGGGTCAGTTCCTCGACGTCGGCCGAGTTGGCACCGATCAGCAGGCGGTCGATGCCGGCCCACACGGTAGCGCCATAGCACTGGCAGCACGGCTGCGAACTGGTGGCCAGGGTGACCGGCGACAGCACCGCGTTCAGGCGCGGGGTCTGCAGGCGCTGCTGGGCCAGCATGTAGGCCATGTTCTCGGCGTGCGCCAGCGAGGTCGCGTGCGGCATCACCCGGTTCACGCCCGCGGCGATGACCTTGTCGTCCGGTCCGAACACCACGGCACCGAACGGACCGCCACTGGCGTGCTCGACGTTCAGCCGCGACAGCTCGATCGCCAGCGCGACCTTGGCCTCATCGCTCGGATATCGACGATCCAGGTCGATCTGGTCGTGGATCCAGGCGGGAAGGGTCAGGTGGACTTGCGCGTACAGCATCGCGGGGGTGCCTCGTGTGGGATGGGAAAAAGTGCGGTTGCTTGGGGAACCGGCGCGCAGTGTAGCCGCACGGGCCTGTACCGGGTGTGGGCGTGGGTCAGCCCGGCGAGCCGGTGCGGATCACCACGTACTGCTTACGGAACTCCAGCCCGGCCTGCGGCCAGCTGGCCGCGTAGGCGCGCAGCAGGGGCAGGGCGGCGGCGAAGTCGTGGCCGTTGACCCGGCAATCGGCCTCGCACAGGCCGTCGGCATCGCGCGAGGCGAACAGGCGGATGGCGAGGAATTGGCGGGCTTTCAGCAGCTCGTCGAAGGCCTCCATGCTGCGGGTGAACAGGCAGCAGGGGCAGGAGCCATGATCGTCTTCGCTGCAGGTGGAGGCATCCACTTCCTGTGCACGGTAGTGCGCCAACGGCCCCAGCACTACAGTGCGCTCGTGTTCCTCGCCATTGTCACCGGCCGGATAGGTCAGGCCCATCATCGGCAGGCCCTGTGCGTCTTGGGCGCCGATCGCGGTCTGCAGGGTCACCAGGTCCACCCGGGCCCAGGCCTGGAAGCCGGACAACAGCGATGCCTGCTCATCGGCACCATTTGCGTGCTGGTACTCGAACAGACCATCGGCGAACAACTGCGGATGCTGGCTTTCAATGACGGTGGAGGTCTGCCAACCACCGTTGTCGCGCGCGTGTGCGGCCATTGCATGCGGGGTCAGGCGCAGGCCGCTGTCCAGCAGCAGCGCGTTGCCGTCGACGTGGCTGGCGACGCCCGCGTCCTGAAGGACCTGCTGCAGCAGCGGGAGGAGAGCGGCGGAGGTCGTGGTCATGTCAGGCCTGTGGGGTGGATGGGGTGGAACATCCAGGCAGGGCCTGGGCATCTAGCGGTCGAGCGCGTCGAGTTCGGCGCGATATCGCTGCGCGTCGGATTGCTGCTGCGGATCGTTGCCGTGGTCGCGCAGCCAGCTTTCCAGCTCGCGGCGATAGTCCGCGCGGAACTCGGCATTGCCCGGGCTGAAATGCAGCTTGCGTGCCGCCACCTCCACCCGCTCGCGCGCGCTGGCCCGGGCCTGGGCGACGCCGTGCGGGGATTCATTGGTGAGGATGACGAAGTTGCGTGGGAAGCCCGGCGTGTACTTGACCACGAACGGCTGGTCGCGCGCCGGGATACGGATGGCGTTTTCCAGCGGCCACAGCGAAGCGGTGTTGGTGTGGAACACCACGTCCACGTCGCGGCCCTCGGCGGTACGCAGCACCCCTTCGTAGCGCCAGATGTACTGCGCGTTGAGCGTGGAGCTGGTTCGCTCGGCCTTGACGATCACCGCTTCACCACGCTCGCCCACCACGTTGAGGAAGGTGGCGTTGAGGAAGTGGCCGAAGAACATGTTGAGCATCGCCAGCGGGAACACCACGATGGCGTAGCCCGGAAAGCGCCGCCACCACGAGACCAGCCCGGCCAGCACCATCGCTGCAAAGAACGTCAGCAGCGGATGCTGCGAGATGAACCAGAACAGGACGGAGAGGGCGGTGATCATTGTCGATGGCGTGCGGGCGCCGTGCTGGCGCCCGCGCAGGTCCTCAGGCCGACCAGGTATCGCGCAGGGTCACGCTGCGGTTGAACACCGGCGTGGCTTCGGTGTGGTCGCGGCGGTCGGCGACGAAGTAGCCGGTACGTTCGAACTGGAACGACTGCTCCGGCGCGGCGCTGGCCGCGGCCGGCTCGACATAGCCGGTGACGGTGCGGCGCGATTCCGGATTGAGGTAATCGCGGTAGGTCTTGCCTTCCGATTCATCATCCGGGTTCGGCACCGAGAACAGGCGGTCGTACAGGCGGATCTCGGCCGGCACACCATGCACGGCGCTGACCCAGTGGATGGTGCCCTTGACCTTGCGGTTGGCGCCTTCCATGCCCGGACGCGATTCCGGATCCAGCCAGCCGCGCAGCTCGGTGATGGTGCCGTCGGCATCCTTGATCACTTCGTCGCAGCGGATGATGCCGGCGCCGCGCAGGCGCACTTCGCCACCCGGCACCAGGCGCTTCCAGCCCTTCGGCGGCACTTCGGCGAAGTCCTCGCGGTCGATCCACACTTCGCGTGCGAACGGCACGTCGCGGCTGCCGAAGCTCTCGTCCTTCGGGTGGTTGCTGAAGGTCAGCTGTTCTTCATGGCCCTCAGGCAGGTTGGTCAGCACCAGCTTGACCGGATCGATCACTGCCATGCGGCGCGGCGCGGCACTGTCCAGGTCTTCGCGCAACGCGCCTTCCAGCACGCTGAAGTCGATCAGCGAGTTCTGCTTGCTGATGCCCACGCGCTCGGCGAACAGGCGCATCGCGGCCGGGGTGTAGCCACGGCGACGCAGGCCCTGCAGGGTCGGCATGCGCGGGTCTTCCCAGCCGTCCACCAGCTGCTCGGTGACCAGCGCCATCAGCTTGCGCTTGCTCATCACCGTGTAGTTGATGTTCAGACGCGAGAACTCGATCTGGCGCGGCTTGGCGGCTTCGCGCGGCATGCCGGCATCGACCAGCGGCTGGGTCAGCGCGTCGTCATGGGCGAAATCGACGTTGTCCACGCACCAGTCGTACAGCGGGCGGTGGTCTTCGAACTCCAGCGTGCACAGCGAGTGGGTGATGCCCTCGATCGAATCACCCAGCGCGTGGGCGAAGTCGTACATCGGGTAGATCGGCCACGCGTTGCCGGTGTTCTGGTGCTCGACGTGCTTGATGCGGTACAGCGCCGGATCGCGCAGGTTGATGTTGCCGCTGGCCATGTCGATTTTCGCGCGCAGGGTGCGCGCGCCATCCGGGAACTCGCCTGCGCGCATGCGGCGGAACAGATCGAGGTTTTCCTCGACGCTGCGGTCGCGCCACGGCGACGGGCGGCCCGGTTCGGTGAGGGTGCCGCGGTAGGCGCGCACTTCCTCGGCCGACAGGTCGCAGACGTAGGCCTTGCCCTGCTCGATCAGCTTCTCCGCGGCCAGGTAATAGGCCTGGAAGTAGTCCGAAGCATGGCGCAGCTCGTTCCACTCGAAGCCCAGCCAGCGCACGTCGTCCTGGATCGCGGCCACGTATTCCGGGTCTTCCTTGGCCGGGTTGGTGTCGTCGAAGCGCAGGTTGCAGACGCCGCTGAATTCGCCGGCGATGCCGAAGTTCAGGCAGATCGACTTGGCGTGGCCAATGTGCAGGTAGCCGTTCGGCTCCGGCGGGAAGCGGGTCTTGATCGCCTGGTGCTTTCCGCTGGCCAGGTCCTCGCGCACGATCTGGCGGATGAAATCGCGCTTCTCGTGGCTGTCGGCGGGGGTCTCGGGGCTGGCGGGGGTGTGCTCGGACATGAGTCTGGGGCGAAAAAGGGCAGAAAGACCAACAGTCTAGCGCGTACGGGGCAGGGCTGCCCGGTGGGGTGTGGGGATGCCGGCCAGCGGCCGGCACTACCCAACTGCACGGCGATCCACATTCCGCAGGCCCGCTGCCGGCGCTACCGGAAGGTGGATGGGTAGTGCCGGCCGCTGGCCGGCAGAACGGTCATGCGCCGTCACCACCACCATTCAGCCCCCGGGCGTATGCTGGAACCCTGTCCCACGGAGCCGCCGCATGCACATCGTGTACAAGGCCGACAACCTGTTCGACGCCCACCTGGTCAAGCACGCGCTGGAAGATGCCGGCATCCCGGCCTTCGTGTTTGGCGAGCAGCTGCTGGGCGGCATGGGCGAGCTGCCGCTGTTTGGTGTGCTGCGGGTGGGAATCCCCGATGCGGCACGCCCGCAGGCCGAGGACATCGTGGCGGCGCTGGACTTGGGCCACGCGCCGGACGCCCCCATTTCAGATGCAGACGACATAGCCGGACTTCCGGCGTAGGAGCGCATCATGTTGGGAATTGGCCAGGGCATCCTCGGCATCGGCGCCTTCAAGCAGCGCCTGCCGCGCCCGGAAGAGGCATTGCCGGGGCGCGAGCAGCCATTGCCGCTGCACAGCAACCAGCACTTCGTGAACAGCCATCCGCTGAAGGACCGCTTCGCCGGCCTGCAGCAGATCCGCTTCGCGCTGGGCTGTTTCTGGGGCGCCGAGCGCAAGTTCTGGACCGAGCTGGGCGTGTACAGCACCTCGGTGGGCTATGCCGGGGGCATCACCCCGAACCCGACCTATGAAGAAGTGTGCTCGGGCCTGACCGGGCACACCGAAGTGGTGCAGGTGGTGTTCGACCCGGCGGTGGTGAGCTTGGAGCGCCTGCTGCAGCTGTTCTGGGAGAGCCACGACCCGACCCAGGGCATGCGCCAGGGCAATGACACCGGCACCCAGTACCGCTCGGCGATCCACGCTACCGACGAGGCGCAGTACAAGGCCGCGCTGGCCAGCCGCGAGGCCTACCAGGCTCAGCTGGATGCGGCCGGCTACGGCCCGATTACCACTGAGATCATGTACCCGGCACCGGCGTACTACTACGCCGAGGATTACCACCAGCAGTACCTGGCGAAGAACCCGAACGGCTACTGCGGCATCGGCGGCACCGGCGTGAGCTGCCCGATCGGGTTGGATGTGGAGGCGCCGCGCTGACGCGCGGTGGTCCGCCTGCGGCGGGCAACGTCAACGGCTGAAAGCCAAAGCGGCTCTGGGTTTCTGCGGGTTGGGTGGGGCGGTGTGGGTTGGCAGGACACGCCGTGAACCCCGCTCCGCGGTCCGGCCCAGCCGCTGGCGGCTGTGCGTTCGGGCGCTTGCGAAGCAGTGCTTCGCAAGCAAAGCGCCCTCACCCCTGGGGGCTCGATGGCGCCATCCATGGCGCCAACGGTCCTGCCAGCCGCCCCCGTCCCACCTTCGACA
>NZ_JCAFRY010000030.1:0-33623 GCF_059368675.1 Stenotrophomonas sp. YJH_SMC_120
ACTATGGACGGTCAAACGGGCATTTTTATAGTGGTTCATCCGGGCTCTTTGGGGTCTGGAGAGGTGTGGTAACCACCATTTTCCAAAGATGTCCCGGATGAACAACGTACAGAGAGATCACAACTAACAGTCGACTCTACCGCCCCTCGGCCTATTTGCCGTAGCGGCGCAGCAGCTCGACCAGCACCGCGGCCTCGTCCGCCCGCTGCTGCAGGTCGTCGGCAGCCACCACATGTTCCTGCAGGTGCTCGTGCAGCAGTTCCATCAACAGGCTGTGGGCTGCACCGCGCACGGCGGCGACCTGCACCAGCACGTCCGCGCAGTCGCCCGCCTCGCCCTCGGGCTTGTCCAGCGCCTGCTCCAACGCCGCCACCTGACCCGCGATACGGCGCACCCGGGTCAGCAGCTGCTTTCGATTCTTGTGTACATGGGCCATGACTGGATCATATACCCTATGGGGGTATCCACTCCACCCCCCTTGGTCCCCCCATGCACCTGGACGCCCTCGCCGCCGCCCGCCGCCACGAACACCGCTTCGACGACGGCAATCCGCTGGCCGAACGCAATACCCGCCGCGCCCTGTGGCTGACCGTGGGCATGATGCTGGTGGAGATCATCGGCGGCTGGTGGTTCAACTCCATGGCCGTGCTCGCCGACGGCTGGCACATGAGTTCGCACGCGCTGGCGCTGGGCCTGGCGGTGTTCGCCTACCGCTGCGCGCGCCGCTACGCGCACGACCCGCGCTTCGCCTTCGGCACCTGGAAGATCGAGATCCTGGCCGGCTACACCAGCGCCATCGCCCTGCTCGGCGTCGCCGCGCTGATGGCCGTGCAGTCACTGCAGCGGCTGTGGGCACCGGCGCCGATTCACTACAACGAAGCCATCGCCATCGCTGCGGTAGGCCTGGGCGTGAACCTGCTCTGCGCATGGTGGCTGCACGACGGCCCGGGCCACGCGCATCACCACCACGGGCATGACCATGGCCATCATCACGGGCATGACCACGAACACCACGATCACGGCCATGCGCACGGTCACGACCTCAATCTGCGCTCGGCCTACGTGCACGTGCTAGCCGACGCCGCCACCTCGGTGCTGGCCATCGTCGCCCTGCTCGGCGGCAAGCTGCTGGGCCTGACCTGGCTGGACCCGGTGATGGGCCTGGTCGGCGCCGTGCTGGTCACGGTGTGGGCTGTAGGCCTGCTACGCGACAGCGGCCGCATCCTGCTCGACGCGCAGATGGACGCACCGGTGGTGGCCGAAGTTCGCGAAGTGATCGAACAGGGCCCCTGGCCGGCGCGCCTGGCCGACCTGCACGTCTGGCAGGTCGGTCGCGGCAAGTACGCGGTCAGCGCCAGCGTGGTTACCAGCGACGCCCGTCTGGATGCCGATACCGTGCGCAACGCACTGGCGATCCATGAGGAGCTGGTGCATGTGACGGTGGAGATCCACCGTAGCTGATCCTG
The DNA here is from genome assembly GCF_059368675.1 of Stenotrophomonas sp. YJH_SMC_120. Lineage (NCBI taxonomy): Bacteria > Pseudomonadati > Pseudomonadota > Gammaproteobacteria > Lysobacterales > Lysobacteraceae > Stenotrophomonas > Stenotrophomonas sp. YJH_SMC_120. The sequence goes on from NZ_JCAFRY010000030.1 coordinate 1,467, forward strand.
CGCGACTGCGGTCGAATCTGTAGAGCCGAGCCCATGCTCGGCTTGCCGTTGCCTTTGCAGCGCCGAGCCATGCTCGGCTGTCGCAGGCCATCAGCCGAGCACGGGCTCGGCTCTACAGTCAGAGCTTCAGCATCATCCGCAGCAGGTACATCAGCAGCGGCAGCGCACTCAGCACCGCACCACCGATGCCGATCCATGGCCAGCGCTCGCCGCGCACGCGCGACGCCACCGCCAGACCGCCGCCCACCAGTGCCGCACCCAGCACGCCCACGCCCAGCCCGGCCGCCATGCCATTGCCGCCTGCGGCCACCGCCGCCTGCGCAGCCAACGTGCCGGCGCCCCAACCCACAGCGATCCCCAGCCAACTGGCCACGCCGCACCACGGTGCCTTGCCCTGCGCCATCCGAAAACCCCTGTGTCCTTGCCGAATTTCTGTACGGGCCGTGCCCGCATGCTGCCTACACTAGCCGCACCTGCCTTGTAGGGACATCCCATGCGCACGCTCCGCCTGCTGCTGCCCGGTGCCCTCCTGCTGCTCACCGCCTGCAGTGGTGACGCCGGGCTTCCGTTCTCCGCTGATCCGCTGCAGGGCTGTTTCGCCACCAGCGCGCGCAAGCAGGCCGATTTCCGCATCGAACGGGAAGGCGGCCAGTACTTCGTCTCCTTCAGCCGCGGCGACCAGTGGCAGCGCGAGCCCAATGCGCTGCACAAGGCCACCCGCAGCGAGATCAGCCGCTACTTCCGCGATGACGCCGAGCAGATCGACAGCGCGTTGATCCGCATGGCCGGTGGCTTCGGCATCTTCCACTTCAACAAGGGCGCGACGTTGAAGGGCAAGGCCAGTGATAGTGACTACATGGCGCTGATGCTGATCGGGGCTGGGCCGGTGTATGCGGTGAAGTGCCCGTAAGACGCAATGATTCTGATGGCGACTCAGGGCACTATGGGCGCATCCTGTCTTCTTTGAGGAGCGATGCCAATGCTGCTGTTTCTGCTGCTTGCGGTAAGCGCGCCGAAGACCCAGGGTGCCTATGACGAAGTCCGGCAGCTGCCCGATGGCCAGATCCTGATCATGCGCACCCTGGACTGGGATCTCGGTGATGGTCGCCACGAGCGCGTTACCGTGCATTGGCTGCTGCAGGAAGACGGTCGCCTGCGCTACGACTTTGATCGGCAGCCACCGGAAACCCAGGACGTCCATCGTCGGTCGTGCGCGCTGCAGGGCATGCAGCCCTCGCGGGGCGTCAACATGATTTCAGGAGAAGGAGCTACACACGGCTACAGCTGCACAAGCCAGCTGTAACGCCGAGCCCACGCTCGGCTCCTGCCGTCTTCATCCACGCATGGCGTGGATCTACAGCAGCAGCCACCCCGGGGCCCCGGTAAAAGCTGCGGTACCATGCCCTCCCCCCGAACCGCCCCGGTACCCGCCGTGCCCCACTACACCGGCCCCCTGCTGACCCGCGACAGCGCCGATACCCTGCGCCGTGCCCATGACAAGGGCGCTGCCGACTGGCAGGGCTCGCTCGACCTCGGCCGCAGCGAGGACAGCGTGGCGCTGGATGCCGACGGCTTCCGCTTCCGTGGCCAGCCCTACCCGTGGCCGGGCAAGCTGAAGGACCGCACGCTGTACTACTGGGACGGCGAGGAATTCGCGCCGATCTCGCGTTACAGCGGTTCGCTGATCAAGCTGGTGCCGACCGAATGGGGCGCACCGACCTTCGAGATCGACGGCATCAAGATGCTGCCGACCTCCAAGCTGTCACCCTTCGAGGATGCGCGCTGCAAGGTCGAGCTGGTCGCCCCGGCCGGCAAGGTGATCCTCGATACCTGTGGTGGCCTGGGCTATTTCGCCGCCTGCGCGTTGGAGGCCGGTGTCGGCCAGATCCGCTCGTTCGAGAAGAATGCCGACGTGATGTGGCTGCGCACGCTCAACCCGTGGTCACCGGATCCGGACTCGGCTGCGGCCGGTGGCCGCCTGCAGTTCAGCCACGGCGATGTCTCGCAGCAGATCGAACAGGTGGCCAGCAACAGTGTCGACGCGATCCTGCACGACCCGCCGCGTTTTGGTATCGCCGGCGAACTGTATTCACAGGTGTTCTACGACCACCTCGCCCGCGTCATCCGCAAGGGCGGCCGGCTGTTCCATTACACCGGCGCGCCGAACAAGCTGACCAGCGGCCGCGACGTGCCACGTGAAGTGGCCAAACGTCTGGAAAAGGCCGGCTTCAAGGCCGAGCTGGCGCTTGACGGTGTGCTGGCCGTCAAGCGCTGAGCCTCACTCCGAATCCACCTTGGCCAGCTTCATCACCCACGCCGGCACCTCGGGTTCACCGGCGTAGAACTCCTTCGGTTTCTTCTCCGCCATCGCCCAGCGGTGCAACCAGCTCGGGCCGTAACGGCCGCTGTAGCCTTCGGCACCACGTGCATAGGCCGGGTCACGCATCGCTTCATCCAGTGAGATGAAGCGATAGCCGCGGCGCTTCGTCGCCGCCACCAGTTCGGCAAACGTGGCTGCATTGAGTTCGTTGGCGTGCATCAGCCAGACCTGTGGCAGCGCGTAGCCCAGCAGTGCCTGCGACTGCTTCTCGTAGTAGTCCAGCTTGTTCAGCATGTACGGCACGTAGCCCTTGCGCAGCTGTGCCAGCGTCGCCTCGCGCGCCGGTGAATCCGGCTGCTCGTTCATCACGTTGGCGTAGGCGAACGCCCACACCCACTCGCCGTTGTCGACCGTCACCGGTGCCACGCGGTAGCCATGCTGCCTGAAGAACGCGTCCATCTCCGCACGTTCTTCCGGCGTGCGCCCGGCACGCAGATAGGGGTGACGCATCCACTGCGGCTTCAGCCCACGCTCGACCAGCAACGGCCGCAGCACCGTCTCGCCACGCAGGAAATCCTGCTGGAACGCAGGTACGCCCTTGGCGTTCAGATCCATGTGCGAGTAGGTGTGGTTGCCGAGCACATAACCGGCGTCCAGCCAGTCGCGCAGCATCTGCACCCGCGCCGGCTGCACCTGCCCGTCGATCTCAAGCTTGTTCCCGTTGACGAAGCCGACCACCGGCACGTCTGCCTGATGCAGCTGCGCCATCAGCGCTTCATGCCGCGACTGCAGGTCCGGCGGAACGATCTGGTCCACCCGCGCCCAGGGCAGGTCGTCGATGGTCACCGCAATCCGGCGATCCACCTCGGCGGCGTGCACCGCCAACGAACACAGCAGCAATGGCACAGCACGCAGCAACCAACGCATCAGCACATCCTTGCAGGAGCGAAGTGCTGACTTTAGCGCGATTGTGGATGCATGGTCGGCCACGCACCCGCTATGGGCTGCGCGACTGCACCTGACGCTCGCGCACGATCGCCCGCCACAGCATGAATCCCGCAGCCATCGCCATCAGCATCAACGCGACCAGCACCAGGGCAAGGTCATCGGGATTGCGCAGCAGCGGCGCGTGCTCGCGGGTGAGGATGCCGAATACCACCTGCTGCGCCTGTGCCAGCGGCAGCCGGCCCTGCTCGCCCAGTTCCACCAGGCACGCCGCTGGGGACAGTTTGGCTACGCTGATCCACGCCATGTCGTACAGATGCAATGCCCTGACGGCCAGCGCCAGGATCGCGGCGTGCAGCGCCATCACCCCCCAGTTGGCGCGTCGCAGGCGTTCCGACAAGCGGCCCAGGCGGTAGACACTGATCGACATCGCGCCCAGCAGCGCCAGTGCCACGCCTGCCATCGGAATCCACTGCAACGGTTGCCATGGTGCAAGCGCAGTGGACCGCGCCAGCAGCTGTTCGGCCACCTGCATGCGCGCGACCGGGTCGGGCCCGCCGCATGCATCATCCACCGGCTCCAGCAGCAGTCCCACGCGGTAGTGGAAGAAGCCGGCTGCAAGGGCTACCGCCAGCAGCGCCACCACCTGCAGTGCCAGCAGGATCGGACCAGGACCACAGATACGACAGAAGCGGGTAGCGGCAGAGACCATCGGTTCATCCGTGACAACAAAGGACCATCCTAACCAAGCGCCCTGTGCTTGTCGGCTGGCGGATACGACAACCGTCGCGTGGTCCCGGTAGGATGTGGATGAGCATGGATGGTCGTATGTAGAGGTGTTGTGGATGGTCACGCTGTATCTGTGGGTGAGAACGCTGCTTCCGCTGCTGGCATTCGTGATCGCGTGGATGCTGCTGTCGCGCCTGATCAAGGCCCGCGTAGCGCGTCTTCCACGGGTTCCCTTGAACCTGCCCGAGCACAGCACCAGCCCGCGCCGGAAGGACCGGCGCATCTACGCACGCAAACTGCGGCGCAGACCGGGCCTGCGCACCGCAACGCGCCCGGCCACCGCGCCGCGCAGCTGGAACCTCGCGACGGTGTTCGTCTCGTTCTCCGCATTGATCGCCACCGTGCTGGTCATGCCGGATGGCGCGCGCTTCCAGGTGATGGTCGAGAGCCTCACTGGCTACCCGGCCACGATTGCAGAAGTACATGTTCCCGCTGCCGGGCAGCCCCTCGTGCTGCAGGCGTGGCAGCCCGCACTGGCGCAGCTGTCGCGGCCGGTAGCGATGCGCGACCCGATCGGGCGCACCGGCGGCGAGCACGACGCGCACGCCACGCTTCCGGTGCAGGTGAGGCATCAGGGTGATCGGCTGCAGGTGGCTGCGGCACTGCCGGTGGATGCCGAACGGCTGCGTGCAGAGCTTGCACGCCTGGCGGGAATACCGGTTGAGGCAATCACGGTTCGACAGACGAAGGTTGCGCCGTGGCGGGAATCGGGTTGGATGCCGGTGGCCGAACGGTAGAGCCGAGCCCATGCTCGGCTGCTGTTGCCCGTCTCCCAAAGGCACGCGCTGCGCGCGCAAGCCGAGCACGGCTCGGCTCTACAGGTCAGGATCCCCGCGGCAGCTTCGCGGCCCACATGTTGTCGACCAGGTTCGGGTAACGCCGTCCATTCTCTTCCGCCCGCTGTCGCGCCGCCTCTTTCTGCGCAGGCGACAGCGGCTGCGAGGTCTGGCCCTTGGGGTTGGGCTTCTTCCACGGGGGTGTCTTCGGCTCACGCATGGCCGCAGCTTACCGCTTCAGGAAGTTCAGCAGCGCCAGATTGAAGTGGTCCGCATGGCTGGTGTTGCAGCCGTGTGGCGCGCCTTCCAGGATCACCACTTCACTGCCCGCAATGGCCCGGTGCGTGCGCTGGCCAGAACCTTCAAACGGCACGATGGCATCGCTGTCACCGTGCAGGATCAGGGTTGGCACTGTGATCTTCTTCAGATCGTCGCGGAAGTCGGTAGTCGCGAACGCGTGCATGCAACCCAGCGCCGCCGTCTGGTCGGATTGATGGCACAGCGCGATGGCCGCCTGACGCGTCTCTTCGGTCACCATCAACTGGCCGTTGGCGCTGAAGAAATCGCGGGTGAAGCCATCGAAGAACGCCTCGCGATCCTTCTCCAGACCGCTGCGCATTTCGTCAGCCTTGTCCTGGGTCAGCGGGCCGTCCGGGTTGTCGTCGCTGCGTAGCAGGAACGGCGGTACGGCTGCTGCAAACACCACGCTATGCAGGCGCTCCTGCCCGTGGTTGGCCACATACCGCGCCACCTCACCGCCGCCCATCGAGAAGCCGACCAGGGTGACGTCGCGCAGGTCACGTTCCTCGATCACCCCGGCCAGATCCGCCGCCAGCGTGTCGTAGTCGTAGCCCTCGGCGGGCTTGTCGGAACGGCCGAAGCCGCGCCGGTCGTAGCTGATCACCCGGTGTTGGGCGTCGCGGAGGATCGACACCTGCGTCTTCCATGCATCGGCGGACAGCGGCCAACCGTGAATCAGAATGACCGGTCGGCCGTCGCCACCGGTGTCTTCAACGTGCAGGCGGACGCGGGAAGCAGGCATGGAACCTCCTATGGAAGGGGAGGATTTCAGCCTATGGACCCGCCCCTATCGAGACCGTGATGGAATCGCCGGTCGCCATGACATCCCCTGCACAGGCGACGCCACCCGGCCAATCCATAGATGCGGGCATTCACTCCCTGGAAATCCCGTTTCGTCGCAGGGCCGCTGCGGCCCTCGGAGCGCCGTGCGAGCCTGCATGAATCCCGCCCTGGAGCCTCGCCATGCTGCTGCTCACCCTGCCCCTGCTGGCCGCCGGCCTCGCCGCCGCACCCGCGCCCTCCGATGACCTGCGCGAGCAGATCCGCCAGGCCGACACCCAGCTGTTCGCCGTCGCCTTCGAGTCCTGCGATGCCGACAAGGCCGCCGCGATGACCACCGAAGACATGGAGTTCTTCCATGACAAGGATGGCAAGTCGGCCAGCAGCCGCGAGGACTTCCGCCGCAGCGTGGCCAACATGTGCAGCAATGCGCGCAAGGGCGGCTGGAGCCTGCGCCGCGAGCGGGTGGAGCCTTCGTTGCAGGTGTTCCCGCTACACGACGAGCGGGCGCTGGAAATCGGCGACCACCGTTTCCATGAACGCGGCAAGGACGGCGTGGAGCGCTGGGTGGGCCAGGCCCGCTTCATCCAGGTCTGGCGCCGCGTGGACGGGCGCTGGTTGGCCGAGCGGGTGATCAGCTACGACCATCGGCCGGCAGACTGACCCCTCGGGCGCACTTCACGGGTCGGATCTATACTTGGTGGGTCACCCCCGACCCACCGCTACCGTTCGATCGCCATGGCAGAGATCACCCCTAACCACCCTGACTACGGCCTCAACCAGCAGATCCGCCAGGGCGTGGCCGCACTGGATGCCCAGCACGGCCGTGCGTTCGACCAGACCAGCGAACGCCTGACCGCCAGCCTGACCGTGCTGGCCCGCGAGCAGGGCCTGCAGCAGGTCGACCACGTGCTGGTCAGCAACGCCACGGCCCAGCACCCTGCCGGGCACAACGTCTTCGTCGTGCAGGGCGACCCGGCCAATCCGGCGCACCTGCGGGCGATGATGCCGACCGCAGTGGCTGCGCAGACGCCGGTGGAGCAGTCGATGCAGAAGCTGGGGCTGGGTGTGCAGCAGCAGGTCGAAACCCAAGCGCAGGAAATGCAGAATCCCGCGCCGCGGCTGGGGTAAACGCTGCGACATGAAAAAGGGGCAGCGCGTTGCGCCCTGCCCCTGCGTTTACAGCCTGTGCACCGCTGTTACAGCTGGATACGCGCCACGCTCTCGTCAGCGCCCTTGTCATCCTTCTCGCCGTTCTTGATGCTCACGAACAGCACGTTGTTCTTCGAATCCAGCGCCAGGCTGTTCGGATGGGTCGGCACGGTGTAGGTGGCCACCTTCTGGTAGCTGTCACTGTTGTACGCCGTCACCGTACCGGCTTCGCGGTTGGTCACGTACAGGCGCTTGCGCGGTGCATCCAGCAGGATGCCCAGAGGACCGGCATCAGTCGGGATGCTGGCCAGTTCCTTGCCGGTGCTGCGGTCCAGCACCAGCACGCGCTGGCCCGGATGCTTGCTGACCAGGCCGCTGCTCTTGGCCTGGTAGCCACGCAGGAATTCCGAGCCCTGGTCGGTTACGAACAGGCGCTTGCCGGCCGGGTCCAGCGCGATGTTCATCGGCTGCTCGGCAGCGATCCTGTGCTGCGCCACCACCTTGTTCGAATCGGTGCCCACCACCACCAGGTCGGCCAGCAGGTTGCTGGTGTAGACGCGCTTGTTGGCCGCATCCAGCGCCAGGCCCGGCGCCTTGGCATTGCCCAGGCCGCCGATGGTGTTGATCACCTTCAGCGTGGTGGTATCGATCACGAACAGCACGCTGCTCACGTCCGGCTGGCTGCTGTGGCCGGTCACGTACAGGCGGTTGGCCGCGCTGTCGACCACCAGTTCGCGCAGGTCGTGGGTGTAGACGGCCTTGCCGTCCTTGCCGGTCTTCTTCTCCATCAGCTGGATGGTGCCGACGGCCTTGTTCTGCGCGGTGTCGACCACGGTCACCGACAGGTCCACGGTGTTGCCCACGTACAGGCGGTTGTGGGCGTCATCCAGCACCACGCCGAAGGCTTTGCGCTCCAGCGGAATGCGGGTTTCCACGGCCAGCGTGGCCGGGTTCAGGCGCAGCACCTGGGCCGGGCCGGCGTCATCGCCGAAGCCACCGGACGAGGCTACGAACACGGCGTTCTGCTTCGGGCTGTAGGCCAGCTCGTACAGGCCCTTGGCCACGGCCTGGCGCTGCACGGCAGTGGTGGCGCTGGCGGCGGGTGCGTTGTCGGCGAATGCGGAGGGCGCGCCGAGGCTGAGCGAAACGGCCACGGCCAGGGCGGCCGAGCGGAAGAGAGGATTACGGAACATGCGAGCGTCCTTGAATGGGCACGGGAGGGTGTCCTGGCTCGCTGGGCCGTTCTACGACGGCCCGACCTGCATCTGTCTGCGCGGGGTGGGCTGGCTGGGGTTGCGGGGGAATGGTAGCAGGTGGGGGGCGTGGCGTGCGCCGGCACGGGCATGGCCGACGCTCGACCTCGATGCTGCGCCCGCCGCTATGCCATCCGTGGGCCGTGGCTCTGCTGAAGCTGCTGCTCCTCCTGCAGGCGCTGCGCGTCTCGCTGCGGCTCGTTCTGCTGCAACTGCGCGACGCGATCGAACGAGGCCTCCACCGGTGCCTGCGCAGCCAACTCCGCCGGCATGCTGGCGCGCTGGTGTGCCGGGTCACTGCGGTCCCCCTGCACGATGAACAGCTTCGGTGCGGTATCACCGCGCTGCTCGCCCAGCACCACTTCGTCCACGCGCGAGAACTGCTGCTCCTTCGACAGCGCGAGCAGGCTGGCACTGACATTGCCGTTGCGTGCACCGAAAGCGCCGAGGTCGGCCACCTGCTGGTGAATCTGGTTGAGGCGGGCATGATCGTCGTGCGTCGGGTCTGCGGGCGTGCCGCTTGCCGCGAGGGTGCTGTTGCCGCGCCACTGCTCACCGTTCTCGGTGAACATCCACTCGCGGAAGGTCTGCTTCGGCATCGGGTTCCACTGCACCTTGTCCAGCTCGCTGTCCTTCACCTGCTGCGGAATGGCGTTGACCGCGCGGATGTTGTCCAGAACCCTGGTAGCGCCCTCATAGTTGCTGATCTCCCCGGCCAGCCCGACCGGGCGCAGGCCTGCGTGGTTCAGGGCACCCCATGCGAAATCGGTGCACGCGTTGGAGAAGAAGTCGTATTCCATGTCGAAGCCGTGCTTCTTCGGGTCTGCCGAGAACTCGAGGATGCGGTCGTACTGCTCCTTGCTGATCTCGATCGTGCGCTCGAAGCGGGGCTTGTCGTAGACCCGCAGATCCGTGTCATCGACTTTGCCCAGCGAGGGATTCGCACGGTCATTCCCCATCGTGAATCCCCTGCTCACGGGTACCGGGTCATTTGATCGCGCCAGCGAAAGAAACATGTGCCCGGCAAATGACGGATCCAACAATCTCTTCTGGCCCGCGTCGCCCACATCGACTCTCGGCGTGCCCGGTGCGGCGAGATGAATCGTGACCGTATAGCGCTCTGCTTCCTTGCTCATGTCTTACTTCCCTAGCGATTGATATCCAACAATAAGTTCGGCTTGGAGCCCTTCCAGCTGCGGGCGGTCCTCCATCAGGTCGACTGTCAACCGATACCGGCCCGGCTCCAGCCAACCGACCTGCGCGAACTGAAGCACCTGATACAGCATCTCATCCGAGTGCAAACCGGCCTCGATCAGTGCGTTGTCATCCAAGCTTGTATCAGCCAGATATCGCACAACCTCATCTTCTGGAATTCTCTGTGAGTCGCGCCCATCGGGAGTGCTCTGCCAGAGCTGTACAAGACCAGGTGCGCCGCCATCGATCCGCTCCAGGCGCAATCGCGTGGGTGGCCTTCCCAGCCTGATCTTCTCCCACACGTCCAGCAACGAGCGCCCGTCGGTATCCTGCAGCCGCAACCCCATGTTCAGGATCGGAATGGCCGGCTTCTGGGGCGCCGGCAAATCAAACGTGACCTCGGCAATCCGACCGGCCTTCTGCAACTGCACGGCCCGCGTGAACGGCACAACCGTGCGCGCCTCGGCCTGTGCGCGCGTCAGCAGGGGCGGCGCAACCTCAGGCGCTGGTGACGCACGGCATGCCGCCAGCGCGCCCAGCACCGCCAGTACCACCGCCCCCCGCCGCAGTGGCCGCGTCATTGCTCCTTCAACCGCAGCGAATCGGCCACATCGGTCTTGGCCGCCACCTCGGTGGCGATGCTGGCGCGGCGGTGCCCTGGGTCATTGCGGTCGCCCTGCACGATGAAGATGCTCTCCGCCGCATGGCTGCTCTTGGTCGGCTGGCTGAGCAGCACGTGGTCCACGCGCGAGAGATTGTTCTGCTTGGCCAGCACCAGCAGGCTGGCGCTGATGCGCTGGCTGGCCGCATCGAACGGGCGGCCATGCGCGGCATCCAGTTCGGCCACTTTCTGGATCAGCTGCGAGAACAGGCGGTGGTCCGGATGCGAGGGGTCCAGCAGCGTGCCGGCCACTTCAATCGGCGTCGGCGGCGGCTCATCGCTGGCACGGTCGCCCTGGCGATGATGTTCGGCCTCGCGCTCGGGCATCGCGTGGTGGGTTTCGGCATTCAGATCGCTGCCCGGGAACGGCGCGGCAATGCACTGGATTTCCGGCAGGTTGAACAGCACCGCGAACTCGCCCAGGTTGCTGCCGCCATCCAGCGGTGCCGGCAGCGGATGCAGGCTGGCGTAATGCAGCGCCGCCCAGACGAAATCGCTGCAGCGGTTGATGGTGGCCGGGCGATCGACATCGAATTCGAACTCGGCCGGCTCCTCGGCGAAATCACGCAGGCAGCCGTAGTGCTCCTCGGTGATTTCCAGGGTGCGGCTGTAGTACGGGTCCAGGTGCTCGTCGGCATCATCGTGGCGCACCTGTGCGTACTGCACGCCAGTGCGGGTTTCGCCCGGCGCGTGGCCCGGTGGCGCGAAGCCGTAGCTGTGGGCCTCGTCGCCCGCGGCCACCTGAAGGTACATATGGCCGCGCGGCGAGACCCCTCCACTTTTCAGCGGGGTGCCGGGTGCGGCCAGATAAAGGGTTGCGGTGTAGCGTGTTGCCTGCTCCATGCCTGTTCAGCCTTGATGGGTGCTGCGGTCCTGAGCGGATGATGGCATAGGTGGGATGGCGGGCAGGTGGAGGAATAGAGGCGACCGATCGCGGCTTGCTGAATATGTGAGCCAGCATGCAGCAATGACCCCGCGGTGGCTGCGGTCTCGGCTGCGACTGGAGCTTGCCATTCCACCGTTCTATAGTCGTTTCGATCATGCAAGGGAATCGCCTATGAGCAGAGCACCGGCTTGCCGGCTTGCCTCCTTCGCCCTGGTGGCAGTGCTGAGCACCACCGCCTGCGCGAAGGCCCCATCCACGGAAAAGGACCCGAACGGAACCCCCATGTCCGAAAGCGCAACCAGCCCACGTACGGTGGGCGGACAGACCTACACGACGCACCCGGTAGAGGCTCGGCTTGGCCCGCACCGCTTCATGTTCCCGGCCAACTTCTACTACAACCAGACGGGCCCCTTGGCCGATGGGGGCGTCATGCTCACTCTGTTCTGGCCTGATTTCGATGCAGCTCCTCCTGGTGATCGCCCGGTGCGCAGCACGCAGGACAGCCGGCGGCAGATACTGGTCGAGCTTAGGTACATCGATCGCGTTCCCATCCAGAACTATCTGGCGCGTCGGTCCAGTAGTGAAGCCACCAGCGCGCCGGGATCACTGGAACGAAGGGACCCGGTAGAGAACCTTGCGCTGCGCGTTGCACAACCCGAGCGCTGGGGTCTGACGCCGTATGCGATTGACCCATCGTTGATGGAAGCCTATGCAAAGGAGTCAGAGGCTGCGCTGGGCAGGCCTTACGTGCATAACCCGGGGATGGAGCCAGACTGGTATGTGGCCCGCTCGGCGGAGGGGCAACTGACAACGTTCATCAGCTGCGACCCGGCAGACCGCATTCCTGACGGACTTGTAGTTCAGGGAAAGACACTTGAACGCGCCGGCGAAGGCCAGATCGCAATGTGCCGCCATTCCATCGTGGACGTCGGCGATAGCATTGCCATCGAGATGAACTATGCACGCGTCATGCTGAGCGACTGGCAGGGCCTGGAAGCCAGCGTGCGTGATCTTCTGAGCCGCTATCGCGTTCAGCCGTAAACCGCATCTCAAGGATGAATCATGAGCGGACTTACCGATAAGGACATTCGTGTCCTGTCCTCCTACGCGAAGGAGGGAAATCGCGAGCTGTACTGGAACTATCTCGCGCAGCTTCCCGACAATGATGGCTACGGCCTGCTTGCGTTGGGTGTTGTGCGCAACGACAGCCTCCCCGGCCGGGTGGCCAACAGCTTTGCAAGCGCCGTTGCCGAGCAACAGGCCACACTGTTCGGCAACGAGAAGAACGTAGCGTTCACCGAACGCAGGCAAGAAACCTTCGGCCAGGATCTGATCAGGAACGACCTGGCGGAGCGCAAAAGTTGGATGGAGGCCGGCAGGCCTGATCTGGCACTCAACCTGCCCTATACGAGCACGCTCAAATCCCACGATGTTTCGTTCGAAAAGAACGACCTCAATGTGAACTGCTGGACGCCACGCTTGCTGCTGGTGTCCACGGAGCACAAACGCGGTGAGCAGGCAGCCGAAAAGGTCTGGCAGAACATGCTCGACAACAGCGCTGCCGGCGCATTCCGTGCTGGCAAGACGGCCGTCAGCGTGCACCTGGATATGCCGCAGCCCGCTGGACATTTCTACTTCGTTGAGCTGAGCAAGTTCGAGGGCGCAGCACTCCTGCAGCGCGACGCCGTAGATCCGAACGTGATTGGCACCAAGTTCGACTATCACAGCTACGACCCCAAAGACGGCAGCTGGAACCGCACAGTGGGCGTTCCCCCACTCGATAGAACAACCAAAGAGACCGATCCCGCCGAGATTTCCGCGTTGAATGAGACCCGCGAGGTTCGCTTGGAACGCGAGGCCAAGGCGAAGCAGTTTCATCCTGAAGATCCCTACAGAGAGATCGCCAAGAGCCCGCGCGTGGTGTCGACGCAGGAGCCCGAGCCTCTCTTTACGGAAGGACGCCGCGTCGCGGCGATGGAACCAGGCAGCCCGGACCACGCGCTTCACCAGCAGATTCGCCAGGGCGTCGCTGCACTGGACGAGATGCACGGCCGCCCCTTCGACGCGACCAGTGAGAACCTCGCCGCCAGCCTGACAGTGAAGGCACGCGAGCAGGGTCTGGAACAGGTGGACCATGTGGTGCTGAGCAACGCCACGGCCAATCAGCCGGCGGGTCACACCATCTTTGTTGTACAAGGCGACCTATCCGACCCTGCCCACCTGCGTGCAGGCATGCCCACTGCCGTGGCGGCACAAACGCCGGTGTCTGAGTCGCTGCAGCAACTGGCCGTGGTGGGCGATCAGCGCGAGCTCGCCCGCCAGAATGCGCAGCAGGCGCTGGATGCACGTACGCAGGAACAGCAGAGCCACGCCATGCGCATGGGCTGATCGCCCGGAGGGAGGCGGCCTCCTCCCTCCGGGCCAGAGATCGCAGTCCCTGAGACCTTCCCAGGCCAGGGGTGCGTGTGAGCTTCGTGCCCACGACTGAAGTATCCTGGTTTGGGAGCTCCTCACATGTTCGCCGCACGAATCTGTATCTCGTGCTGCACCCGCTGATCTTCCAGCTGCTGATCCATCTGATTCGCAAGCGCACGCTGATGCGCTTCACGGCTGACAGAGTCGAACTGTTGCAGTGACTCTTCAACTGATGTCTGCGCCGCCAGCTCAGTCGGCATCGCAGCGCGCTGATGCGCCGGATTGCTTGGCTCGCCCTGCACCACGAACAGCGTGTGCCCAGCCGGGTGTTCGTGCGTGGCATTGCTCACCAGCACATGGTCCACCCGTTCCAGGTCGTTGTCCTTGGCCAGCACCAGAAGGCTGGCCGTCATGCGTTCGCTGACTTCGTCGAAGCTGCGGCCGTGCTTGGCGTCCAGCGCTTCCACGCCCTCGCGGATCTGCTGATACAGCGCGTGATCGGGGTGGCCGGGCTGCGTGGGGTCCTGCAGCGCCCGGTTCGAGCCCGATGCCTCATCCGGTGCGGGCGCGGCTGGCTCGGGGCTTGGCACTATCGTGGGCGCGGCAGGAACCGTGACAGCCGCAGTGACGGGCCGGAAGTCATCCGATGGAGCCGGTTCGGGCTCTGGCACGTGTTGTGCCGCTTCCTGCTCCAAAGGCCATGGATCGCGCGCAGGCTCAGCAGGCAGCGGCTCCTTGAACGGCACCGGCTCGACCTCCTGCCCTGCCATGTCCTGCTTTGGAGTGGGCGCAACCGCAGGCATCGGGGCCATCTTCTCCGGTTCCGCTGCCTGCTCTGTGCGCTGCGTGGGCACCGTCTGCGTTGCCGCTGCCAGAGGCGCGGCAGAGTGTGGCGTCGCACGCTCGGATTCGACCGGGTGCGCCTGCATCGGCCCAGCGGGCTCCGGCGTCTGTGAGGCGGTACGGTTTTCGGTGGGCGCCTCGCTGTTTGGATGGGGCTGAGGTTGGGGCTCCGCCTCACGCCGCGGCGGATCGCGCTGCTCGGCGTGCCGCTGAGGCGCGGGCTTGTCCTGTGCCGCAGGCGTAGGCGGTGGCGTGACCGCTACCGCGGGCGGCGCCGCCACAACCGTCGCAGGCGCGATGGGTTGCGCAGTCGCCGGCTCTTCAGGCCGCACTTCCACGTTTCCATCCTGCTCGGATGGCTTGTCGCCATGTGCCACCTGCGCGGCTGCTCGTGCAGCCTGCCCTGCATCCACCTGCGCAGCACCCAGCCGATTGGCTTCCTGCAGTGCCTGCCGGTACGCCTCCTCCTCACCCGCCGACAGTGCAGCAATGCGCAGCTCGGGCGAGTCCGGCAACGGCGCCTGCTCATTGGCACGCGCGCGCACCTCATTCCATGCGGCCTGCAACTCCTGCGTGCTGGTGGTCGCGACGGCACGCGCCACGCCATCCTGACCCACTTGGTAATGGGTGATGGGCCGGGACGCGCCCGCGTTGCCCTCGGCTACAGGCCCCAGTTCCTGCAGCGTGGGACCCGTAATGCCGTGCTGCTCGCGCGTGCGCGCCGTGGCCAAGGCAATGGCCTGCTCCCACGCCGGGGTCAGCGCAACACCCGCAGCGTAGTAGCTGTGACGCAGCTCGTTCTGGTTCACTTCCGCCGCCGACGGCAGCGGCCGCGATTCCAATGCGGCAATGGTCTGGTTGAACTGATCGAGCGACGGCTGCTGGATGGTGCGGGTCAGCTCCAGCTCCAGCGCCATGTTCCCCTGTGCGTTCTGGCCAGCATGGCTCCATTGTCCTGCTTCATCGCGCTGATAAAGATGGCTGTCGGAGCCCTGGATGGCGTCGGGCTTGGCACGGGCCTGCTCTACCGCTTCCGGCACCAGCGGCACGAAGTCACTTGCCCGTGTAGCAGCTCGGGTCTCCAGATAGCTGGCGGCAATGGCGGCCTTGCCGTTGGCGATGTTGTTCTCGATGCGTTGCACCGCCTCGCGATTCAACTCGTTGGCGCGCTCAGGGCTGGCGGTCTGCGTCTCATACACACCCCGGTCGTTGGCACCGGACACGCCAATCTTGACCTGCCGCGTCCACTGTTCAGTCTGTGCATCGCGGTACCAGTTGGGATTGTCCAGACGGCCCTCGCCGTCCTTCGCCGGGATGCTGAAAGGATCCTGCGGCGGCATTGCCTTGCCCAGCGCCAGCTCTACCGCCTTTACGTGGGCGTATGCGCCCAGCTCGCGGGCCTTCTCGTAACTGGCGCCCACACTGCGCTCAGCCGGATTGCCCAGGCCGTCGCCCGCGCTGTCCATGACCGCTTGGCGCTGCCAGTTGCGGCCATCGAACTGCCATGTGACATCGGCCTTGTCGGTCTGCCGGTAGACGGCGCGGTTGTCGAGCAGATCGGCGCCCTTGTCGAATGCCTTGCTCATCAGCAGCGCATCGCCCGCGACGATAGCCGCAGGGACGAAGCTGGACGTGCCGATCACCGACGCGGTAGCCATACCACCGACCCAGCCACCGCCGTTGCGCGCCAGAGCGTGGGTGAGCTCGGACTGGGCGGCGGTGCCGTTGCCTTCTTCCAGCAGCTGTGAGGTGCGGCGGGCGGTGATGACGGCATCGGCGCCGGAGGCAAGCAGGCCACCGGAGCGGATCAGTTGGCTGGTGGAGGCTTCGCCGAGGAGGAGGTCCAATGTCGCACCGCCTTGCTGCGAGCGCGGGCTGCGAATGCGATGCCCGGCCTCCTCGCCGAGCACGCGCTCGACCGTCTGGATACCCGGCTCTGTCAGAACAACTCGGCCACCGTGGTGGGCATTGGAAATCGCAAGCGACAGGCCGCTTCGCTGCAACTCAATGTTTCCACCGCGAGTCAGTGGCTTGGCGTCATACTCGATTCTATTGAGCGTAGTCACAATACCACTTTCGGAATGAGTGACAGCCACCCAGCCAAGGTCGACCCCGGTGAAACCTTTCAAGGCTTGGATCTGAGCGATATGCCTTTGGTGGTACTCAGGAACGCCGTCAAAAAAATCCCGGATTCGTTTGTTCGTGATCGCAGGCGTGCTTCCCAGCGGAGTATTCGTGTTGAGATCGCCGTTGATCAACCCGACCTTGACGGTGTCTCGCAATGCTTCTACACGTGCCATGACTCTATCGAGGGCGTCAGAGTCATTCAGCAGCGCGGCCTTACCGTCTCGCGTTCTCTGAATCTCGTTCAAGCGCCGAATCATTCCGTTCTGGTATTCACCCAACGGTCCGCCACTGTGAGGCGTAATGCCCATCGCATCTGCATAGGCAGGGTTTGCGGGGAGGAATAGCCGGTTCTCTTGGGCGTGAATATTGAATCGCCCGGCCTCCTGCAGCTTTGCGAGCAATGGGCTGTGCCTCAGCGTCTGCTGCTCAATCGCGTGATGGTCCTGCAAATGAGTGGAATGTCCAGCCACAAATCCTCCTTGACTCAAGCATCGCCTGGTCTCAGCAGTTCACCGCGTCATAGAACCACAGACCGTTGGACGTACCGCTGGCGATCAGTCCCGCGGCTTCGACCGCCTCCTTGAAAGTGCGGTCGCAGAAGACACCTTCGTAGTAAGGGAGCCGGAATACGTGAGCATCGCCGATGACCTCCCGCTTGAACGCCAAGCGGACGTCGCCAGTCAGATCGTAGTATTTCCCCTCTTCATAGTCGTCACTCACGATGATCTTCAGCTGGGATGCTGCCTCATCCAAGGCATCAATGGTTCTGATGACATCGCAAAGGAAATAAGGGCCACCCATTGCTCCATCAGCGAGTCGATAGTCAGTCTCCCTGAACGCAAAAGCTCCTGGGTCCACGGCCGCCATCACCTCCCGGAGACGCCCGGAAACGAGCCAATAGCCGCTCATCCCAGCTTCAAGATCCTCCGGTGGCCACCCTTCGCTTGGGTAATACACCAGGCGCGGGGTCTCGCGCAGAGGCGGGAAGCCCCCCTGATCGGGACGCAAGAGGAAATTTGGAGGGGTCTTCAAGGAAGACTCGTTCTCAAAAACGACGCCATGCCCTTTGCCGCGCCGTCGGGCATCTGGGCGCAACTCGAAGAACTCGCCCTTCTTTGGGAGATTCGAAGTCATTGCTTGCCTCACCTCAGAATCAATCTAAATAAGCGTGCCAAGAGCTTATCAGAGGGTGCCAACCTTCCATGCCCTCCTCGAGTCATGCCCGAGCGCTCACAGCCTGAAGTCCTCTCCGCCGACATAGCGCACTACTGCTGCTCTCCAATTCCTCTGGCCGCTCTGAAGTCCCGATGCGGCCTGCCTCTTACCGCCCTGCCTTCAACTCAAGTACTGAATAGGCATGGCTGTTTTTTAGCCCGTTCTGCACCGGCAAGCAATCGGACAAAAATGAAATCGATCTTAAGTTCGACTACCGATCCCGTTCCATGAGACGCGCCGCAGCCATCTTCAATTTTGACATGCGGATTATGCTTAGACTGACGCGCGCCATGTCAGACATTGGCCGCGTCCTTGAACCTGAGGCCACGCGTTTCACACTCGCTTCCAATTCCCGCAGCGCGTATGGCATCCCGGAACACGCGATCGCAGTAGACAAGATCGCCGGAGTACGGGCTCCTGAAGACATGACTGTCCCCGATTACGTCCCTCTTGAATGCCAAGCTTGCTCCGCCACGAAGGTCGTAGAACTTTCCGCCCGGATAGCCCTCATCGACGATGACCCGGAACTTCGATGCTTCCTCATCGACGGCATCCAGCTCGCGAGCAACCTCGCACAGGTGGTACGTTGGGCCCTCTGTACCGTCCGGAAGCACGTAATCACACTCCACGAACTCAAAGGCGACGGGATCTATATCGGTGAAGGCCATCTTGAGGCGCTCTGATACCAACCAGTAGCCACTCATTCCTCCTTCGAGGTCCTGCGGTGGATCCCCCAGCTTTGGTTCGAGAACCAGACGCGGTCTCTGCGACAGAGGAGGGAAACCACCTTCTTCAGGGCGGATGATCAGCCTGGGTGGCGTCAGCAGTGCGCCTTCATTCTCGATCTCAACGCCATGCCCTCTTCCCCTTCGAGTCGTGTCGGGCATCAGCAGATAGAATTCACCAGGCACAGGCTGATTACGTTTTAACGTGGGCATATGCTTGTTTCTCTCCAAATTTAGGCATGTACCGTACTCCGCACACTTGCAGCATAGGTCGCGAGGTTGGCGCCGGTGGGGCCGACTCAGCAGTTCACCACATCTTCAAACCAGAGCCCGTTGGATCTCCTCGCTGTGACGATGCCGGCCGCTTCCACCGAATCCTTGAACGTTCGGCCGCAGAGAACCCCGCCATGGAACGGCAATCTGAACACGTGAGCCGGACCCAGCACTTCGCGTTTGAACGCCAGCCGGATATCACCGGTCAGGCAGTAGTATTTCCCTGCCGTGTACTCATCGCTGATCACGATGTCGAGCTGGGAGGCTTCCTCATCCAAGGCATCCAGCGTGCGGACTACGTCGCAAAGGAGGTAGGTTGGCCCCTTTGAACCGTCTTCCAAGCGGTAGTCGGTATCAGCGAAAGCGAACGCGTTAGGGTCGATCTCTTCCATGACCTGACGCAAACGCTCGGAGACCAGCCAATAGCCGCTCAACCCGCCTTCCAGATCCTGTGGAGGGACACCCTGCCGCTCCCGATAGACCAAGCGCGGGGTTTCACGCAGTGGTGGGAAGCCACCGGCTTCGGGTAAGAGGAGTAGCCTGGGAGTCGCAAGCAACGCGCCCTCGTTATCAAAGACCACCCCGTGCCCCTTCCCTCTACGGGTAGCATCCGGTCGTAGCTTGAAGAACTCGCCCTTGCGCGGCCGATGGGTGCAGGTTGATCCCATGCTTGTCATCTCACGCTGAGAATGTGAATCGAAGTCGCTCGTAAGCAGTTGAAGCGAATCCAGAAGGCGCCCAAGGGTCCGATCCTCAGAGCTCTGACTCAGATGCTGGCCGCGTCGGTGAACCAGAGGCCCCGGGATACGCGCGGCCCACCGATTCCAGCGTTCCACACAGCGTCGCGGAGCTCTCTGTCGCAGAAGACGAGGTTTCCCGAGTAAGGCGTCCGGAATATTCTGGCTTGACCGATGACCCGCTTGCGGAACGCCAGACTGGCTCCGCCCCTTAGGTCGTAGAACTTCCCACCTCGATAGCCTGCGTCAGTGATGATCCGAAGTTCCGAGGCTTCTTCGTCCACCGCATCGAGCTCACGGGTAACATCGCACAGGAAGTACCGCGGCCCCCTGGATCCGTCGGCAAGGCGGTAGTCACACTCCAAAAACTCGAAGCCAACTGGATCTACAGAGACAAGAGCGTCGCGTAATCGTTCGGATACCATCCAATAGCCGCTCATGCCCCCCTCCAGATCCTCTGGGAGGCTCCCCTTCTTTGCCGAGTAGACCAGCAACGGCTTCTCCGCCATGGGGGGAAATCCCCCTTCTTCTGGTCGCAGAATCAGACGAGGCGGGATGCGCAGCCGCTTCGCGTTCTCGAACACAATGCCGTGCCCCTTTCCCCCGCGCGTGGTATCAGGCATCAGGAGGAAGTACTCGCCAGGAACAGGCTGGTTCGACTTCAATGCTTCCATGCTCTTTCGCCTTCTTTAGCTATGATGCGCCGTAGCGAGTCTGCCCCGTTCTACCCCGACCTTGCGCCTCGTGCAATCAGATCACTGCGAGATTCGGAACCTGGTCAAGCATGCGTGCCACGTCTTGAGACGCGCTCCAGCCATCCTCCCTTTCCCCTCTGGAGGATGACATGACCAAGATCGACCCCGCATGGCTGGAAGCCTTCGACAAGGAGCTCCTCCACCTGTTCGCCATCGACCACCGCGATGCTGGCATGGATGAGTACCTGCTGGGCTGCTACGCAGACCTTCCGCCTCGCGAAGCAGCACTGGCGTTCGGCAGCGACTACGACCTGGAGCGCGACGATGCGCTGTGGCCTCGGCCGGGCGTGGCGCTGCAAAGTTAAGTTGTGTCGCAATCGGCACGCTGCGCGAATGGGCCCTGTGGGCTACGTGTCGCTTTTGGGATCCCGAACAGCTGCAAACCGTGCTTTTCAATGCGCATTCGGGCGGTAACTTAACACCGGCCGAAACCACTGCACCGCAAGGGTTCTGCCACGCGCGCCCCATGCAACAATGCTGTAAGCGTCAGCATTTGCGGCCTCTGCGGCCTACGGTTTCTTGGCATCTCGCAGTCATGCGAGTACACCTTGGCGTGCCACCTCGCACTAGGTGGCGCGGGACTCGAAAACCCGTCTGAATACCCAGTGCTTTGCGCTTGCCAGTCGGCGTCATCCTCGGATGGCGCCGGCTGGCAATCCGTTCGCGATCCATGGCGGGCGGTGCGTGGGGGTCCTCGGACCCGCCGGATTGGGTATTCACCGGTTTTCGAGACACGCACCGTCCGCCGCCTTTATCGGTGGCGTTGCTATCTGTCCTGTACGGAGCATTGCCATGAACACATCGGACTTCCGTTCCCTGCACGCGCAGTACGATCCGGACAACGCCGAACCCGAGCGCGAACCGTCCGTCGATCCCAACGCCTTCGTCGCCACGCTGCACCGCATCGGAACCGGTGCGGCTGCGGATGGCCAGCCTTGGCCGGAGCGGCATCAACTGCCTGGACGCTGCCTTCAGCTGGCGGATGCGGATTGCGCGCTGGCGGGTCTGCGTGTGGTGGCGGAGCTGATGCTGGCTGCGGAGCGGACTCGGCAGAATGGCGCGCCCGAGGAATACCTCGGGGATCGAGTTATGGAAGGGTTGAAGATGGCGTGTGTGGCGTTGACTGCGCAGGCTATTGAGCGGCTGCAGGTTCGGGAGTAGAGCGCACCTCGCTGCGCACATCGAATGCAATGCACGGATCGTATGCACGGTCCGAAGCATTCGCCGCTATCTGAGCCTTTAGCCTCTAACACTAGCCTCACTATGCCGAGCCGGACTTTGCTTGCCCTGACGACGGCAGCGCTATTGGGATTGATCATTGGAGGGACGTACGCGCCGGCCACCGCAATGCGTTTTGAGAACTACCCGAGACTCACCGACTCGGAGTTTGCCTTGTTCCAGGCCGACGCCGAGAACTTCGCCCAAGCGTTGGCCTGCCAGGGCGTCACCATCGGAAAGCATGATTCCAGTAGACGCTTCTTTGATATGAGCGTACTTGGCGATGTCATTCTGCTCGTGGACAACTCTGGGGCAAGTCTTCAGATAGTCACCATGTCTACGGTCGCAAGCGATGCAATAGAGCTGGAGCGCTGGAAAGATGGTTGGGGCTCACCAGAGAGACGCAGGAGGAACTTGAGCGCACCTGAGAACAGCTGCCCTAGGTCTACGTCCCAATAGCCCTCCATCTGCCCCCTCTCCTAGCAGCCAAACGCGTCAATCAATGGCACAAGGAACCTGGTTCTGGCTAGAATCCTGGGCAATTAGCTTTCAGGAAAGGGATCTAGTATGGAACTCCCATTCGAGGTGGGCGCGCTCTACAACCGTCAAAAGCAGATCCACGGTGTATTTGGCGGGCAACAGCAGGGCGGCATTTCGACACCCAAGGAGCATCCGCTAGTCATCGCGTTCACTGGCGAGGCCGGCGTGTCTCACGGCTACCATGACTTTTGGGACGACGACGAAGTCTTTCATTACTTCGGCGAGGGTCAAGTCGGAGACATGAAGTATGTGGCGGGCAACCGAGCGATCGGCGAGCACGTCAGAGATGGCAAGACGCTCGTAGTGTTTCAGATGATGGGCAAGGGGCGGCCCTACCGATACCTTGGTAGGTTCATGTGCCAGTCCTCCTACGTTCAACCTGGCACGCCAGATCGAGAAGGGCAGCTTAGATCTGCGATCGTGTTCCGCTTGAGATCACTGGAGGCCTCACTGGGCCTGGCGGCAAGTGAAACGGAACAAGCTGAGATCGATGCTGCGTTAGATGACGTCGGTGCGACGAACGCGATGCGCGCAACCGAAGTGCGGACGAAGCAACGCCTGTTCCGTGAGCGCCTGATCGGCATTGAAAAGGGTTGTCGGCTGACCGGCATCGAGGACCTTAGATTCCTCCGCGCGAGCCATATCAAGCCATGGGCAGATAGTACTCATTGCGAACGCGTTGATGGGGAGAACGGCCTACTACTTGCTCCACATGCGGATCTTCTGTTTGATCGCGGTTGGATTAGTTTCTCGTCGAGCGGTCGCCTGCTCGTTTCGAATGACCTTCCCTTCGAGGTGCGAGATCGGCTCGGCCTGAAGCTGGATACACCACTTCGACATAGAAATTTCTCACCGAAGCAACTTGGCTTCTTGGAGTTCCACCGAGACGCCATTTTTAATAGGCCATCCCCATCAGACTCCCCATAGTATTGACTGCTAAAATTCCTGTAAGGACCCAACGATTTCTGCTCAGGCCACGGGGTTGCTATAGCGGCATAGGCCGCATTCGCGGTTATCAACTTCAGGGCCTGATAAGGGGCGCTCGCATCGCTCGCGTACATCCTAGGGCTAGGCGCGTAGGGCATTGGCCGTGCCGCGCTTGTCCTCGACCTCGCATCCGATCTTAATGAACTGGCGACAAGCAACTAGCAACGGGCTCCGTCGTCCTGTCCTGGACGATCTCAAAGACCAGCGCCGACTTGCACTGGGCGGTCCGTCGCTTAATCTCCGTTTCCATCATTTTGCTCGCCGTCTCCCTCGCTAAAGGCACCACCAAAAGTAAAAGTCAGTGGGTTATTACATAGACGCGCTTGAAGTCATCGACTGCCTACGGCCTCCGGGACAACCTGTAGTAGAGCAGCGACGTTAACGCGACAGGGTGCTCCACGCCGGGCGACCTTGAGATTATACCAAGCAGTGCCTCCCCCACGACTCTCGCATCAAAACCCGACTTTTCAATCTGCCGAAAAATACCCTCGATGCCAGCGTCGACACCTGCATCTTGGAACAGATTTTTCTGCGATTCGCCGTGAAGGTCGAGACTGCTCTGCGAGCTTCCAATGCTTCCGCTATCCGATGACTTTGATGAGTTGGACGGATTATGGAATGCCGTTGACTTAGCCGGATCATATCGCTTCGATCCAGGAAGCTGTCCAGCACCAGCTGCGGCAACTCCAGAAGAACGCCGCTTTGCAAGTACGGTTTGGCCAAACCCCAACTCCATCCATTGCCATACATCTTCGCTGTTTGAGACCTCATGGCTTACCGGAACTAGCGACCCAAGCCCCTGCAAAATATAGCCTTCTTCACCAACTGCGACTGCCGATGCCTGTGTCGTGGGCGGCTTCCAGTCAGCCAGGTCTGGGTAATTGAAGGCACGCACCTTCCTTCCAGACCTGATTTGCCCCAATCGCTCTGCCTCCATAATAATATAGTTACGATCTTGAACCTCGAACTCAGGCAATGGCGCCATTGAGCCCAGCATCGCTGCTGACATCGTGGCAATAGTATCTGTATCGCTACCGATCTCATTCACTGCTTGCACGACCGCCCCCTCCACGCCAAAGTCGCGGTGAAGCCATGCGGACACGGCAGCGGCTAGCGACGTCAGCAGCCCAGACCCGCGAATCTCCTTTCGCCTTAAATCCAAGGCATCGATCACCAAGGAGTAATTGGAAGGATCGCCCTCTGCCAGCCTATAAATCCTCTCAATATGCATCTTTAGCTCATCCCTAGCCTCTGCACATGCTCTACGAAGCGTGCCGCCAGACTTCGCCTCCCAGCTTTTGATCCAGAATGCAGAAAGCTGCGGATCTGCAGAAGCAATAGCTGGGATGTCAATCAATGCATCTCCAAATTTTACCCAGAAGTCCGGCCCGGGCATCTTTCCCACTCGAAATACGTGATGTAGACACAGCGCGTGGAAATACGCGCCTCCAAATCCATGGACGTGTCCATGTGTCGCAATGGAATCTCTAAGTACCGACGACAGCATTAGATCCAATGAGCCTGGCGGCGCCGCCAATACATGCGGCTGTATACGCATGGCGGCTCCATTTCCTCCACCATTAACATAGGAGATCGGGCCGGCCTCGAAGAAATTTGAGAACCAAGCAACTCCCTTTTTTGACAGATTTTGGGCCGCAACCTTTGATCCAACACCGGCTCCAAGTGCGTAGTTCAACCAGACTGGAAGTTCAACCTTCGCAAACGCCTCAACGTCGAAATTTCCTCCTGTGCTGATCGACCTGCAGACTGCCAATCGCAACTGTGTATCGTCGGAATAGGTTCCCGGTGGCATCGTGACGCTGACTCCGCGCATACCGCCTATTCGCCTACGCCACCTTACTGGCCCTGTAATATAGGGAGCACCCGCCCTTTTCCTGATGGCCTCAGGAGTTTCCGCCAGCTCACTTATCCAACCCATTGCGTCTGCAGCGGCTGCCCAGAGCATAGATGACTCGATGGAAGGGACCTGTCTCACATTAACCTCTTTTGCGCCCATCAGTTGGGTGCCCCTATAAATTTCGCTGGATCCAGCACCACCTGAACACCTTGGACGCCGGCCGTTTTCAGCATCGAGTATACGGAGTCGTGATGCTCCGCCTCAGAAACGTAGATCTTCCGCAAATAATCAATTGAAACCGATTGTGGATACAGAATTTCTGCTTGCTGACAGGTCGGCAATCGTTCGTCGCGACCAATTCTCCGCACGAACCACGCTGGACTCGACTTTCGCCATACCAGGGGAGCGAAAAGTCCAGAAAATCCATCGAGCCCCGGCACCCTCAAGCACCTATCATATGAATTATTTGTAGATGCAAAATATACACCCGAATGGCTCGCCAGTATTGAATCGAATGACAGAATTGCCCACCATAAATCCCTATGCCAAGACTGAGAAAACCCAAAGAAACTTGCATTAATCTCCGACACGGAGAGGTTAACATAGTCAAGCCAATCTTCAGATTTATCGAAATCTGAACGCTCCTCAGACCTACTTGCTGAGTTCAATGCAAGGACATAGGAAAGGTAATTTTCTCTCGGCAACCTTCTTCTTGAAATTAGTTCGCGACTATAGAGGACACCAACCACTCCGCGATTGGTAGTGAAGTGGAGGAGCTCGGTGATACCTCTAAGCGCACATTGCTCTTCTACTGTCACAGAACCACCTCTCGAACCAAACTTCGATCAATCCCCTGCATGAGAAATGATGCCTCGCTGGGAAGATATCCAATAGCGAGTGTATCCCTTGCTCTCGCACATGCAACGGCGAACAATCTGCGCATTCGCTCTTCCTTATCGTCATGTCCCGGGAGGCCAACCCCAGCGTTCTTTTCGCAAAGACCAAGAATGAAGACATGATCGAACTCAAGACCTTTTGCCGAATTGAATGTGCAAATTGCGACATTCTCCTCACCTTCCGGCCAATCGGGATTCCTTGTGATGTCCACGAAATCAACACCCGCTCTCGCGAGTCTATTCTTAAGGTATGTCAACCACCCCCCGCCCAATGGAGCAAGAAATCCGACTGACACCTCTGACAAATTAAGATTCCCTATAAAATTAATGGCCCAGTCGACCTGATCCGGATACTCACCCTCAACAATGTATGGAGGCAATCCATTTCTATATGCCCTATTTAAGTCAGGCATCGCCCCATCATTATCTATATTTATATTAGTAAGCAGACTGGAGACAAATGATGCAATCTGCACAGTGTTGCGATGATTATCCAGAAGCCGATAGAAAGCACCAGAAGGTACGTTAACCCCTGCCTCAGCCCATGTAAAGCCACGAGCATAGATTCTCTGCGCGGTGTCTATTACGAACGTGGCCGCATGCACCTCCTTCAGTGATGACATTACTGCCCTCAACTGATTGGCAGAGAAGTCCTGAGCTTCGTCAACTACAACCACATCATAAGAATTGCCATCTAATTCGGACAATACTTCAGTCGCCAGGGTATTCCAATCCATCATATCTCGCGCTTCGAGCTCGGCTATGTACGGATATATAACTTGATCAAGTATTAATCGCCGCATAGAAGCAACTACGCGTGGCATTTGACCTCGACCCGTTCGCTCGCAATCAATGTAGCTCTCCAAGTCCCCGCGAGCGAAGCGTCCCATCACGTAGTCAATTTCATCGACCAGATAGTCTTGGGCTAAGCCCTGCACATTTGATTCGCGAATGAGATCAAGCAGAAGATTACTTGCAACAGCCGGATTAAGGGCTCTTCCAGGCAGCAGCGACACCGCCCATTTGGCAAAGGTCGATATTTCTACAATTGCACTGCTTCCCGCCTGCCCTTGCGCTTCAGCGAGACTTGAAACATAGCCTGACAGTGTACGATTAAATGTGAGAACCAGGATTCTGACCGGTGTTGGATCATCTAATCGCCCCTTTCGCGCCTCAATCATGAATTTAAGCGACTGCATCCGAAGTAATGCTGTCGATGTCTTCCCACTCCCCGCGGCGCCTCTTATCACCTCCGCCCCCATCCGCTGGGCACTGATGATCGGGAGCTGTTCCGGCGTTGCATTTACTAGCGCTAGTTTCCTCATCCTTGATCCCCTGTCACAGCTGATACTAGCTGCAGTTGAATCGTAGCAGCATTATGGACCGCAAGAAAAAGGGGCGGCCTCGCGGCCACCCCCTTTTTCCTTAACTCATTAGGGAGAGAATCAAACCCCAACAGGATTAGCCTTCTCCGGATCAATCTTGTACTGCTTGATCGCCCGGGCCACGTCCTTCGCGGTCATCTTCCCTTCCTTCGCCAGCGCCGCAATCGCGGCATGGGCGATGTAGTACCGGTCAACCTCAAAGAACCGACGCAGGTTCGCACGCGTATCCGAACGGCCAAACCCATCGGTACCCAGCACGGTGTACGACATCGGCACGAACGCACGGATCTGGTCCGCATACGCACGCACGTAGTCGGTGGCGGCAATCGCCGGGCCCTGGCGGCCTTCCAGCAGCTCGGTCACGTAGGCCTTGCGCTGCTCACCTTCCGGATGCAGGCGGTTGGCACGTTCCACGTCGAAACCATCGCGACGCAGTTCGTTGAAGCTCGGGCAGCTCCAGATGTCGGCGGTCACGCCGAAGTCCTTGTCCAGCAGCTCGGCCGCGGCAATGGCTTCGCGCAGGATGGTGCCCGAACCCAGCAGCTGCACGCGCAGCTCGCCCTTCTTCGGCTTGCCGGCGTCGGTCAGCAGGTACATGCCCTTGACGATGCCTTCGGCCGCGCCTTCCGGCATTTCCGGGTGGGTGTAGTTCTCGTTCATCAGGGTGACGTAGTAATACTCGTCCACCTGGTCTTCCATCATGCGCTTGGTGCCGTGCTGCAGGATCACCGTCACTTCGAAGCCGAAGGTCGGGTCGTAGCTGCGCACGTTGGGGATGCCACCGGCCACCAGATGGCTGAAGCCATCTTCGTGCTGCAGGCCTTCACCGTTCAGCGTGGTGCGGCCAGCGGTACCACCCAGCAGGAAGCCGCGGGTACGCATGTCCGCTGCCTGCCAGGCAATGTCGCCCACGCGCTGGAAGCCGAACATCGAGTAGTAGATGTAGAACGGCAGCATCGGCACGTTGCTGACCGAGTAGCTGGTACCGGCGGCCATCCACGAGCTGATCGCACCCGGCTCGCTGATGCCCTGCTGCAGCACCTGGCCGCTCTGGTCTTCGCGGTAGAACATCAGCTGGTCGGCGTCGACCGGCTTGTACTTCTGGCCGAACGGCGCGTAGATGCCGATCTGGCGGAACAGGCCTTCCATACCGAAGGTACGGGCTTCGTCGGCCACGATCGGCACGATGTGCGGGCCCAGTTCCTTGTCGCGCAGGGTGATGTTCAGGCTCTGCACGAAGGCCATGGTGGTGGAGTAGCTGCGCTCGCCGCTGCTCTTCAGCAGGCGCTCGTACGCTTCCAGCTTCGGCGCCACGAAGGTCTTGTCGGCCTTGCGGCGGCGCTGCGGCAGGTAACCACCCAGGGCGGCACGGCGTTCCTGCAGGTACTGCACTTCCGGCGAATCCGGGCCCGGGTGGTAGAACGGCACCTGGCCGTCGGCCAGCTGCGCGTCGGTCACCGGAATGTTGAAGCGGTCGCGGAAGTGGCGCACCGCTTCGTCGTCCAGCTTCTTGGTCTGGTGGGTCGGGTTCAGTGCCTCACCGGCGCTGCCC
This sequence comes from Stenotrophomonas sp. YJH_SMC_120, assembly GCF_059368675.1. NCBI lineage: Bacteria > Pseudomonadati > Pseudomonadota > Gammaproteobacteria > Lysobacterales > Lysobacteraceae > Stenotrophomonas > Stenotrophomonas sp. YJH_SMC_120. The sequence goes on from NZ_JCAFRY010000030.1 coordinate 30,049, forward strand.
ATGCCGTAACCCTTCACGGTCTTGGCCAGGATGACGGTCGGCATGCCCTTGGTGTTCACGGCCTGGTGGTAGGCGGCGTACACCTTGTGCGGGTCGTGGCCACCACGGTTCAGGCGCCAGATGTCGTCGTCGGAAAGGCCGGCGACCATCGCAGCGGTTTCCGGGTACTTGCCGAAGAAATGCTCGCGGGTATACGCGCCGCCGAAGGCCTTGCAGTTCTGGTATTCGCCGTCGACGGTTTCCATCATCAGCTTCTTCAGGACGCCGTTGGTGTCCTTGGCCAGCAGGGCATCCCAGTAACCGCCCCACAGCAGCTTGATCACGTTCCAGCCGCCGCCACGGAACACGCCTTCCAGTTCCTGGATGATCTTGCCGTTGCCGCGCACCGGGCCGTCCAGGCGCTGCAGGTTGCAGTTCACCACGAAGATCAGGTTGTCCAGGCCTTCACGGCCGGCCAAGGCGATGGCGCCCAGGGTTTCCGGCTCGTCGCTCTCGCCGTCGCCGATGAAGCACCACACCTTGCGGTCGGACTTCTCGATCAGGCCGCGGTTTTCCAGGTAGCGCATGAACTGCGCCTGGTAGATGGCGGCCAGCGGGCCCAGGCCCATCGACACGGTCGGGGTCTGCCAGTATTCCGGCATCAGCCACGGGTGCGGGTACGAGGACAGGCCACCGCCGTCCACTTCCATGCGGAACTTGTCCAGCTGCTCTTCGCTGATGCGGCCTTCCAGGAAGGAACGCGCGTAGATGCCCGGGGCGCTGTGGCCTTGGATGAACAGCAGGTCGCCCGGGTGGTTCTCGCTCGGGGCGCGCCAGAAGTGGTTGAAGCCCACGTCGTACAGGGTGGCGCCGGAGGCGAACGAGGCGATGTGGCCGCCCAGGTCACCCGGCTTGCGGTTGGCGCGCACCACGGTGGCCATCGCGTTCCAGCGGATGATCGAACGGATGCGCCATTCCAGCTCGGCATTGCCCGGGCTCTTGGCCTCGAGCTGCGGCTCGATGGTGTTGACGTACTCGGTGGTGGGAGAGAACGGCAGGTAGGCGCCCGAACGACGGGTCAGTTCCACCATGCCTTCCAGCAGCTGATGCGCGCGCTCGGAGCCCTCGACATCAATAACGGCCTTCAACGACTCGATCCACTCCTGGGTTTCCACAGGATTCGGGTCGTTGTTCAGCACCTCGTTCAACCAGTTCATTAGCGCTCCCATAACCGCACGCACGCGCGCGACTGTTGTATAGATTTCTAGACCGCAAAGTGTAGCGCACCAAGGGCTTTCGTCACTTGGCTACGCAGGCGTATGGATGCAGGCGGCCAGTGTCCGCAAGGGGCTTGCAGGGCCCGCCGACGGCCCTGCGGCGGGCCTTGGCAGCTGCGCGGGCTGTCGCTTGCGGGCCGCTGCGCCCATGTGCAGGACGCAGTGTTACCGCTGCCGATGACGGTTGTAGGGCAGCGCCGGGGCCACGGCGGGCGCCGTCCGGGCTTCGCCACTGAACCGGCGACAACGTGTCGCACCTGCCTCTGGATTGCCGCTGGCCGTGGGCCCAAGGTGGCCCGTGAGTGATGGGCCCGGTGGCCCTGCTCCCTTCCACAGCATCGCCGGGGCGCCCCGCAAGGGGCGCCCCTTTGCTGTGGGTGGGGCTGGCCGTGGCCCAAATTGCACCTGCTTGTGGCCGGATCGGGTGTTGTCGCTTTCGACATATCGATATATCGTTTGCACACTCGTTTACCGATATATCGAAATGAGCCGAAGCCCCTCTCCTAGAGCCCGTTCCACCGATTCGGCGGTACCCCGTCGCAATGGCCAGCCACGTGTACTGAGCCGCGGCGACCTGCGCCTGCTGGTGCTGGCCCTGATCGGCGAGCAGCCGCGCCATGGCTACGAGCTGATGCAGCTGATCAGCAACCAGTTCATGCAGGCCTATACGCCCAGCGCCGGCACCATGTACCCGCTGCTGGCCAGCTTCGAGCAGGCCGGCTGGATCGAGGCCGAGGAAGTGGACGGCAAGCGGATCTTCCGCATCACCGCCGCCGGCGAGTTCGAGCTGAAGGTGCAGCGCACCCAGGTGCGGTTGGCGCAGCGACGTGCCTTCGACCGTGCCCGCGAGATCACCAAGGCCTCGCTGCCGCCGCCGCTGGCCTGCGCCCTGCGCGAGTTCAAGCGGGCGCTGGTGCACCACCACGGCCGCTGGGCCGAGGGCGAGGCGGACGAAGTGGCGGCGCTGCTGACGCGGGCGTCTGCCCTGCTCAACGGTACCGCCGGTAGCGAGGCATCACCGCTTTCAACGACCCAGCCAGACTGACTCCAGCCAGGTCTCCCCTACGCCGCGCGCCCCCGCGCGACACCTTTACAGGTAATCCCATGACCGAACATAACAACACGCGCCTGCGCCTGGATGTGCGCTTCCGTGAATTGACCGTGCTGCGCACTGAAGAGGTCACCCCGCACATGCGCCGCATCGTGCTGGGTGGCGACGCGCTGGCCGGCTTCGATTCGCCCGGCGCCGACGACCACATCAAGCTGTTCTTCCCCAACGCTGCGGGCGAGATGGTGCTGCCGGTGCTGACCGCCGAAGGCCGCAGCTACCCGGACGGCAAGGAGCCCTCGCCCGCCCGCGACTACACCCCGCGCTGGTGGGACCACGAGACCGGCGAGCTGGCCATCGACTTCGTGCTGCACGACCAGGGCATTGCCGGGCCGTGGGCCGAACGCGCGCAGCCGGGCGACACGCTGGTGATCGGCGGCCCGCGCGGTTCGTTCGTGGTGGCCGACACCTACGACGCCTATGTGCTGATCGGCGATGAGACTGCGTTGCCAGCCATCGCTCGCTGGCTGGACGTGCTGCCGGAGGATGCCGAGGTGCAGGCCTTCATCGAAGTGAGCGATGAAGCCGAGCGCCAGGACCTGCCGCAGTACGAGAACGTGCGCATCCACTGGCTGGAACGCAACGGCTTCCCGGCGGCGACCAGCACCCTGCTGGAAGACATGCTGACCGACTTCGAGGCGCCGGAAGGTGATGTCTTCTACTGGATCGCCACCGAATCGCGTCGCGCGCGGATGATGCGCAAGTTCATCGAAGGCCACCTGGGCGTACCGCGCGACTGGATCCGCTCGACCGGCTACTGGAAGGCGCACCCGGACGAAACCGACGGCGATTGATCCAAAGACGGTGGGTGCGGCCCCTGCCTGGTAGGTGCGGACCGTTGGTCCGCACGCCCTGCAACAGGTAGTGCCGGCCGCTGGCCGGCAACCTCATGAACCTTCGGCAGGAACCCGCAATTGCCGGCCAGCGGCCGGCACTACCACGCGGGGCACCGCCTGCCGCATCCACCCAAACAGCTGCGCGGCCTAGATCTCCAGTGCCAGCATCCGCACGCCCTCCGACAGGTAGTGCCGGCCGCTGGCCGGCAACCTCATGAACCCCCGGCAGGAACCTGCAACTGCCGGCCAGCGGCCGGCACTACCACGCGGGGCACCGCCTGCCGCATCCACCCAAACAGCTGCGCGGCCCAGATCTCCAGCGCCAGCATCCGCACGCCCTCCGACAGGTAGTGCCGGCCGCTGGCCGGCAACCTC
>NZ_JCAFRY010000031.1:0-28894 GCF_059368675.1 Stenotrophomonas sp. YJH_SMC_120
GTGGACGCCCTGCCACGCTTCTCCTGGGAAACTGCCGAACGGTAGTGCCGGCCGCTGGCCGGCAACCGCGTTGATCCCGCCACACAGGGATGCCGGCCAGAGGCCGGCACTACCGGGGCATCAGCCCAGCGCTTCGGCCACGGCGCGGAAGACCTGCTGCATCTGCAGCGGCTTGTGCAGCACATGCACCTCCACGCCGTCCGGGAAGGCATCGGCCGCGACCGGCACTGCCGGGTCTTCCAGTACCAGTGCCGGGCCGCGATAGCCCAATGTCGCCATCTCGCGCAGCAGCTGGCTGGCCGGCAGCAGCTTGGAGCCGGCATCGGCAATCACCAGCGCGGGCATCGCCTCCTGCTGCATCCAGCGCAGCGCTGCCGGCCCATCGGAGGCCAACTGCAGCTGGTAGCCCTGGCTGGACAGCGCATTGCCCAGCAGCGATAGACGCGTGGCTTCGCCATCGACCACCAGGATCGATTGGCCGCTGCCCAAGGCCACCAGCTGTTCGATCGGCTCGCTGCCATCGATGGCGTCGTGCATCGGCAGGCGCAGTTCGAAGCAGGTGCCCTGCCCCGGCTGGCTGCTGACGTGAATGCTGCCGCCGGCACCTTCAACGATGCGCTTGCAGGAAATCAGCCCCAAGCCAGTGCCGTCGGCCTTGGTGGTGAAGAACGGATTGAACAGGTGCGACAGCGTGTCCGCATCCATGCCGATGCCTTCGTCGGCGACCCGTATGTGCATCCAGTCCACGCCATCGCGATGGCCAGCATGGCTGGCAGTCAGGCTCAGGCGGCCACCGTTGGGCATCGCCTGTATCGCGTTGAGCGCCAGGTTCAGCATCACCTGCTGCAGTTCGGTGTAGTTGGCGTCGACCACCAGGCCTTCGTCCTGCACCTGCAATTCCAGGCGCACCGCATCAGGCACGTTGCTGCGCAACAGTAGTGCCACCGCATCGAACAGGCCATCGATCTCGATGCGCTCGCTCGGCTTGCGCGAACCGCGCACGAACGACAGCATCGATTCGGCCATCTCATGGCCACGGCGGCCGCACTCGGCGATGACATCGGCCAGGTGGTGCAGCTGCGGATCGTCGGTACGCGCCTTCAGCAGGTCCGGCATGATCAGCAACGGCTGCAGGATGTTGCGCAGGTCGTGGCTGAGCCCGGCTGCGAGCAGCGACAGGCTTTCCAGGCGCTGTGCGCGCATCAGCTCGGTTTCCACCCGTGCGCGCTCGATCGCGCTGCGTGCATCGCGGATCGCACGTGCCACCGCCGACGGCAGGCGCGCCGGCTGGTGCTTGATGATGTAGTCATTGGCGCCCTTCTGCAGCGCCGCCACCGCATTCTCCTCACCCATGGTGCCGGAGACGAAGATGAAGGGTACTTCCGGCGAGGTCTCGCGCACGATGCGCAGCGCGTCATCACCGGAAAACCCCGGCATGCTCAGGTCGGACAGCACGATGTCCGGCTGGAACGCGGCCAGTGCCTGGCGCAGTTCGGCCTCGCTCTCGACACGCTCGAAGCGGGCCTCCAGGCCCGCATCGAGCATCTGTTCGGACATCAGCTCGGCATCTTCCGGTGAGTCCTCCACCAGCAGGATGCGCAGCGCCCCCAGGGCGGGACCGGTCAAGGGCATGGGCTCACTCGAGTTCCGGTGCCTGGTTGATCAACGCCCAGAACTTGCCCAGCGTCTGTACGGCGCCAAAGAACTGGTCCACGTCCACTGGCTTGACCACATAAGCATTCACGCCCATGTCCCAGCTCCGGGCCAGATCGCTTTCCTCGCGCGAGGACGACAGGATCACCACCGGCAGGCGCTTGAGCTCTTCGTGTTCGCGGATCTGCCGCAGTACTTCCAGGCCATCCATGCGCGGCATCTTGATATCCAGCAGCAGCACCGCCGGCAGGCCTTCCTCGCGGTTGGCGAAGGCACCACGGCGCAGCAGGTAGTCCATCACTTCCACGCCATCCTCGACGTGCACGATGGGGTTGGCCAGACGCGCCTCTTCCAGGGCGTCGATCGCCATTTCGGCGTCGGCCGGGCTGTCTTCGGCGAGAAGGATGGTGCGCAAAGTGGTCATGCAGAAGGCCCTTGTTTGTCCGCATCGATCGCGGGAGGCAGGTAGAAGTGGAAGGTGGCGCCGACGTCCGGTTCAGCCTCGGCCCAGATACGGCCGCCATGACGGGTGAGCACGCGGCGCACGCTGGCCAGGCCGATGCCGGTACCCGGGTAGTCGCTGGCCTTGTGCAGGCGCTGGAACACGCCGAACAGTTTGCCGGCATAAGCCATGTCAAAGCCTGCACCATTGTCGCTGACCGTGAACTGATGACCGCCGTCAGGCTGCGGCTGGTAGTCCACGCGGATCTTCGCCGGTTCGCGGGTGCCCGAGTACTTCACCGCGTTGCCGAGCAGGTTCAGCCAGACCTGGCGGATCATGTTCTCATCGCCGACCACGATCGGCAGCGGCGCGATGCTCCACTCCACCTGGTGCACATGGCCACTGTTCTCCGCCTCGGCCTGCAGGTTGGAATCGAGCATGGCGCGGGTATCGGCCACCAGCGACTGCATGTCCACCGCCTGCTGGCGCATCGCCGCGCGGCCCAGGCGCGAGTAGACCAGCAGGTCATCGATCAGCGCCGCCATGCGCCGGGCCGAACTGGAGATCACGTCCAGGTAATGACGGCTCTTGTCATCGGCAGCGTCGCCCAGGTGGCGCGACAGCTTGTCGGAGAATCCGGCGACGTGGCGCAGCGGTGCGCGCAGGTCATGCGAGACCGAGTAGCTGAAGGCCTCCAGCTCGCGGTTGACCTCGGACACCTGCGCGACCTTGCCTTCCAGCTGGCGGTTGAGCTCTTCAACGCGCAGCTGGACTGCGCGTTGCATGGTGACATCGCTGACCGTCAGCAGCACCACTTCATCATCGGTATCGGGCAGCGGCATGCGCCGTGCGTTCAGCAGCATGTAGCGCGCCATGCCGTCGGCGGTGCGCTGTTCGTGCTCGAAATCCCACAGCTCGCGGCCGCGCAGCAGCACGTCGGACAGGCGTTGGCGCACGACGGCGTCCTTCCAGGCACCGTCGCCGACGCTTTCCAGCAGCAGGCCATCGGCGCGTTCGTCCTGCAGCCCGTACAGCTCGGCGAAGGCGGGGTTATGCAACTGCACGCGCAGGTCGCGGTCGAGCAGCACGATGGGTTCGCGCACGGTCTGCAACACCGATGCCGCGCGTGCCGCCGAGCGCAGCGATTGGCGTTCGGCGTGCAGGCGCCGCCCGATCTGCCGCTGCAGGAGCCAAAGCACCAGGCCGAGCAGTCCCAGCTGGATCACCAGCGAACTCCAAGACACCAGCTCGGTCTGCTTGCGCTGGCGCGCCGCCTGCTCGGCCCGCAGTGTCAACAGTTGCTGTTCGCTGGCCTGGAGTTCTTCCACCAAGCCACGGATCGGATAGCGCGTGCTCAGGTCCTTCACCAGCTCGCGTTGATCGCTGTTGGGTTCAGATCTGGCCAGCTCGCGGGCAAGCGCCATCCGCCCTTCCAGCATCGATTCGATACGGCCGATGCGGATCAGCTGGTCGGGGTTGTCGCGGGTCATCCGCCCCAGTTCGGCCAAGCGACCGGGAATGTCGTTGGCTGCGGCCATGCGCTCGCGCAGCCCGGGTGCGTCCACGCCCTTGGACAGCGTCAATGCGGCCGATTCGACGTCGCGCACATCAGCCTGCAGCTGCTGCAGGGCCACGCCCACCGCCTGGGTATGGTTGACCCAGGCCATTGCCTGCTCGTTGTCCTGCTGCAGTTTGCGCAGGGTCAACCACGGCACCACGATGATCGCTGCGGCCGCCAGCGCCAGGGCCGGCAACCGCCAGCGGTCCCAGATGTCGTCACTGAAAACCAGCGCCATAGTTCCTCTTCAGCACGGCCGCAGGGCGTCGGCCGGACCCTGTCCGGCTGCGGCGGAACCGGCAATATAGCGCAGGCGGTCACAACGTAGGGGTTTCCCCCCTGGTTGGCTGAACAGGTTCGCAGTCCTCAGACCTGTAGAGCCGGGCCAAGCTCGGCTGCCTTGGAGCTCCAGCCGAACATGGCCGCGGCCCTACAGCTCAACGGGCGCCCCGCGAGGGGGCGCCCGTCAGCTTCAGCGCTTGGCGGCAGCGCTGACCTTCAATGCGGCTGCATCAACGCGGGTCACGCCCTTGATGCCCTTGGCGGTGGTGACGGCCTTGTCCTTCTCGGCCTGGCTCGCTACGGCACCGCTCAGGCTGACCACGCCGTTCACGGTTTCCACCTTGATTTCGGTACCCGGAACGTTGCTGCTGGCGAGCAGGTCGGCCTTCACCTTGGTGGTGATCCAGGTATCGGTCACCGGCTCGTTGGAATCGTGGCGATCAGCATGGGTCGCCGGGTGCGCGCTGGTCGGCGGGCTCTTCGCGGCCGGATCCTTGGCGAATGCGGCCGAGGAGGACAGCGCCAGGCCCAGCGTCAGGGCGGAGGCAATCAGCGTGCGGGTCGTATTGCTCATCGTGTCGTACTCCTTCGGAATGTGCTGCCAGTCTGGACAAACCGGCGTAGAGCAGGCGTGGCGTTGCGGTCATGCCGCTGTGAATCGGGCTACCTGCAACGACAACCGTTCAGCTTTGGCCCGTGAGCCCGCGTCGTTTACCCTGCCCTTCCCACTGCCGGAGCTCTGTCATGCGCCCCGACCTGCAACTGGCCCTGATCGGCTACGGCCTCGCCGGCCGTGTCTTCCACGCACCGCTGATCCAGCACACACCCGGCCTGGTGCTGCACAGCATCGTCAGTTCGCAGCGAGACACGTTGCTGCGCGCGTTCAGCGACGTGCACGTGCGTGCCACGCCGCAGGAGGTGTTCGACGACCCGGCCGTGGATGCCGTAGTGATCGCCACGCCCAATGAACAGCACGCGCCGCTGGCGATCGCAGCGCTGGCCGCCGGCAAGCACGTGCTGGTCGACAAGCCGTTCGCGCTGGATGTCGCTGAAGCCGAAGCCGTTCTGGCTGCGGCACGCGATGCCGGACGCATCGCCACCGTGTTCCAGAACCGGCGCTTCGATGCCGACTTCCTCACGCTGCAGGCGCTGCTTGCGGACGGGACACTGGGCGACATCGCCGAGTGCCATGTGCACTTCGATCGCTATCGCCCGCAGGTGCGTGACCGCTGGCGCGAGCAGGACGGTCCCGGCAGTGGCCTGTGGTACGACCTGGGCCCGCACCTGCTGGACCAGATGCTGGTGCTGTTCGGCTGGCCCGAAGCGATCGATGCTGATCTGGCCGTGCAGCGCGATGGCGGCAGCGCCATCGATTACTTCCACGCCGTGCTGCACTACCCGCGGCATCGCGCGATCGTGCATTCCGGTTCCCTGGTGGCAGCTCCCACGCCGCATTTCAGCGTGCATGGCAGCAAGGCCAGTTGGATCAAGCACGGCCTGGATGTGCAGGAAGCGCAGCTGCGCCGCGGTGTGGCGCCCGGTGCGCCCGGCTGGGGCATCGACCCGCGGCATGGCGAGCGGGTGCGCTGTGATGCCGAGGACAACGTGCAGCGCGGCACCGTCGACAATCTGCCCGGTGACTACCGTCGGTTGTATGCGCAGTTCGCCGCGGCCATGCATGGCGACGGCGAAGCCACGGTCGATCCGGTGCAGGCGCTGCAGCTGATGCGGCTGCTGCAGGCAGGCATGGACAGTGCGCGCGAAGGGCGGCGGATCGCGTTGGGGTGATCGGCAGGGCTGCGCCCTGCACCCGTGGTAGTGCCGGCCGCTGGTCGGCAACCTCAACAGCAACGGCAAAAACCGGCAATCCGTGAGATGGCGGGATGGGTCCGGTTGCGGGAGCCGGACCCACCCCGCCTTCGACAGAGTCCCGCGCCCGACGGTAGGTGTCGACCTTGGTCGACACATCGACGTGGAAGCCATCGGAGACGGCTTTTGCAGAGTCGAGCCATGCTCGACTGCCTGCATGGGGTCAGAGCCCTTTCCTGCGGAAAGGGATCCGACCCCGGCTTCGTGCTTACGATTTCTTGATCGCGTGGCCGCCGAATTCGTTGCGCATCGCCGACAGCAGGCGGTCGGTGAACGAATTGGATTCGCGCGAGCGCAGGCGTTCCAGCAGCGACAGGGTGATCACCGGTGCCGGCACATCGAGCGAGATCGCTTCGGCCACGGTCCAGCGGCCTTCACCGGAGTCCTCCACGTACGGTGCGATGCCATCCAGCGACGGATTGCGCTTGAGGGCTTCGGTGCTCAGGTCCAGCAGCCACGAGCGCACCACGCTGCCGTGGCGCCAGACTTCGGCCACCTGGGCCAGGTCCAGTTCCATTTCCTGCTTGCGCTCCATCAGCGCGAAGCCCTCCGCGTAGGCCTGCATCATTCCGTACTCGATGCCGTTGTGGACCATCTTGGTGAAGTGGCCAGCGCCGGACGGGCCGACACGACCCCAGCCACGGTCTTCGGCCGGTGCCAGCGTGCGCAGCAGCGGTGCGATCTGCTCCACCACCGCCGCTTCACCACCGACCATCAGGCTGTAGCCTTCCTGCAGGCCCCATACGCCACCGCTGGTGCCGCAGTCGACGTAGCCCAGGTCGTCTTCGGCCAGCGCCTTGGCGCGACGGATCGAGTCCTGGTAGTTGGAGTTGCCGCCGTCGATGACGATGTCACCCTCGGCCAGGTGCGGAGTCAGCTGACCCAGGGTCTGGTCGACGGTTTCGCCGGCCGGCACCATCAGCCACACCACGCGCGGCACCGGCAGCGCGGCCACCGCGGCGGCCAGCGAATCGACCACCTCCAGGCCGGCCTCGGCGGCGCGCTGGCGGGCACCTTCGCCCGGGTCGTAGCCGACGACGCGGTGGCCGCCGCGATGCAGGCGCTGGGCCATGTTGGCGCCCATGCGGCCGAGGCCGATCATTGCAATATCCATTGTTTCACCTTCAGTTGGGGTCTAGGGTCAGGCTGCCTGGCCTGCCGGTAGCCGCGCAGTGGCGCAGCTGCGCCTCGCGCCAACGCCGGTAGAGCGTGGTATGCAGATTGTGCACCGCCAGGTCGATCGAAAAGGGGGTTCGCGGGTTGCGGTCAAGCAGGCGGGCGATGTGGTAGCCGATGGGACGTATACCGCGCGGATGCACATAGATCACGAACTGCTGGTAGAACGGATCGTCCAGCAGGCGGTCCATGCGTGCCAGCGTGGCGTGGTAGCGCGGTTCCAGCCGTGCACGAAGGTCCGGGTCGCGCTCGAACAACAGGCGTTCGAAGTAGCGCCGGCCGATACGCGGGATGTCCTGCGCCAGCGCCCACAGCTCGGCATTGCGCTGGTCGTACCAGGCAAGGCCGCCGTGCGCGGCCAACGCCTGCGCGGCCTCCTCGCCCACCGACACCACCACGAAGTTTTCGGCCTGGTTGCTCAGGTCGTCCAGCATGCCCTTGTCGTACACATGTTCGATGAAACCAGGCACACCGACGAAGGCCTGGCGGCCCATCGCCGAGGTGCGCACCGCCTTGCCATCGGCGAAGTAGTCACCGGCGTGTGCGCCAAGCAGGATGCTGTCGGTATCGTGCAGCGCGAGGAACGTACCGATCGACAGTTCTTCTGCGGAGAATGCAGCGTCGAAGGCCGCATCGCCATACAGCTCGCGCTGTGTGGCCAGTTGTGCGACCTGGCGACCGACTCCACATTCGGCGCGTACATTGCCGCTGTAGAACGCCTGCAGCGCCTGGCTGTTGCCCGTAATGGGCACGAAACCACGGCCGAAGCTTCGCGTGCGCTGCCAGCCTTGCGCGTGTGCGCCGTGCAGGCCGAAGCCGATCCAACCGAGCTGCAGGCCAGAGAAGCGGAATCCTGCATTGCCCTGCAGTGCAGCAGCGGCACGTTGCGTGGCTGCATCCAGCTGGAAGGCGTAGGCGCAAACCGTAGCCGGATCGTCCAGCACCTGCTGCAGCAACGCCTTGCGCGCTGCAGCGGGCATGTCCGCCGGCCATTGCACGCGCAGATCGCCTGCCGCCTGAGCCTCCGGCAGCGACGCGCGCGTGCACACAGGGCCACCATGCACCTGCGGTGCACTGATCGCGCGTGTTTCGAAGTGCCACCCCAGGCGCTGCAGCAGGCCTTGTGTACAGTCCAGCGGCGTGGCTGCCGTGCCCAGCGCGGGCAGCAGCAGGGCCACGCCCATCCATCTGCCGCGCACGTTCAATCCTGGTCCGTGCTCGCCGGTGCGGGCTCCGGGGTTGTGACCACAGGCGGAACGGGCTTGCCTGCCTCCGCCGGAAGGTACTGTTGCAGGCGCTGGAAGAAGCGACGATAGAACTCAGCATCGGCAACCGTGCTGCTGGCCACTTTCACCAGCGAGTCGTCATTGCTGCCGAACGGCAGCGATACAGATCCGAGCGCACCGACGCCAACACTGGCCGAGGTCGGACTCTTCTTCAACGCATAGCGATCCTGCACGGCACTGACGAATACCAGTGTCTGGCTCCCGCGCGGTGCGCAGGAAATACGCAGCACCAGCTGCTCGTGATCGTCCTCGCGCGGCTGGAAGTTCTTGTTGCCTTCCACCTGCGCCGCGTCGGAACGGGCGATGGCATAGCCCTGGCTGAGCAGGGTGCGCCGTGCGGCCTCGCAGGCGTCACCGGGACGGCCATCGACGGTGCGCGAGAAGGTGTCGCCGGAATCAAAGGATTCGCGAAGCAACGTGCTGTCAGCAGCGCGGCCACCACAGGCCGACAGGATCAGGGCGCTGGCGAGCGCCACGGCAACACTGGAAAGACGGGAGGCCCGCATGGGTACTCCTGCGAGGACGGTATCGCCAAGGGTAGTCCTGCGGCCGTGTGCGGCAGGTCGAAAGCACGCCCGCCAGCCCCCGCCGTTGCTGCCGGTTCATGCACGGAAAAGGGGACGGAGGGGATTAAGTCGTTTGTGGCACTTCGCCCCGCCACGCATGGCACGGCGCTACCGTGAACGAGGTCCCCCAAACGAAAAAAGGGCCGGCAATGCCGGCCCCTCGGGTATCACATGCCGTCGCCGGCTCAGTCCGCCCAGCGGCCGGCACCGGTGGACTGCGGCAGCACCTGCGCCGACAGCGGGCGGTCGTTGGCCAGCAGGTTCACCGCGTCGGCCAGGATCGAGGCTGACTCGCGCAGCAGCGGGTCCGGGCGCTTTTCGGCAGCCTTCTCGCGCGCGGCATCCTTGACGATATCGCGCTCGTTGCCGGTCAGGCCGTCATCGCTGCTGTCATCGGCCAGCGGGTCCAGGGCCAGGCCCAGCTCCTTGCGCTGCACCTGGCGCTCCTTGCGCTGGGTATCCTGGCGCTCGCGCTCAGCGCGACGGGTCGCCTCGTTGAGCGAGACGTATTTCTTCGCCGCTTCGGTGCGGAACTGCTGCACGTCCTCGTTCCACCACTGGAACTCCTTGTCGGTGGCGATGCGCGCGTCGTGACGGGTTTCCAGCTTCGGCAGCAACGGCGCGAAGTTGCCGTACTGGGTGTGCGGCACGGCGGCGATGCGGGTCCACGGCAGTGCGTTGTCGTAGGTGCTTTCGCCGAACTCGGTGGCATCGACGCTGGCCGGGAACGCCAGGTCCGGCACCACGCCCTTGTGCTGGGTGCTGCTGCCGCTGATGCGGAAGAACTGGGCAATGGTCAGCTTGACCTGGCCGAAGCGCTGGGTCTCGCCGCTCGGCCAGCGGTCAAGGTCGACGATGTTCTGTACGGTGCCCTTGCCGAAGCTGGTTTCACCGATCACCAGGCCACGACCGTAGTCCTGGATGGCACCGGCGAAGATCTCCGAGGCCGAGGCCGAACCACGGTTGATCAGCACCGCCAGCGGGCCGTCCCAGGCCACGCCCTGGTTGCGGTCGCTGTTGACGGTGACGCGGCCACCGGATTCGCGCACCTGCACCACCGGGCCCTGCTCGATGAACAGGCCAGTCAGTTCGATCGCTTCATCCAGCGAACCACCGCCGTTGTTGCGCAGGTCCAGCACCACGCCGTCCAGCTTGTCGTTCTTGAAGCCGGCCAGCAGCTTGGCCACGTCGCGGGTGGCCGAAGCATAGTCGGCGGCGTTGCGGCGACGGCCTTCGAAGTCCTGGTAGAAGGTCGGCAGCTTGATCACGCCGATCTTCCGTGCCGGCTCGCCGTTGGCGGCCGGAATGGTCATGGTCTCGCCCTTGGCGGCCTGTTCGGCCAGGCGCACCTTCTGCCGGGTCAGCACCAGGGTGTGGTGCTTGCCATCGGCACCTTCGGCAGCCGGAATGAACTCCAGCTTGACCTGGGTGTCCTTGGCGCCGCGGATCTTGGCCACGACATCGTCGATGCGCCAGCCAATCACGTCCTCGACCTGGCCGGACTTGCCCTGGCCAACGCCGACGATGCGGTCACCCGGCTTCAGCGTGCCGTCCACCGCAGCCGGGCCACCGGCGATGATCTCGCGGATGACCACCACATCGTCCTGGCGCTGCAGCTGCGCACCGATGCCTTCCAGCGACAGCGACATCGCCTGGTTGAAGTTCTCGGCGGTGCGCGGGGTGAAGTAATCCGTGTGCGGATCAACGGCACTGGTGTACGAATTCATGAAGAACTGGAAGACGTCTTCGCCCTTCAGTTCATTGACCGACTTCTCCAGCGTCGCGTAGCGCTTGTCCAGCGTCTTGCGGATGTCATCCGGCTTCTTGCCGGCCAGCTTCAGGCGCAGCCAATCGTTCTTCACCGACTTGCGCCACAGCTCATCGAGCTCGGCACTGCTGGCCGCCCACGGCACCTTCTTGCGGTCGTACTCGAAGCGCTCGTCGGTGGTGAAGTCCGGCTCCTGCTTGAGCAGCTTGCGCGCGTACGCCACGCGCTCGCCGACGCGCTGCTTGTAGACAGCGAACACCTGGAACGCCGGCTCCAGCTCGCCGCCCCGGATGGCGGAGGCGATGTTGGCCTCGAACGGTGCGAAGCGCGCCACGTCGGCCTGGGTGAAGTACTGCTTGCCGCCGTCAAGCGTTTCCAGATAGCGCTTGAACACGTCCTTGGAGGTGGCCTCGTCCAGCGCGCGCGGGCGATAGGCGTAGCGGCTGTCGGACAGCAGGCCGTACACCAGCTTGGAGGTGGTCACCTGGTCGGCGGTGGCCGCCGCGGGCAATGCGGGCGAGTCGGCCTTGGCCGCCAACGCCAGTGGCGCGACCAGCGCCAGGGCCATCAGGAATGCGGGGGCTTTGAATTTCATTGACGTGCTCGAAGGCGCCTTGCCAAGGGGGAGACTGCGGGGTGTTAAGACACCACGACAGTGCCGAAAGTTGCCGGGTTTGTCACCCGGCCGCGCTCGGTGGAAAACCAGCCTAGCCGGGCCGGTGTAGCAAATTGTGAATGCAGGCGAAGGCGGGGCCGAGCATGGGCTCGGCTTTACAACAGGCAAAGGCGTGCGAACCAACGTTCGCACCCACCAGGGCGGTTCGCACCCACCTCAGGAGACGCCGGCGCCCTTGGCCTGCACGTCGGCGTGATACGACGAGCGCACCATCGGGCCGGAAGCAACATGGCTGAAGCCCAGCTCGTAGCCGTAGTCCTCCAGCGCCTTGTAGTCTTCCGGGGTCCAGTACTTCAGCACCGGGTGGTGGTGTGCGGTCGGCTGCAGGTACTGGCCGATGGTGATCATGTCCACGTCGTGTGCGCGCAGGTCGCGCAGGGTGGCCTTGATCTGTTCGAAGTCCTCGCCCAGGCCCAGCATGATGCCGCTCTTGGTCGGCACGTCCGGATGCTGCGCCTTGAAGTTCTTCAGCAGGTTCAGCGACCACTGGTAGTCCGCACCCGGGCGCACGTTGCGGTACAGGTCCGGCACGGTCTCGATGTTGTGGTTGAACACATCCGGCGGGTTCTGCGCCAGGATCTCCAGCGCGCGCTCCATGCGGCCCTTGCCACGGAAGTCCGGGGTCAGCACTTCGATGCGGGTGCCCGGCGACTTCTCGCGAATGGCGGTGATGCAGTCGACGAAGTGCTGGGCACCACCGTCGCGCAGGTCATCGCGGTCGACGCTGGTCACCACCACGTACTTCAGGCCCATGTCGGCCACGGTCTGGCCGAGGCTGGCCGGTTCGTTGGCATCCGGCGGCTTCGGGCGTCCGTGGGCCACGTCGCAGAACGAGCAGCGGCGGGTGCAGACCTCGCCCAGGATCATGAAGGTGGCGGTGCCGTGGCCGAAGCACTCGTGGATGTTCGGGCAGCTGGCTTCCTCGCACACGGTCACCAGGCGGTTTTCGCGCAGCTTGGCCTTCAGGTTCTGCACGGCATTGCCCGAAGGAATGCGCACGCGGATCCAGGACGGCTTGCGCAGCACCGGCGCGTCGGCGAACTGCACCGGCGAGCGGTTGATCTTGTCACCGCCCAGCTGCTTGACCCCGGCCTGCAACGGCGCGGCGGACGGGGAGTCGCCCTGCACGATCTGCAGGGGAATGGAACGGGCGGTGGTTTCAGTCATGGCAGTTCCGGGGGCGGTCAGGCGGCCGCAGAAAGATCGGGCAGTTCGGGGGTGTGCTGCAGCAGCAGGCCGAACTGGCGGGCCAGGTGGTCCAGCAGCACCGGCTTGACGGCCTCCATCCCGGAGGGACCGCCCAAGTCTACCACCGAGGTCACCTGCAACCCCTGATAGCCACAGGGATTGATGCGGTGGAAGGGTTCCAGGTCCATGGCCACATTGAAGGCCAGGCCGTGGAAGGTGCAGCCGCGACGCACGCGGATGCCGAGGGCAGCGATCTTGGCGCCGCCGACATAGACGCCCGGGGCGCCCTCGCGGCGTTCGGCACCGATGTTCCACTCGCCCAGCGTATCGATGATGGCCTGCTCGATGCGGCACACGTAATCGCGCACACCGATGCCCAGGCGCGGCAGGCGCAGCAGCGGGTAAACCACGATCTGGCCGGGGCCGTGATAGGTCACCTGGCCGCCACGGTCCACATGCAGCACCGGGATATCGCCCGGCGCCAGCACATGCTCATCCTTGCCGGCCTGGCCCAGGGTGAACACCGGGTCGTGTTCGACCACCCACAATTCGTCGGCATCGGTGTCGCTGCGCTGGTCGGTGAAGCGCTGCATGGCGCGCCACACCGGCTCGTACGCCTGGCGGCCAAGGTCACGGACCAGCGCCGGACGCGGCGCGCGGTCCTCGGGGGCGGCTTCAGCCGGGCAGCTGTCGGCTACAGCGTCCACTTCACTTCCGGGTGGTCGCGCAGCGCCTGGTGCGCCAGGTCGTACTGTTCGCGGCTCTCAGCCTTGAACACGATGCGGACGGACACGTACTTGCCGTTGGAGGAATGCTTCCAGCTGATGCGTTCATTGACGACATCGATGCCGGCAGCCAGCAGCAGGCGGGGGAGCTCATGTTCCAGGCCGCGGTTGGCCGGGCCCATGGCGCTGAGCTCGAACTGGCCGGGGAACTGGAAGCCGTGGTCGGGGTTGTCGGACTTGATTTCCATGGACCCATTATCGGGCCGCAGGGCAACAAACCCAAGAGTATTCATCAACGTCAAAGACGGCACCGGCGGCCTGCTGCGTTGCAGGCGGCCCAGCGGCGCGGGCCGAAGCCCAACGGCAGCTGACTGCAATCTGCTGTCACGCACTGGCCCAGGCAACGTACGGCGACCAGTGGTCATCTTCACACCAGACCTGCGGCGCTTGCGCGGGTAACAAATTGTGTCCGCTGGACAATGTTGTTTTCGGAACAGACAAGTGATTCGAACGTGCTCGTTCCGCCGCGCGGGCGCGAGTACCGTAGCGTTGCATATAACGACTGAAAACCGTCCCCTTCCCCATGAGCATTCCATCCATGCGTAGTGTCGCAGCCCTCGGGCTGGCCGGCCTGCTGGCCTCTGCCCTCCCCCTTGCCGCCCAGGCGGCCGAACAATGTGGCCCGGACGCGATGCGCGACCACCCGCCGCAGATCAACTTCCGCGTTGACAACGACCTATTTGGTGGCCGCCACCAGGACCAGGGCTACACCAACGGTGCGCTGTTGACCCTGGTCTCGCCCAATCTGGTCGACTACACCGACGACCCCTGCCTGCCGCGCATGGCGCGCTGGGTGAACCAGTACCTGGAAGGGCTGCATCCGGGCAGGTTCGAACAGCAGAACATGATCTTCAGCATCGGCCAGGGCATCTTCACCCCGACCGATTTCAGCCGCAGGGACCTGATCGAGGACGACCGTCCTTATGCCGGCGTACTGATCGCAAACTTCGGTTTCAATGCGCGCAGCGGCGACCGCCTGCAGACCACCCAGCTGACTCTGGGCGTGGTCGGCCCGTGGGCACAGGGCAAGCAGGTGCAGAATGCCGTGCACGAAGTGCTGGGCGACGAGAAATTCAAGGGCTGGGACAACCAGCTGCACAACGAGCCGCTGTTCATGCTCACCCATGAGCGCATGCGCCGCTGGCCCGGCGATGCCAGCGTCAATGCCGACGGCTGGGGTTGGGACGCGATCAGCCACTACGGCGGGTCGATCGGCAACCTGGAAACCAAGGCCAACCTCGGCGGTGAGGTGCGCTTCGGCTGGAAGCTGCCGGACGACTTCGGCAGCACGCCGTTGCGCCCGGCCGGCGAGAACACTGCGCCGACCCGCGGCGGCCGTCCCAATGGCTGGTCCTGGCACCTGTTCGCGACCTCGGACGCGGCCTGGGTGATCCGCGACATCACGCTGGATGGCAACACGTTCCGCAACAGTCACAGCGTGGACAAGCGCCATGTGGTGGCCTACGGCGGCTACGGCGTGGCCGTGATGTACGGACGCTGGAAGTTCGCCGCGGCGCGCTACCACAGCACGCGCGAGTTCAACGGCCAGCGCGAAGCACCGGTGTTCGGCAGCTTCACCATCAGCCGCTCGCTGTAAGCGAGGGGCTGAGGGTGAAGCGGGTAGGTGCCGACCGTTGGTCGGCACACCGGTTATTGCATGGCTCGCTGTAAGCGAGGGGCTGAGGGTAGTGCCGGCCGCTGGCCGGCTGCCGGCATATCCGGATGGGTCCATGGGGAGCCGGCCAGCGGCCGGCACTACCCACATCCGGATGGGTCCATGAGGAGCCGGCCAGCGGCCGGCACTACCCACATCCGGATGGGTCCATGGGGAGCCGGCCAGCGGCCGGCACTACCCACATCCGGATGGGTCCATGAGGAGCCGGCCAGCGGCCGGCACTACCCACATCCGGATGGGTCCATGAGGAGCCGGCCAGCGGCCGGCACTACCCACATCCGGATGGCTTCATGGGCAGCCGGCCAGCGGCCGGCACTACCCACATCCGGATGGCTTCATGGGCAGCCGGCCAGCGGCCGGCACTACCCATATCCGGCGGGAATCATGCGGAGCCGGCATCCCGAAACGGAAAAGGCCGGCATTCGCCGGCCTTTTCCTTCACCACGCCAGGGCGTGGATCATTCCGATTCCCACCACATCCAGAAGCTGTCCCACAGGCGCTTGAAGAAGCCGGCCTGTTCGACGGCGGCCACGGCCACCAGCGGTGCCTCGGCGATGACCTTGCCATCCAGGGTGACCTTCACGGTACCGATCTGCTGGCCGGCGGTGAACGGTGCTTCCAGGGTCTTGGGCACGTCGATGCTCGGCTTCAGGTCGTTGTAGCGGCCGCGCGGCACGCTGACCAGCATCGGCTGGGCCACGCCCAGCTGCACCTTGTCGGTGGTGCCCTTCCAGACCTTGTGCTCGGCCACGGCCTTGCCCGGCTCGTAGAGGCGGTGGGTCTCGAACAAGCGGAAGCCCCAGTTCAGCAAGGCCAGGCTGTCATCGGCACGCTGCTTCTCCGACGCACCGCCCAGCACCACCGCGATCAGGCGCTGGTCGCCACGCTGGGCCGAGCTCATCAGGCAGTAGCCCGCCTCGGAGGTGTGGCCGGTCTTGATGCCGTCCACGCTGCCATCGCGCCACAGCAGCAGGTTGCGGTTCGGCTGCTTGATGTTGCCGACCTGGAATTCCTTGATCTTGTTGTACGCGTAGGTTTCCGGGTAATCGCGGACCATCGCGCGGCCCAGCAGCGCCAGGTCGTAGGCGGTGCTGTGATGGCCTTCGGCGGTCAGGCCGTGGGCGTTGACGAAGTGCGAGTCCTTCATGCCGATCTTGGCGGCGTAGCTGTTCATCAGCGACGCGAAGGCTTCTTCGCTGCCGGCCACATGCTCGGCCAGGGCGATCGCGGCATCATTGCCGGACTGGATCGCCATGCCCTTTTCCATGTCTTCCAGGCGCGCGGTCTGGTTGACCGGGAAGCCGCTGTAGCTCCCATCGGTGCCAGCGCCGCCCTCGCGCCAGGCGCGCTCGCTCATCATCACCTGGTCATCCGCACGGACCTTGCCGTTCTTGACCTCGGCGGCGATCACGTAGGACGTCATCACCTTGGTGATGCTGGCCGGGGCCAGCTGCTCGTGGATGTTTTCACCAGCCAGCACCTGGCCGGTGGCGTAATCCATCAGCACCCAGGCCTTGGACACGCTTGGCGCCGGGGCCGGCGGAGTGGCGACGGTGGCCGGGGCGGCGGCGGCGGCGGGCGCCGGCGTGGCCGGAGTCGGCAGCGGCGTCTGGGCGGAAGCCAGGCCCACCACCAGGGTGGCGGCCAGGGCGGTGGCGGCGGAACGGAAATTCATTGGACAGCAGGCTCCAGGGGACGGCCGGGAATGGAGGGTGGAACGTAACGGCCATTGTAAGGCCGGGGGAGCATGGGCCGGCAGCACCGGCCCGGGCGGATCAGTCCTTGACGATCTGCGGCGAACCCAGGCCCAGACCGGCGATGCGACCGACAAGTTCCGCCGCACTGGCATGGTCGCTTGCCGGAACACGCAGGCGGAACAGGGTGCGGCCACCGGCGGCGATGTCGCTGATGGTCGCGCCGACGATGCCGGCGGCAGTGAGCTGGCCCATCGCGCGGTTGGCGTTGTCGCGGTTGGAGAAGCTGGCGACCTGCACCATCACCGCGCCGACCATCTGCTGCGACAGGCTCGGCGCCGCCGCGGCGGCACGCACCGGTGCCGGTGCCACCGCGCGCGGGGCCGTGCTGGCGACAACCGCCGGAGGCGGCGCGGAGTTGCGCACCACCGGCGCGCTTGGCGGCAGGCTGCTGACCGCTACATCCGGCGCGGTGCTGGCCACGCCCTGGGTGGTGGCCGGCTGGCCGCGGGCCGGGGCGCCATCGGTCGGCAAGCGGTTGACCAGGCGATCGATATCACTGTCGGTGGAAGC
Organism: Stenotrophomonas sp. YJH_SMC_120; assembly: GCF_059368675.1. NCBI lineage: Bacteria > Pseudomonadati > Pseudomonadota > Gammaproteobacteria > Lysobacterales > Lysobacteraceae > Stenotrophomonas > Stenotrophomonas sp. YJH_SMC_120. The sequence continues at coordinate 17,193 of NZ_JCAFRY010000031.1, forward strand.
ACGTGGCGCCGGCGCCGGGCGCGCACTGGCCACCGCGGTGGCGGCAGCGGCTTCAGCCGCACGACGCTCGCGACGCGACGGCTTCTGCGCCATCAGGTTGCTCTCGCCCGGTTGCAGCGCGCGCACCTCGACATTGCCGGTACCGCGTTGGGTGATGCCCAGGCGCACGGCGGCGGCATAACTGAGATCGACCACGCGGCCGTCATGGAACGGGCCACGATCGTTGACACGCACGATCACCGACTCGCCGTTGTCCAGGTTGGTCACGCGGGCGAAGCTGGGCAGCGGCAGCGTCTTGTGCGCGGCAGTGAACTGGTACATGTCGTAGACCTCGCGGTTGGAGGTCAGGCGGCCATGGAACTTGGCCCCGTAGTACGACGCGGTGCCGCGCTCGACGTAGTCATGGGTGTCGTCGAGCACCTTGTACGACTTGCCCAGCACCACGTACGGCGACTTGTTGCCGATGGCCGAACGTTCCTCGGCGGTCACTTCCGGCTCGGGGATGCATGCCACATTGGGAATGTAGTCGGGCGTGCTGTCACGCACGCCTGGTTTGTACAGGCCACCAGCGGTGTAATTGCCGCGGGTGCTGAGGTCTTCCTTGGCCGCTGCATACGGCGAACCTTCCGGGCAGTGCGCCGGTCGCGAACCACGGCCCTGCACCAGCGTGCCGCTGGACTTGCCACCGTGGCCGGCCGTGGCCGGCTTCTTCGGCGCGCTGCTGCAGGCCGCCAGCGCGAAGACGATCAAGCTCGGGACCAGCCATCTGATGTTCATGCCGGGGGCAGCTCCTGTCCGGCGATGGCCTGGGACAGCTGGAACACGGCCATCGCGTACATCTTCGAGAGGTTGTAGCGGGTGATCGCGTAGTAGTTCTGGAAGCCCAGCCAGTACTGCTTGCCGGTGCTGCCTTCCAGGGTGATCGGGGTGGCGGTGGCGCCCGGCTGCACCGGCGTGCTCGGCTGGTAGCCGCGCTGTGCGAGGTCGGCCAGCGACCAGGTGGGCATCCATTCGGTCGGGTTGAACTCCTCGCGGCCCGTGGCCAGCGTGGCCGGTACCGCAACCTGGCCACCACGCACCCAGCCCCCCTTCTTCACGAAGTAGTTGGCGATGGAGGAGAACACGTCGTCGTAGCTGTTGAACAGGTCGCGTCGACCATCACCGTTGCCGTCCACCGCGTAATCGAGGTAACTGGACGGCATGAACTGGCCCATGCCCATCGCACCGGCATAACTGCCCTTGAGCGTGGTGATGTCCAGTTTCTCTTCGCGGCCCAGCTCGAACAGCTTGGCCAGCTCATCGCGGAAGAACAGTTCGCGGCGCACTTCGCGTTCGAGCTTGGCCGGGTCGCCGCTGCGTGGGTAGTAGAACGCCAGCGTGTACAGCGCATCGAGCACGCGATGGCTGCCGGCATTCTTTCCGTAACTGGTTTCCACGCCGATGATCGCCACGATCACTTCGGCCGGCACTCCGGTGCGCTGCTGCACGCGATCCAGTTCGGCACGGTGTTCGGCCAGGAACGCGCGGCCGCCATCAATGCGTGCCTTGCTGATGAACATCGGCCGGTATTCGTTCCACGGCTTGACCCGCTCGGCCGGGCGCGACATCGCGGCGATGATCGGCTGGCGCACCTGCGCCTGGTCGAGCACGCTGCTGATCTGCTCCGGCTTCAGGCCATAGCGCTTGGCGGTATCGGCAATGAAGCGGGCCCGCGCGACCTCGAATGGCACCGGGGTGAGATCGACCGGCGGCGCGGTAGCCGCAGTTGCTTCGGGTGCAGCCTCGGCCGGCCCATGGGCCCTGGTGGCGGGCTGGCGCGGCGTACTGCTGGCCTGGGGTGAAGACGGTGGGGACTTCGGCTGGGTCGCGCAGGCGACCAGGCCGAGGGTGAGCATGCAGGCCAGAGTGCGTCGAATCATCGTCGCAGGTTAGCAGGTCATGGATGAATTAAAACCCCTAACACCATGAATCACAACGATTTGCCCGTGTTCAGCGGGAAATGTGAAGGCGTCGTGATCGTGCTTCCCCATTCAGATAGAGGTGGCCGGTTGCGTCCCCATCCCCGCAGACGCAACCGGCGACCGGATCCGGTCGATACCTGCGCGGCTGCCGCTCCCCAGTGGCAGTGCCCCGCGCTCCTTGTATCCGTTGGATCAGTACTGCTTCCCGCCCGACGCCCCCTCGCGCTGCAACGATAGACGGCGCGCCGTGCCGAACGGGCCGCCATTGTGCAGGCCGATTACGACAAGTCCATTGATCAAGATCAACGCGGCGTAAAAGTGTGAACCAGCTAACATTTTTTGCGGACTTTGGTCAGCGAGTGTGCTGTCCTGCATCGTTGTGAGAACGCTTCCACAGCGAGCGTTGCGCAGAGTCAGGAAGTTTCCAGCCAACGGCGCAGCCCCTCGTGGGTGGTCGCGAAAAGCAGTTAACGGGTGAGGCCAGGTAGATGGGCTGCGCAGGGGCCGCTGCAAGTACGTCCATGTAAGCTCGATCGCCGCATCCATGCGGCTCACGCCCCTGCGCAGCCCATCTACCCGGCCACGGACAGGTTCCGTGCGCGTCTACCCACGGAGAAGAAAGAGAAGATCAAAAGCAAAAGCGGCTTGGCGGGTCGCTTCATTGCCTTGTGTGGAGCCGAGCCATGCTCGGCTCACAAGCAAGCGCAGCGCCGCGACCCGCTTTTGCTTTTCTCTTTTTTCTCCGTGGGTGGCAGACCGCCAAAATCTGTCAGAGGGCGGTCGGGTTGGGTACGTGGGGGTGTCAGCCGCATGGATGCGGCTGTCAAGCCTCCAGGGACGGATTCACGGCGTCCCCCGCGTACCCAACCCGACCGGCCCACCCGCGGCTTCTGCTTTCCGCGACCACCCAGACACCACCCACGAGGGGCTGCGCCGTTGGCTGGAAACCCTATCCCCCGTGCACGGGCCGGTGCCCGCGCACCGCCATCACCAGCCCGATACCCGCCAGCAGCGACACCGCCGAGGTACCGCCATAGCTGATCAACGGCATCGGAATGCCCACCACCGGCAGCAGGCCGGAAATCATCCCGCCGTTCACCAGTACGTACACGAAGAACGCCAAGCCCAGGCTGCCGGCCAGCAACCGTGCGTGCGTGTCGCGGGCGTGCACCGCGATCCACAGGCAGCGGCCGACCACGAACAGGTACAGCGCAAACACGGTGGCCACGCCGATCCAGCCGAACTCTTCGGCCAGCACCGAGAACGCGAAGTCGGTGGTGTACTCAGGCAGGAAGTCCAGCGTGGCCTGGGTGCCCTGCCCCCAGCCGCGCCCGTCCCAGCCACCGGAGCCGATCGCGATGCGCGACTGCAGGATGTTCCAACCGGTGCCAAGCGGATCCGCCGACGGATCAAGGAAGGTCAGCACGCGATCCTTCTGGTACTGCCGCAGCAGGCCGAACCAGGCCAGCGGCGCGGCAACGGCAAGGCCCGTCGCGCCAGTTGCCACCCAGCCCCAGTGCAATCCGGCCAACAGCAGCGCGAACACGCCGCTGGCGGTAACCAGCGTGGCGGTGCCCAGGTTGGGCTGCATCAGGATCAGCACGGCGGGTACACCGATCAGCACGGTGGTGGTCAGTACGGTGCGCGGCGACGGTGGCAGCGGTTGCCGATGCAGGTACCAGGCCATCATCAGCGGCAGGCTGAGCTTGAGCAGTTCGGACGGCTGCAGGTAGAACACGCCGAGATTGAGCCAGCGCTGCCCGTACTTGCCTGTACCGATCACATACACCGCCATCAGCGGCAGCATCGACAGCGCATAGATTGCCGGCGTCCACGCGCGCAGCCGCAGCAGCGAAACGCGCGACAGCAGCCACATCGACGCCAGGCCACCGGCAAAACGCGCCGCCTGCCCAGCCACCGGACCGGACACGCTGTGCAGCACCGCCAGGCCCGCGCCCATCAGGATCAGCAACGCGATCAGCAACGGCAGATCGATCGTGCGCGCCACCTCACGGCAGCCGCCAAGCAGTCGTTTCCATTCCACGCGGGCACGGTAGCAATGCGTGCTTGCGTGAAGCTGTCAGGGTGCGCGTGCGCTTGTAGAGTCAAGCCGTGCTCGACTCTACAGAACAGCGGAAGCAATCGAGCAGATGGAAGCGCGACGAAGCGCGCGACCGGTGCTAGCCGTAGCCGCCGTGCACCGGGTTGTGACTGCGTACGGCCATCACCAGGCCGAAGCCGGCCAGCAGTGACACCGCCGAGGTACCGCCGTAGCTGATCAGCGGCATCGGCACGCCCACCACCGGCAGCAGGCCGGAAATCATCCCGCCGTTCACCAGTACATAGACGAAGAACGCCAGGCCGGTAGCGCCGGCCAACAGGCGCGAATAGGAATCGCGCGACTGGCTGGCGATCCACAGGCAACGCCCGATCACCACCAGGTACAGGGTCAGCACCAGGGCCACACCCATCCAGCCGAATTCCTCGCTCAGCACCGAGAACGCGAAGTCGGTGGTCTGTTCGGGAATGAAGTTCAGGTGCGACTGCGAGCCCTCGCCCCAGCCCTTGCCATCGAAGCCGCCGGACCCGATCGCGATCTTCGACTGGATGATGTTCCAGCCGGCCCCCAGTGCATCCATCTCCGGGTCCAGGAACATCATGATGCGGTCCTTCTGGTACGGCCGCAGCAGCCAGAACCAGGCCACCGGCGCGACCGCAGCCACGCCGCCCACGCCCAGCCCGACCCACCACCACGGCAGGCCTGCCAGCAGCAGTACGAACACGCCGCTGGCGGCGATCAGCACGCCGGTACCGAAGTCGGGCTGCAACATCACCAGGCCGGTCGGCACGCCGATGATGATCAAGGCCACCAGCACGGTGTTGAAGCGCGGCGGCAGCGGCATCTTGTGCAGGTACCAGGCCACCATCATCGGCAGGCTGACCTTCAGCAGCTCGGCCGGCTGCAGGTAGAAGAACTTCAGGTCCAGCCACTGCCGGCCGTACTTGCCGGTGCCGAGCACGAACACCGCCAGCAGCGGAATCATGGAGATCGCATAGATCATCGGCGTGGCCGAGCGGATGCGCAGGATCGGCACCCGCGAGATGCCCCACAGTGCAGCCATGCCCACCGCGAAACGCGCGCCCTGGGCCATCACCAGGCCGTCGCCACCGGCACTCTTCAAGGTGGCCAGGCCGATCACCATCAGCGCGCCCAAGGCCAGGCACAACACCCAGTCCAGCGTGCTGAAGAAGCGGCGCAGCATGTCGCCGGCCCAGCGCAGGAACACTTTCATCGTGCGGGCTCCGCAACCGTCGGGCGTGGCGTGGCCGGCAGTGCGGCAGCGGCCGGCGTGCCCGGCTGCGGCGCAGGGGCCGGTTCGGGGGCGGGGGCTCCCACCTGCACCGGGTGTTCGCCCAGCTGCGCGGCCGCCAGATCACCGGCCTGGCGTGCGCCGGCGTCTTCGTTGTCGAACGCGGTGGCACCGATGGCGGTGGTACCACGCTCGCTGTCCAGCGGCTGCATGCCCTCGGGCATCTTGCCCAGCAGGTAGGCATCGAACACCTTGCGGGCGATCGGCGCAGCAGCCGAACCACCATAGCCACCGCCTTCCACCGCCACCGCGATCGCGATCACCGGGTTTTCGACCGGCGCGAAGCCGACGAACAGCGCGCGGTGGCGCAGGTGCATCGGCAGGCTCTTCGGGTTCACCGCTGCGGTGCCCTTGCGGCTGATGACCTGCGCGGTACCGGTCTTGCCGGCCATCACGTACGGCGCACCGACCGCCACGCGCCAGCCGCTGCCGCCCGGCCGCATGGTCGCCATCATGCCCTCGCGCACCGCCTGCACGTTGTTGGGGTTGGGGCTGACCGGCTTGCTCTCGCCGGGCGGCGTCGCGGTCCAGTCGCTGTCGAAGCCGTCGCGCTGCTGGATCACCAGGTGCGGGGTGCGCAGCTGCCCGTCGGCCAGCGCGCTGACGCCGCGCGCCAACTGCAGCGGGGTGACCTTCCAGTCGCCCTGGCCGATGCTGATGTTGACCGTATCGCCGGGGTACCAGGCTTCCTTGCGGGTCTTCCGCTTGTAGGCCGGCGACGGCAGGATGCCGCCGATTTCGCCGGTGAGGTCGATACCGGTCGGCTGGCCGAAGCCGTAGTACTCCATGTAATGGTCGAAGCGCTCGATGCCCAGGTCCAGCGCCAGCTTGTAGTAGTAGGTGTTGACCGACTCGGCGATGGACTTGCGCAGATCGGTCCAGCCATGGCCGCCACGATGCGCATCACCCCAGCCACGGCTGGTGCCGGGCAGGTAGAACATGCCGGTGGACAGCACCTTGTCTTCCGGGCGGCGCACGCCCGAGTCCAGGCCGGCCAGCCCGATCAGCGGCTTCAGCGTGGAACCGGGAGCGACACCGCCGAGCACCAGGCGGTTGAACTGCGGCCGCGACGGGTTCTCGTTCAGCGCCTTGAAGTCGGCATGGGAAATGCCGTTGACGAACAGGTTGGGGTCGTAGGACGGCAGGCTGACCATCGCCAGCACCTCGCCGGTACGCGGGTCCATCGCCACTGCCGAGCCTTCCTGATCGCCGAAGGCGGCCACCATGGCACGCTGCAGGTCCGCGTCGATCGACAGCCGCAGGTCGGCGCCGGACTGCGCGGCCACCCGGCCGATGGTGCGGATGGCACGGCCCTGCACGTTGGTTTCGACCTGCTCGTAGCCGACCTTGCCGCGCAGCTGCTGCTCGTAATAGCGCTCCAGGCCGGACTTGCCAATGTGGGTAAGCGCGGCATTGCCTTCGCCGAGGATCTCCAGGTCCTTGTCGTCGACGCGGCCGACATAGCCGATGATGTGCGCGAACAGGTCACCGTACGGATAACGCCGGGTCAGGTAGGGCTCAAGCTCGACGCCGGGGAAGCGCCAACGGTCGACGGCGAAGCGCGCCATCTCCTCGTCGCTCATGCGCAGCTTCAGCGTGACCGGCAGGAACTTGCGGCGCGCCTTGCGCGACTTGTTGAACGCTTCCAGCTCTTCCGGGCTGATGCTGATGATCTTCGCCAGCCCTTCCAGGGTGGCGTCCATGTCCTTGACCTTGTCCGGGGTCACGTCCAGGCGGAACGCTGGCACGTTCTCGGCCAGCAGGCGACCGTTGCGGTCGTAGATCATGCCGCGCCCGGGCACCACCGGCCGCGGCTTGATGCGGTTGGCTTCCGAGCGCGTGGCGTAGACGTCGTGATCCAGCACCTGCAGCTTGAAGTACCAGCCGCCCAGGCCCAGCAGGCAGACCAGCACGCCCAGGAAACCCAGCGCCGCACGGCGGCGGAACTGTTCGGCTTCGGCGTGCGGGTTCTTGACCTGGCGGCGCGGGATCATGGCTCAGCGCCCGCGCTTGCCGAAGCGCACTGCGTCCAGCAGCACGAACACCAGCGGCCACAGGCCCATGCCCAACAGCGGCGCCCACCAGTACGACCACGGCAGGGTCGGCTCGCCCACCAGGATGTGGACCAGCGCGCTGACGATGCGGTCGTTGAACAACAGGCCACCGATGGCCAGCATCTGCTGCGACATCGGGAAGAAGCGGATGCGGGCGCGGAAACGCTGCAGGATGAAGGCCAGCATCACCAGCCGCAGCGCCTGTTCGCCGAGCACGCCGCCGTACAGCAGGTCGGCGACCACGCCGCTGGCGAAAGCGATGCCCAGGCCGACGCGCTCGGGCGTCTCGATCACCCAGTACGCCAGTACCAGCGCCAGCCAGTACGGGCGCAGCGGCTGCAGCAGCGCCGGCAACGGCAGCAGGCCCAGCAGCAGGGCTACGACCAGGCTGGCCGGCAATACCCACGGGTTGTCGCGCAGGCGGCTCATCGCTGGGCCTCCGGCGTGGTCGGTTGCCGGCCAGCGGCCGGCACTACCGGGGCAGCAGGATCAAGCGAGGATACGGGGGCAACAGTCCTCGTTTGCGACGAGGGCTGTTGCCGGCCAGCGGCCGGCACTACCGGAGCAGCAGGATCAAGCGAGGATGCGGGGGCAACAGTCCTCGTTTGCGACGAGGGCTGTTGCCGGCCAGCGGCCGGCACTACCGGGGAGCTGACCGGAGCTGGCGTCGTTGTCGCTGGCGCGGCTCCCGCTGGCACGGTGGCGCCGGTGGCCGGGCCACCCGGAGTGGTTTCTTCCAGCTGCAGGCGCAGTTCCGGCGGAATGCGGATCGCCGCACCGGGGCGCAGCAGCAGCACATCACGGCCACGATCCAGCTGGGCGGCTGGCTTCAGTTCGCCGACCAGGAAGGCATGGGTGTCGTCCGGGCGCAGGCCGGTGATGGTGCCGACCGGGAAGCCGGCCGGGAAGCGGCCACCGAGGCCGGAGGTGACGATCTCATCGCCCACTTCCACACCGGCGCTGAGCGGGATGTCGCGCAGCTCCAGCGTGTCGCCGCGGCCGTAGACGATCAGGCGTACGCCGTTGCGGGCCACGGTGACCGGCACCGCGTGGTCGGGGTCGGTCAGCAGCAGCACGGTGGAGGTACCGCCGGTGACGCTGATCACCTGCCCCATCAGGCCACCGGCATCGATCACCGCCTGCCCGACGTGCACGCCTTCGCGGCTGCCGGCGTCGAGCACCAGGCGCTGCTTCACCGGGTCCAGGTCGATATCCAGGATCGGCGCCAGCTGCACGTCCAGGCCACTGCGCTCGGCCACGTTCAGCAGTTCGCGCAGCTGGGCGTTGTCCAGCGCCGCGGTCTGCAGACGGGTCAGGCGCGCGTTGGCCAGCAGCAGCTGGTTGCGCAGTTCACGGTTCTCGGTGACCAGCTGGGTGTGGCTGGCCGCGGAATCCTTGACCTGGTTGCCGAGCTTGCCGGGCAGACCCGCCAGTGCCCACACAGGCTGCACCAGGCTGTTGGCCTGCTCGCGCAGGCGCGCCAGCCAACCCGCCTGATCGTCAAGGACGATCAGTGTGATGGCCAATGCAAGATAGGCCAGCAACCGCAGGGGGCTGGCGGCATCACCGGATCGGGAGGCAACGGGAGGACCGGCGTAGGGCGGCACGGCAACGATTCAACTGGCAGAAGGCGGAAGGGAAACACGCGGACGCCCCGCCGGTGCCGGCCCGCCATCGCGGCGGGCCGCACCCCGGAAGGGCGCGGCGGGCGGGAACGGCCGGGACGGCTTATTCCGGCGCAAAGAACTCGTTGCCGTGCATGTCCACCAGTTCCAGCGCACGACCGCCACCGCGGGCCACGCAGGTCAGCGGATCGTCGGCCACCTGCACGTGCAGGCCGGTTTCCTCGGAGATCAGGCGGTCCAGGTCACGCAGCAGGGCGCCGCCGCCGGTCAGCACGATGCCGCGCTCGGCAACGTCGGCACACAGTTCCGGCGGGGTCTGCTCCAGCGCCAGCTTGACCGCGCTGACGATGCCCGACAGCGGTTCGTGCAGGGCTTCAAGCACCTCGTTGGAGCTGATCTTGATCATCTTCGGCACGCCCTCGGCGAGGTTGCGGCCGGAGATCTCCAGCTCCTGCACCTCGGCCTGCGGGTAGGCACAACCCAGCTCGACCTTGATGCGCTCGGCGGTGGCTTCACCGATCAGCATGCCGTGGTTGCGGCGCACGTAGTTGGTGATGGATTCGTCGAAGCGGTCGCCGCCGATGCGGACCGAGGCCGAATAGACGATGCCGTTGAGCGAGATCACCGCCACTTCGGTGGTACCGCCGCCGATGTCGATGACCATCGAGCCACGGGCTTCGGTGACCGGCATGCCGGCGCCGATCGCGGCAGCCATCGGCTCTTCGATCAGGTACACGTCACGGGCACCGGCTTCCTCGGCCGATTCCTTGATCGCGCGGCGCTCGACCTGGGTCGAACCGGCCGGCACGCAGACCAGCACGCGCGGGCTCGGGCGCAGCACGCGCGACTTGTGCACCTTCTTGATGAAGTGCTTGAGCATCGCCTCGGTGTAGGTGAAGTCGGCGATGACGCCGTCCTTCATCGGGCGGATGGTGGTGATGTGGCCCGGGGTACGGCCGAGCATCTGCTTGGCCTCGGCGCCAACGGCTGCCACCGAGCGGGTGCCACCGATGGCACGGTCCTGGCGCACGGCCACGACCGACGGCTCGTTCAGCACGATCCCCTGCCCGCGCACGTAGATGAGGGTGTTGGCCGTGCCCAGGTCGATGGACAGGTCGTTGGAGAACATGCCACGGAGTTTCTTGAACATCTGAGGAAGGAGTCCTGAGGGGTGTCGTGCCCGCCGCGGGATGGCGAAAAAATGGGCAGAAATCGAGGCCGACAAGCCTAGCAACCCGCCTGCCGCCGAGCAAGGAAAAAACTAGCTGAACCCGCGTCTTCACAGGCTTTCGGCCTGATCGGGCATCACCCGGTTCTGGCCCTGAGCGGCACCAGCGGGTAACCTTTGCGCCGTCGGGCGCCCAAGGGCGCCGTTTGCTTGCCCGCTGAACCGGGCCGGCCCACCCCAAAATTCACCGCATAGGCTTACATCGATGTCCGCTCTGATCTGTGGTTCTCTTGCCTTCGACACCATCATGGTGTTCCCGGACCAGTTCAAGAATCACATCCTGCCGGACAAGGTGCACATCCTGAACGTGTCCTTCCTCGTGCCGCGCATGCGCCGCGAGTTCGGCGGCTGCGCCGGCAACATCGCCTACAACCTGCACCTGCTGGGCGGCCAGCCGATCCCGATGGGCACCGTGGGTTCGGACTTCGGCCCGTACCGCGAATACTTCGAAGGCCTGGGCATCGACCTGTCGCGCGTGCGCGTGATCGACGAGCTGTTCACCCCGCAGGCATTCATCACCACCGACCACGACAACAACCAGATCACCGCCTTCCACCCGGGCGCGATGATGCGCTCCTACGAGAACCATGTGCGCGGCGTGCCGGGCGTGACCCTGGGCCTGGTCGGCCCGGACGGCCGCGAAGGCATGATCCAGAACGCACAGGAATTCCACGAGGACGGCATTCCGTTCATCTTCGACCCGGGCCAGGCCATGCCGCTGTTCAACGGCCCCGAGCTGCGCGCCTTCATCGATCAGGCCGACTACGTGGTGGTCAACGACTACGAGTCGAACCTGCTGCAGGAGCGCACCGGCTGGGACGAGAAGGAGATCGTCAGCCGGGTCAAGGCCTACATCACCACCCGTGGCCCGAAGGGTGCGGTCATCCACACCCCGGAAAAGAGCTACGACATCCCGCCGGCGCACGAGCGCCGCGTGGTCGATCCGACCGGCTGTGGCGACGCCTTCCGCGCCGGCCTGATCTACGGCATCCAGAAGGGTTACGACTGGCTGACCATCGGCCGCATGGGCAACCTGATGGGCGCGCTGAAGGTCGAGCACCCGGGCACGCAGAACCAGCGCTTCACCTTCGATGAGTTCAACGAGCAGTTCAAGCAGCAGTTCGGTTACGCGCTGGGCGCGTAAACCGAACTGCCCGCGCATTCCACCTTGTCCCCGCGCCTTCGGCGCGCCCTCTTGAACAACAAGGGGGCTTTCCACCCGATGCGCTGCTGGGAATGCTGTTGGTAGGTGTCGACCTTGGTCGACACTGCCGGCCAGCGGCCGGCACTACCCCTTCTGCCAGGCCGCCAACCTGGCCACGGGTGTTCTGGTAGGTGTCGACCTTGGTCGACACTGCCGGCCAGCGGCCGGCACTACCCCTTCTGCTGCCAGGCCGCCAGCCTGGCCACCGGTGTTCTGGTAGGTGTCGACCTTGGTCGACACTGCCGGCCAGCGGCCGGCA
>NZ_JCAFRY010000032.1:0-27881 GCF_059368675.1 Stenotrophomonas sp. YJH_SMC_120
CAGCGCAATTCCGTGCTGACCCAATGGCTGCACCACTACAACTGGCACCGCCCTCACATGGGGATCGGTGGCCAGCCACCTATTTCCAGAGTCCTGCTGAACAACGTGGTGGGTTTACACAACTAACAGTCGACTCTACCCAGGCGACTCCACATCCCCGGACGCTGCATCAAGATGATCCCTGATCCTGACGTTGGCAGTGAACCGATGTCGAGCATCCATCCTGGCGGGCATTCTCGAACTCATGCCCAGCCCTCAACTGCTTGCCGGCCGCCGATCCATAGTCGGCAACGTCTACACCATCACCATGGTGTGCCGGAACCGCCATCGTGTTTTCGATAGCCCTGCCAATGCCGACCTTGCCATGCAGCTCCTCGGATCGATGGATCGGGAAGGCCTGACTGCATCGTTTGCCTGGGTGATCATGCCGGATCACATCCACTGGCTGGCTCAACTACGTGGCCATTCGCTGGGCTACTGCGTGCAGCGCTTCAAGGCGCGCAGCAGCTTTCTAATCAACCGGCGGCGAGGGAGCCAGGGTGCAATCTGGCAGGCGGGTTATCACGATCATGCGATCCGCAGTGACGCGTCGCTGCACAGGCACGCTTGCTACATTCTGGCAAATCCCGTTCGAGCCGGTCTTGCCGCGCAGATCGGTGACCATCCGTACGGATGGTGCCGCTGGCCGTTGAGCGAGCTTGAGTCGGCAGGCGAACGCGCATGGTAATGGAACCGACCGGGCAGAGTCAGCCGGGCAGAGTCGACCGGGTAGAGTCGACCGGGTAGAGTCGACCCGGTAGAGTCGACTGTTAGTCGACTGCCTTAATCAATGCCGCCGAAGAGCCCGCACTGCGTGCGTTAATCGACTAACAGTCGACTCTACCAGTCGCCGCTACGCGTTAGGTGCCGGCACCCGCACCATCTTCGTCATCAAGTGTTCCACCACACCCGCCGGGTCGGCCGTGCGGCCCACATGCGTGCTCGACATCTGCACGACCGAACTGCGCTTGGCGGTAAGGAAGTGGAAGCGGGCACGCGCGGGCAGTTGCGCGATCGGCCCGGCGCTGGCGTCGCCGCGGCAGATTGCCACGATCGCATCCAGCCATGGTTGCAGCGCCTCCTGATCCAACGCCGGCGCGAACGCCCGCAGGCGCGCAGGATCGATATCGATGGCCGCCTCCAGATGACGCGCGCCAGGACAGGAGACGATCACCCCGACGTTGATGAACTCCTCGCGTTCCACCCGCGGTACCACGCGGATGACCGCGTAGTCATACGTGTGCAGCGTGGGCACGGATGGCCTCCTGCACGAACACCGCACGCACTTTCAGGCGATTCTTGAGATAGTCGATGTAGCCTTGGCGATAGGCCTGCGGGCTGTCGAACGCCGGTTCGTCCACCAGCCAGCTGTCCGGCACCAGGCCGACGATGCGTTCGATCTCGGCATCGGTCAGGCGCGCGGCCAGCTCGGCATCCACCTCGGCGATGCGACTGGCGAACGACAGCAGCACATGGTCGCGGATCAACACGAACGGCTTTTCGCAGGCATCGCCGGCGTTGGCCCAGTCGTGATGGAAGTACATGGCCGCACCGTGGTCGATCAGGTACAGCTTTCGATGCCATACCATCAGGTTGGGGTTGCGGGTGGTGCGATCGACATTGCTGGTGAACGCATCGAACCAGACGATGCGCGAGGCGAGGTCTGGATCCACCGGCATTGCCGCCGGATCGTAATTGATCGCACCGGGCAGGTAGTCCAGGCCCAGGTTCAGGCCCTCGCTGGCGCGGATCAGCTCCTGGATTTCCGGGTCGGGCTCGGTGCGGGCGAACTCGCGGTCCAGCTCGACGAACAGGATTTCCGGAATCGGCAGGCCCAGCGTGCGTGCCATCTCGCCGGCGATCAGCTCGGCGATCAACGCTTTCGGGCCCTGGCCGGCGCCACGGAACTTCAGCACGGCCATGCCGTCGTCGTCGGTCTCGACCACGGCCGGCAGGGAGCCACCTTCCCGCAAGGGCGTGATGTAGCGGAGGGCATGTACGGTGCGCATGCGTGCATTCTAGCGTGGGTGCAGGCGCAACCCTCTGACCGGCGGGGACCGATTTCGGCCTTCACCTGTCCCTTCCGCCTGCGATGGCAGCATCGTCCTCCAGGAACCCTTGGGTTCATGGGCGTACTGGCACTCTCGATGCAGAGGCTCCAGGCCGGGTACCTGCTCGGCTGCCAGCGACGCGCACTGCGAAGCGGAAACCTCATCCACGATGTCCTGCAGGCTACGGAGGTGCACCGATGAGCGACGAATTCACTCCCATTCTGCCGACCTTGGACGATGCCAAGGCGGAAGAAATGATCGGCAAGGTCGTATTGGTCGGGGTTACCCGCTATGGTGGCGACGGTCAGGTAAAGGGGCTGGAGCAATACGCCGGCACGGTGCTGCGCATCAGCGCCGACGAGGGCGTGGTGTTGGCCGACGAGAATGATGGCCACGAGCGCTACCTGCCACCGATGCTGGACCAGTACCAACCGGCCGAGCCCGGCGAGTACCGCATGCGCACCAGCGGCATGATCGTGGTCGACCCCGACTACCTGGCCACCTGGGACCTGCACGCGCAGCAGTAGTGCCAGGCCACGCCTGGCAGATGCCGGCCCGTTGCCGGCCTGCCGGGCGTGGCTCACTTTGCCCCATCCGGCCACTAGCCCTTCCGGCCCATTCACGACAACCCCTGCGGTGCTAGATTCGGGTCCATGCCCGATTCCGGGCACCCATTCACACCCCAGGGGATAAGGATGCTCATCCGTCGAACCTCTCTGGCGGCGGCTGTTGCCGTTGCCACCGTCGGCCTGTTGGCCGCTGGCCCGGCGCTTGCCGATTACGCGAAGCCGCCGGAACACCTGCTCAAGGTGCTGAAGGCGCCGCCGCCGCCGGCGCCGAACGTGGCCCCGGGCGGCCAGCGCCTGCTGCTGACCACCGCGCAGACCTACCCGTCGATCAGCCGCGTCGCCCAGCCGTACCTGAAGCTGGCTGGCGTGCGCCTGGAGCCGAAGAACCGCAGCCGCCATGACACCCCAGGCGGCTACGGCATTCCGGCCTGCGTGGCCGACTTCACCCTGGTCGACATCGGCAGCGGCAAGGAAACCAAGGTCAACCTGCCGCAGGGCTGCGCCACCGGCGCACTGTGGTCGGCCGATGGCAGCCATTTCGCCTTCCAGAATGCGGTCGATACCAGCGTGCAGCTGTGGGTGGGCGATGCGGCCACCGGGCAGGTGAAGCAGGTGCCGAATGTGCAGCTGAACCCGATCTTCGGCTACACCGTGCAGTGGCTGGGTGGCAGCCAGAACCTGCTGGTGAAGCTGGTACCGGCCAACCAGGGCCCGGCACCGTCCAACGGCGGCGTACCGACCGGCCCGGATGCACAGGAGTCGCTGGGCAGCAGTGGCGAGAGCAGCACCTACGAAGCCCGCGACACGCTGACCAGCGTGCATGACGAGAAGCTGTTCGCTTATTACGGTGCCTCGCAGCTGGCCGTGGTCGATACCGCCGCCAACAGCGTGCGTCCGGTCGGGCAGCCGGCGCTGTTCAACGACGTCAGCGCCGCACCCGATGGTGTGCACGTGCTGACTGAATCGATCAAGGCGCCGTACTCGCATGCGGTGACCTACCAGCGCTTCGCCAACGACGTGGCCGTGCTGGACATCGCCAGCGGCAAATCCACGCCGATTGCCAGCCTGCCGCTCGCCGACCGCGTACCGGTGCATGGCGTGCCGGAAGGCCCGCGTGGCTTCGACTGGCGTGCCACCGATCCGGCCACCCTGGTCTATGCCGAGGCACTGGACAAGGGCGACTGGAAAGTCAACGTGCCGCACCGCGACCGCGTGCTGATGCTGAAGGCCCCGTTCAACGGCAAGCCGACCGAAATCACCCGTACCGCGCAGCGATTTGAGGGCTTCGCGTGGACCGCCGATCCGGCCTTGGCGTTCCAGTACGAGAACGACGAGAACCACCACTGGATGCAGACCCGCATCGTCGATGTGGACCAGCCGAAGAAGGAAGGCCGCCTGCTGTGGGACATGTCCAGCGACGAGCTGTATGGCAACCCCGGCAACCTGGTCTTTACCCGCCTGCCGAATGGCGCGCAGGTGGTGCGCCGTGAGGGCAACCATGTGTTCCTCAGCGGCCGTGGCGCGTCGCCGCAGGGCGACCGTCCGTTCCTGGACCGCCTGGACCTGGGCACCCTGAAGAGCGAGCGCCTGTTCCGCAGCAGTGCCGACGCCTACGAACAGTTCCTCGGTTTCAGCAGCACGCCGGGGCGCTACCTGACCTGGCACCAGTCGGTGATCGATCCCCCGAACGCCTTCATCCGGCAGCAGGGTGAGGCAGTGGCTGATGCGAAGACCGGCGAGGCGCAGTTCGCGTCCACCGCGACCGCGCTGACCAAGCTGGTCGACCCGACCCCGGAGGTGCGCCAGATCAAGAAGCAGCTGGTGACCTACAAGCGTGCCGACGGCGTGGACCTGTCGTTCACCCTGTACACGCCGCCGGGCTACAAGGAAGGCCAGCGCGTACCGGCGATCCTGTATGCGTACCCGGCCGACTTCGCCAATGCCGCGCAGGCCGGCCAGGTGTCCGGTTCGCAGCAGACCTTCACCCGTCTGCAGCCGTACCGCCTGATGCTGCTGGCCGGCTACGCGATCATCGACAACGCCTCGTTCCCGATCGTGGGTGACCCGAAGAACGCCTACGACACCTACCTGGAGCAGCTGGAAGCCGACGCCAAGGCGGCGGTGGACAAGGCCGTGGACATGGGCGTGGTCGACCGCAACCGCATCGGCGTGACCGGTCACAGCCACGGCGGCCTGATGACCGCCAACCTGATCGCGCACACCAAGCTGTTCAAGGCCGGCGTGGCGACCAGCGGTTCGTACAACAAGACCTTCACCCCATTCGGCTTCCAGAACGAGCGTCGCTCGGTGTGGCAGGCGCAGGACGTGTACCTGAAGGCCTCGCCGTTCTTCTATGCCGACAAGATCAAGCTGCCGCTGCTGCTGGTCCACGGCGAGGACGACGCCAACCCGGGCACCGAGCCGTTCCAGTCGCGCAAGCTGTACCAGGCGATCCGCGGCAACGGCGGTACCACCCGCCTGGTGATGCTGCCGAACGAGCCGCACTGGTACACCGCGCTGGAGTCGAACGAGCAGCTGGTATCGGAAATGCTGAACTGGTTCGACACCTACGTGAAGAACGCCAAGTGAAGGAACAGGAAGGCCACCTCCGGGTGGCCTTCCTGCATCCTGCTGTAGCGCCAAGCCCACGCTCGGCTGTAACCAGCCGCACGTGCTCTGCAATCAACTGTGGAGACTCGGTAACGACGTGTTACCGGCACATTCGCATGCCACGCAGATGGGCTAGGCTGACCCTGTGAGTTCGTCCCGGGTCGGTGCAATGAAAGCCATCGTTCTTGCTGCAACGTTGTCGTTGGTCCTGGTTTCAAATGCCCATGCCCAGTCGCTGCCCCCCGAGCTGGCGCAGCTGGGGATCATCGCCGGCATGCCCTACGCCAAGGCCAAGCGCCTGCTGGATGCTGCGGGATGGCAGGTGAAGCCGGCGCAGGGCGCGCCGGAATCGCTGGAGGGCTTTCCGGAAGTGGGGTGCCAGAAGGGCGGGAAGCATTGCGCGACGACCTTCGAGAAGGGTGAACAGCAGATTGCGGTGCGGCTGGGCACTACCCTGGCAGGGCAGCCGTTCGTGCAGAGCGCTGATTGAGCACCCGAGCTCACGCCAGCGGCAGGCGGTCCTGCGCATGCGCCAACCGGTCGTGCAGTTCGCGCACGTGCTCGGCCTTGGCATGGATGCGCGTGGTATCACCGAAACTGCGCAGGTAGGCGCACGCGGCGAAGCCGGCACTCTTCTTTTCGTACTCGGCAATCCAGGCCAGGCGATCCGGGTTGTTGGCCTGCTCGGCTGACCACGCGGCCACCGGCGGACGGATGCGGTACCTCAGGCCAACGCGCCACGGCTTTGGTGTCAGGCGCGCACGAAAGCAGTGCTGCAGCCGGCACATGCGCGCGTACAGGGCGTCGGCGCCCAGCGTTCTGAAGAACGCCTGCAGCTGCTCGTCTTCGGGCAGGAACGTGGCATGCATGGCCAGCACGCGCAATCCAGCCGGCGTGCGGTACGTACGCAGATGCCAGTCCGGATGCTGTTCGCTGAAGGCCGCGACCCGCTGCAGGGCCACACCTTCGGCGCCACCGGCCGCGGCCAGGCGCCGCTTGCGCTGCATCAGCATCGCCGTGTTGACCAGCAGCACCGCTGCCACCCCCAGCACCAGTCCCACCAGCCAGTGCCAGAGCAGAGTGCCGATGACGGCGCCAGCGAACAGCAGCACTGCGGCGATGATTGCAGGCATCACGCAACCGGCAGGTGGCTGCGCATGATCGATGTCGGCGAACAGCACGTCCGGGGTGTTCAGGCACAGCGCACCGTAGCTGTTGCGGGTGATGATGACGTCGCCGTCGCGCTGCACGATCTGCTCGCGGATCGGCACGCCCTCCACGCCGTAGTTGCTGCGCACTTCGCGTCGCGGAAGCGCCTGCCCGGCGAGGATGGCATTGAGGGCTTCGTTGGCGCGGCGATCGGCGTGCACCTGCGCCTCGGCAGGGCCTTCGTCGGACCAGCCGAAGCGGCGCACGACCACCGGCCGGCCACGGAAACGGGCCTGCAGGCGGGCTTCGGCCCAGTACGCGGGAACGATCATCATCGTGCGGTGCTCCATCTTCCATGGCAGGTGCCGAAGCGAGTCTGGCACAGCGCCGGTGCGCCCGCATCCGCCTGCTGCAGTGGGCCGGGCGGAGTGATAGATTGCGCGCTTCGCATGCACTCCACCAAGGACGGAGCGATGTTCATGATCCTGCGCGGCCTGTTGGCCCTGGCCTGTGCCGGGGCGGTAGGCGTGGCCACCGCAGCGGTACCGGCAGGGCCGCAGATCCTCACCGAGGATGTCAGCCGTTTCTATGCACTTTATGACAGCGCTGGCGGCAAGCCCAGCGTTGCGCAGCTGCGTGGATACCTGGCCGAGGGTTCGGCCGGCCTGGCCGAACTGGCCAAGGCGCGCCGGGTCACTCCCGAACGCATTGCCGAGTCCATCGCCAGCCAGCCCGAGCTGTATGCACAGGGACGAAACTGCCTGGCCGAACTGCCCGCGGTGAAGCAACGCCTGACGCAGGTGTTTTCCAACCTGCAGGCGATCTACCCGCAGACCCGGTTCCCGCCGGTGACCATCGCGGTGGGCCGCGGCCGGCCGGTCGGGCTGACCTCGAAAAGCGGCGTGATCATTGGTCTGGAAGCGCTGTGCGCGGCCGACTTCATGAATGCCAATGTGCAGGATCGCTTCGTGCATGTGATCGCACACGAATACGTGCACATCCAGCAGACCGGCCTGATCGACTTCGAGCCGGGTGACCCGCGCGCGACAGTGCTGCGTGTTTCGCTGGGCGAGGGCATCGCCGAGTTCATCGCCGAGCTGATTTCAGGCAACGTCGGCAATGGGCGTCACGCGGCCTGGACCCGTGGCCGGGAAGTGCATGTCGAAAGCGCGTTCGCGCTGGATCTGGACAGCACCGATCTGTCGCCGTGGCTGTACAACTACAAGCCGGGCTCGCAGGAACCCTACGACCTGGGGTACTGGGTGGGTTACCGCATCGCCAAGGCCTATTACCTGCAGGCCAAGGACAAGCGTGATGCGGTGCGTGCGCTGATCCAGCAGGACAACCCGAAGACGATCCTGGCCGCCAGCGGCTGGACGCCGGGCATGTGGATGCCGGCGAAAGTCACGGGTGTAGCGGCGCGTACGGCTGCACGCTGAGCACAGGGCAGGGCGTTAGACTGCGCAAGATGATTTCAGGAGTACCCGCATGCGTGGACCTGTTGAGCTTGCCGCTGCAACCGTCGTGACGTTGGGCCTCGCGTTGGCTTCTCCGCTGGGTGCCGCCGAAGTCGTCGCAGTCAATCCGCTGCTGCAGACGCCCATCGACCAGTTGCGCCCCGACGAGGTTCGTTTCATGCAGCAGCGCCTGGCCGATTTTCCGGAGTTGCAGC
The DNA here is from genome assembly GCF_059368675.1 of Stenotrophomonas sp. YJH_SMC_120. Taxonomy (NCBI): domain Bacteria; kingdom Pseudomonadati; phylum Pseudomonadota; class Gammaproteobacteria; order Lysobacterales; family Lysobacteraceae; genus Stenotrophomonas; species Stenotrophomonas sp. YJH_SMC_120. Next base: position 8,091 of record NZ_JCAFRY010000032.1, read on the forward strand.
GCTATCGTGATGCCAACGCGCGACTGCCTGCGGCCGTGCCGGGCCAGCCGCGCGTGGTGTTCTTCGGCGACTCGATCACCGAAGGCTGGGGTGCGGAAGGCAGCGCCGGATTCTTCCCCGGCAAGGGCTGGCTCAACCGCGGCATCAGCGGCCAGACCACGGCGCAGATGCTGGTGCGCTTCCCGCAGGACGTGCTGGCACTGAAGCCACAGGTGGTGGTGATCCTGGCCGGCACCAACGACATTGCCGGCAACACCGGCCCGTCCACGCAGGCGATGATCGAGGACAACCTGCACGCGATGGTGGACCTGGCGCGTGCACATGGCATCGCCGTGGTGCTGGCATCGGTGCTGCCGGTCAACGATTACCCGTGGCTGCCGGGAACAGCGCCAGCGCCGAAGGTGCGTGCATTGAACACGGCATTGAAGCGCTATGCCGATGCGCAGCAGCTGGTCTATCTGGACTACTACACGCCGATGGCCAATGCCGCCGGAGGGCTCGATCCGCAGCTGGCCGAGGATGGCGTGCATCCCACGGCGAAGGGCTATGCGGTGATGGCGCCGTTGGCCGAGGCAGCGGTCAAACGCGCGCTGGAGCAGAAGTAGCTTCTGCGGGCAGACTCGCCAGCAACCACTCACAGAAACTGATCACCAGCGGATCGGCCGCGCTGTCCTCATGCACCAGCCAGCTCCAGCGCGGGCCGCGCACGCGTGCCTCATCCAGCGGCTGCAGCAGCCCCTGATCGCAGGCGCGTGCCGCCAGCAGCTCGCTGACCAGGGCGATACCCAGCCCTTGGCAGGCAGCATCCAGCAGCTGCCCGGGTTCGGAGAAGTTCATGCCTTCGCGGCGCTGGCCGACATCGGCGCCCCCCTGTACCTGCCACTGGCTCCAGTCCATTTCGCGCTCGCCATGCAGGGTGAGGCGTTCGTGCACCGGCGTGGCGAGCAGGGCCGGATGGCAGGCCGGAAAGAGGCGATCCTGCAGCAGCACGCGATGCTGGCACTGCGCCTGTGAGTCGAGGTCATCGCGTACCGCCACGTCCAGCGTCTGCGTGGTCATATCCGGTGCCTCCTCGCTGGTCAGCAGCCACAGGTCGGCGTCGGGATGCAGGCGGTGGAAGCTGGCCAGGCGCGGCACCAGCCAATGCCGGGCAAAGGCTGGACTGGTGTTGACGATCAGTTGATTCGGCTTGCGGTACTGATCGAGCCGGCGGATGCCGCTGGCCAGCTGCCGCAGCAGGGACTGGGTGGTTTCCAGCAGGTCGATGCCGGCGTCGGTGAGGGTGACGCTGCGGCCCTGCCGGAAGAACAACGGCTGCTGCAGCGAGGCTTCCAGACCCCGGATCTGCTGGCTGATGGCCGACTGGGTCAGGTGCAGTTCCTCGGCCGCCCTGTGGAAACTACCCAGGCGGGCGGCTGCCTCGAAACCACGCAGCGCGTTCAGCGGTGGCCAATGCTTCAGCATTTCAGATAAGTAAAACTGTTCAATTGGTGGCTGAATCTATCGTTTGTGCTTATCGATACGCAAGCGCAGCATAGGTCCATCCCACACCGGCCCTGGAGCCCGTCATGAGCAGCCGTCGTCACTTCCTCACCCAGCTGGCGGGCGCCGCTGGCCTTGGCCGCCTGGCCGCCCTCGGCCTGACGGGGCTGCCGACGCGCGTATCCGCAGCGGGGCCGGGTGCGGGTATCTGGCGCATGCCGGACGAGCACGGGCCGCAGGAACGCGTTTTCCTGGCCTTCGCCGCGCAACCGCGGGTGTGGGGCGCGCAGGCCGATGCGGTGAACACCGCCGTGGCACGCCTGGCCCGCACCATCGCCCGCCACCAGCCCGTTAGTGTGCTGTGCCGCCCGGCGCAGCGGAAGCTGGCGCAGGATCGCTGCGGCCGCGACAACATCGAGTTCCTCGAGGGGCCGCTGGATGACATCTGGGTGCGCGACTACGGCGGATGTTTCGTCACCGATGGCAAGGGCGGGCTGGGCCTGGTTGATTTCAACTTCAACGGCTGGGGCGGCAAGCAGAGCGCACGGAACGATGGTGCGGTGGCGCCGTGGCTGGCGCAGGTGACCGGTGCCACGCTGCTGGAAAGCGATCTGGTGGGCGAGGGTGGCGGCATCGAAGTCGATGGCCATGGCACGGCCATCCTCACCGAAAGCTGCTGGGTGAACCGCAATCGCAATCCCGGCTGGTCGCGCGCGGATATCGAGGCCGAGCTGATGCACCACCTCGGCCTGCGGAAGGTGATCTGGCTGCCCGGCATCGCCGGCGAGGACATCACTGACGCACACGTGGATTTCTATGCGCGCTTCGTGCGTCCGGGCGTGGTGATCGCCAATCTGGACGACGATCCGGAGTCCTACGACTACGATCTGACCCGCGAGCACCTGGAGATTCTGCGCGGCGCCACCGATGCCGATGGCCGTCGTCTGCAGGTGCACACGCTGCCGCCGCCGCTGGACGGGCGCGACAACGTGCATACCCGCGACAACGATGATCTGGCGATGGGCTACATCAACTACCTGCCGATCAACGGCGCGGTGGTCGCGCCGCAGTTCGGTGAGGACGCAGCCGATGGCTACTGCCGTGAACTACTGGAAGACATGTATCCCGGTCGTGTGATCGAACAGGTGGACATCGATGCGATCGCCGGTGGCGGTGGCGGCATCCATTGCGTGACCAAGAACATGCCGAAGGTAGGCTGAGGTGCCTCAGGCGTCGTCCTGCTTCAATGCGGCATCGGCAGCCAGCAGCGCCTCGGCGGCTGCACTGAGCGGCGGTGACGGCGGGGCAACCACACCGATCGCTTCCATCATCTTCGGCATGCCCAGGAACTGGCGCGCGCGACGGTCGTAGATGCCGGTGACCAGCAGCGCACGGGTGGCGATCTTCTGCTCGGGCCCGATCAGCACGCGCTGCTCCATGATGCCGCGCGAGCCGACCCAGCCGACCAGGCGCGTTTCCAGGGTGAAGCGCTGGAACGGCTTCAGCTCGCGGCGGAACTGGATGGTGCCGGCGCCGACGATTGGTGCCCACTTCTCGCGCAGTGCCACCCGGCCCAGGCCCATGCGCAGGATCAGGTCCAGCCGGCCCAGGTCGAAGATGTTCCAGTAGCGGCCGTTGGTCATATGCAGGTTGCTGTCCAGATCGTTGGGCAGTACCCGGAACTGCAGCCGCGAGACCCCGAACGGCGCCTCCAGCTTCGGCCGGAACAGGCTGCACAGCAGCAGGTGGAGCAGGCGGAACCAGAGATTCATGGTTATGACGACTGTTATAGAATCGCCGATACGCTAATTTATGACGACTGTCCTGGCAAGGAGCCTGCCGTGAGCCCGCGCCCCTCTGATGCGCCACAACGCGTGATTGATGCTGCGGCACAGATGCTGGCGCGCGTGGGTCTCAATGCCACCAGCATCCGTGAGGTGACCAAGCTGGCCGAGGCGCCGCTGGGTTCCACCTATCACCACTTTCCCGGCGGCAAGCAGGAGCTGCTGGCGCGCGCCACCCACATGGCTGGTGACAAGGTGGAGGCGCTCCTCGTTGAGTTGTTGAAGGGCGGGGCCGTGCAGGGCCTGCAGCAGTTTCTGGCGATGTGGCGCGAGCGCCTGCTGCGGTCCGGGTTCCGCGCGGGTTGTCCGGTGCTGGCCGCTGCCGTCGAAGAGCCGGTCGAGGCGGTTACCAGCCAACCGCGCGTGGCCGCCGCAGAGGTGTTCGTGCGCTGGCAGGGGCATCTGGCCGCAGCCTTCATTGCCGACGGCCACGAACCTGCGGCGGCGGATGGACTGGCCAGCCTGGTGATCGCCAGCGTGGAAGGCGCCGTGGCGATGTGCCGCGCACTGCAGGACATCGCCCCGTTCGACCAGGTGGCCGCGCAGTTGCTGAAGGCCGCCGCGCCTCCTTGATCCGGCTATACGTGTGCGGAGGACGTGCAGCAGGTCATCGGAAGATCATCAGGTAGCCCCAGCCGAGCACGATGGGCAGGAAGGCAGCGATGGCCGACGCGCCAAGCCAACGCAGGTAGCTGCGGGAGGCGGGGGATCCCTGCCGCTTGAGGGCCCAGGCATGCGTCGGGAGCACCAGCAACGCCTGCACCGCAAAGGTGGCTACGGCGGCAAGCCATGCCACCAGGACGCCGAGGCAGCCATCGCTGAAGCAGCGGCTACCAAACCACGAACCCCAACCGGCGAGGCCAATCATTGGAACGAACATCACGAGCGCGGTGGCGCGGGTGAACTGGGAGGCGTGCATGCCGTGGCGCATAGCTCTTCTGGTGGAAAATCATAATCCAGCCGCCGGCGCGCGGGTACAAGGCCGGCGCCAGTGCGGACTGTGGGTGATGGACCCACGGCCCCATCGCGCTAGAATCCGTCCACCACCGCCTACGCGTGCCCGGCAAGGATGTCCGCATGCAGTATCAGGTTTCTGAGGTCCCTGGCCGCAATGCCACGCGCCCGCTGGCGGCGGCATGAAGAACTTGCGCCATTTTTCCATCAGTGCATTGAGGTTGCCCAGGAGCCGCGGCAGTGAAGTCGTGCGTGCGGCTGGCCGCGCACGCGGTGGCCATGATCGTCGCGTTGACCGGCGCCACCGTTTTCCATGCCTCGGGTCTGCAGTGCGCGGCCGCTGTCGATGCAATGCCGCTGCGCTACCCGATTGCGGTAGTGCTGGCCGGGTAGTACTGCAATTCCGGGCGATTTCCTCTGTGCTTCACTTTTTCCAGGAGCTTCATGCGACAGCGCATTGCACGGAAACGCGCCCTGGCCACAACGGTCGTTCTATCGATGGTTGCGGTCGTAGCGCTGATGGCCAGCGTGCGCCCGCAGTGGCGGCGGGAAGTCGGCCCGCCGCCGATCAATCTGGGAACGGCACGGATGCAGGCCGAAGTGATGGCAGAGCTCATCGACCTGCGACCGACACCGCCAGGAAAGCCGCCGGTTCCACCGACTCCAATGAAGAGAGTCTCCTCCCCGATGCTGGCCGGAAACAGTGGGTTCGCGACCGCAGCGGTGCGGTTGGAAGACGTCGCGCCAGCACACTTCGAGCCGCCCAGCTGGGAGCCCGACATTCCATTCGCTGTGATGGAATGGACTGCGCCTTCCTGCGGTGAAGGATATCCCGCCCCGGTCTGCCAGGTTCGTCACAGCGTGGTCGAGTGGCGCGATGATGACAGTGCGGCGTCCTTTCAATTGCAGCAGCATCTGGAGTCGATGCTGCAGGTTGCGAACCGCCGGGCTTCACGGGTACCCGGTCTCGCGTTCGAGCTTGCACACGTGCGGGCGCAACGGATGACGTGGGACGAGCTTCAGCAACGGCGCGCGCGCGGTATCGAGGGATGCACGGGTGGCCCGGGCAATCCGGATCTGGGCGTTGTCTATCTGCAGCGTCCTGTGTTCAGCCTGGATGGGAACTGGGCAATGGCATCGGTCGCCTCGGATCTGTGCAGTGGAGGAACGGCGATGCGTGTCCTCTACCTTCTGCATCGCAGGAAGGGCGGCTGGGAGCGTGTTCGAGTGGAGCCTGTCCGCCATATGAGCTTTGGACAGGGCCTGTGGCCCGCGTTGCCGGAGTCGTGATGATAGATACCTCGTTCAAGCCAAACCGTGACTGCCAACAACGGATCGCCTGGCGACGCATTGCATCGCTGGCGGCGGCGCTGTCGGCCTTGGCGCTCATGGCCGGGATCTGCAGCCTGCGCCCGAGTTGGCAGCAGGAGATCGGTCGGCTACCGATCAACCTGGGAACAGCGCAGATGCAGGCGGAGGCGATGGCGCTGGCGATCCGGCAGAGCCCCCCATTCCCCCCTCCACCCCCGCCAGTGCCGCAGCCAACGCCAGTTCTGCCATCGTCGCTGAGCGAGGTGCCCAGCGCACCGCAGACACCGTCCACGCGCGTTGATCAATGGCGCCCGCAGGAACAGCCGCAGTTGACCGACCCGGTGGGGGAGGACATCTACGTGATGGAGCAGACCTTGCCCTATTGCTGGCCGGGCAGCAGTGCCTCCATCTGCCAGGAGGTGGACGACCTGGTCCTGCCGCTGGACGATTGGTGGCCGCCGGACATCCATGCGCTGCGGTTGCAGCTGCAGGCGGACCTGGTTCCCGTCAATCGCCGGTCCACGCCAGTGCCTGCGGCCGCATTGGCCGGTGCGCAGCGGATGGACGGCGCGGGGCTTCGAGCGCTGCGGGAGCAAGGGTGCGGGGCAACGGTGCATGGGCCGACTCGGACATACGACCACGTCGCCTATCTGACCCGGCCTGTTTTCAGCGTCGATGGGCAGTGGGCTATGATTGCGGTCGCCTGGGATTCGTGTTCCGACGATTTCGTCTACCGGGAGCTTGTCGTGCTGCATCGGGAACAAGGACGCTGGATGGCCGAACCCCGGAACGGGGTCTGGGCGGCGTATGGGACGGCCGCATACTGCGGCCCTGGACGTACAACCACTGACGAGGAAGAGCGCATGGATGTCGCTGCACGCAGGAACAGGACGTTGTTTCGTTGGATCATGGTGACGCTGCTGGCAGTATTGATGCCGTTTGCGGCACTGGCGCAGCCCGCAGCCGGGCAGGCCGAAGCCGCCACTGCCGCGGAAGAGGCGCGATGCCGCGCCTGCAGCTATGAGCGTATCGGGCACAAGGTCGATATCGGGCTGGTTGCACTGGTGTCGCTGCTGGTGGTGGGCCTGCTGGTAGCGGCGTCCCGCGAGTGGGGCACCACCTCGCAGCGCTGGACCTGCCGCACGCTGGCTCTGTTGCTGGTGGGTGTCGGTGTGGCATTGCTGTGGTGGGCTGGCAGCGTCGTCTACCTGGGCTACAACCCGTGGCAGGAAATGGCCGCCCCTGTCGATGGTTCGCTTACCTCGACACTGCTCAACACCTCACCGAAGTGGCTGGCGGCGCTGGCGTTGATTGGTTTCGCACCTTCCATCTGGAAGCGCAGCGAGCGCCTGCCAGCCTGGCGTATCGGCTGATCCTGGAACGACGGCGCCGGATCACACCCGGCGCCGCCTGCGGTCATCAGTCAAACCGCAAACGCACACCAGCGTAGATGCCACGGCCTTCGCCCGGCGTCGAGCGGGCAATATCCCTGCCTGCGTCGTCGTAGCCCGGCGTGACCGTGGCGGCGTAGTGGCGGTTGCCGAGGTTGCGCATCTCCGCCCAGGCCTGCCAGCGGCCACCGGGTGCGTCGTAGCCGATGCGGCTGCCGAAGATCACGTGGCTGTCGGCCCAGTAGCTGTTGGCGTAGTCGACGGCGATGCGCGAGGCGTATTCGGTATTGAGCGCGGCGTACAGGCCGGATGCATGATCGAAGCGCAGCTCGGCCTGGTAGGCGTGGCGCGGCAAGCCGGGCAGGCGGTTGCTGCCGAAACGCGCGTCGTGGGGATAGCGGAAATCGCTGAAGGTATACGCCTGGCGCAGCGACAGGCGGCCCGGTGCAGCCTGCCACAGCGTGCTGTCCAATCCGGCCTCCATGCCGCGGTGAACGGTGGGGCTGGCGTTGTTCTCGGCGATGAACAGGTTCGGCACCGGTTGCAGTTCGACGCTCAGCAGTTCGTGGTTCACGTGAGCGTAGTAGCCGGTCAGTTCCCAGCGGCCCAGCGCGGCGTCACCGCGCGCGCCCAGTTCCAGCGTGGTGGCGGTCTGGTTCTGCATCGGCACCGGCGCGCGCTGGCGGCCGCTGGACGGGCCATTGCCCGGCCCGAAGTACTGGTTCGAGCCCCAGATCATCGACCACGGATGTGGCGCCTCCACCGAGCGGCTGAGGTTGCCGAACCACTGGGTCTGGGCGCTGTGCTGCCAAGTGAAGCCCAGTCGCGGCGCATAGTCCCAGTCGTGGTCGCGCAGGCGGCCACCACTGCTTGGCCAGGTCACCTGCACATCGCGGCGGGTGTTGATCAGCGCCAGCCCGGTCTGCATGCGCAGACGGTCGTTCAACGCCAGGGTGTTGCTGACGTGCAGCGTGCTGTCGGTGCCGTGGTGCCGGAAGTCACGCGTGCGCGTACCGGCGGCATAGCCGTTGCTGGCAAAGCGCAGCGACTCGCGCACATCGGCGTCCAGATCGTGGGTGACGCGCAGGCCGACCGTGGTCTCGCTGTCCAGGCCGAACAGCCGGTGGCGGCGGCGGTAGTCCAGCGTGGCGTTGAGGTTGGCGTAGTCCAGCTGCTGCCGGTACAGGCTCTCGTTCAAGTCCATCGGGTACTTGTGATAGACCAGCCCGGCCTGCAACGAGGAGTCCTCATCGATCTGCAGCGTGGTGACGTTGCCCACCCAGGTGCTGCCCGGCTGCGGGCGACGTGCATCGATGGCCAGGTTGGCCGCATTCGCGGCACGCGGATCGTTGCGGATCTGATCGCGGGTCAGGCGGCCGGGCGTTTCATGATTGGTTTCGCGATAGCGCACAAAGAAGCGCGTCTGCAGGTCGGGCGTGATCTGCCATCCCACATTCGCCATCGCACCCTTGCCGTCGCCGCGCGTATGACGCTGGTAACCGTCGAATTCGGTATCGGTGTAGGCCAGGAAGTAGTCGACATCACCACTGACGCCGCCCCAGCTGATGCCGCGCTTCTGGTAGCCACGGCTGCCGGCTTCGTAGTGCAGCTGCACGCCCGCCGAATCACGACCGCTGCGGCTGACGTAGTCGATGGCACCACCCAGCGCCAACGCACCGCGCTCGAAGCCGTTGGCGCCGCGCAGGACTTCCACGCGCGACAGCCACAGCGGTTCCAGCAGCTCGTAGGGCGTGCCCCCCGGGCCGGTCAGTGGCAGGCCGTCGATCGACACCGCAATACCCGAGGCGTGCGCGCCCGGGCCCCGGTTGATGCCCGAGCCACGGATCGAGATCTTGGTGCCCTCATTACCCGGCGACTGCGCGCTGATACCCGGCTGGTAGGCCAGCACATCGGCGCTGGTGGACAGTCGGCTGTCGGCCTTGGCCATGTCGATCAGGTTGCTGGCGCCGGGCACGCGCTTCAGCGCCTCGCGCGCCTGCGCGCTGGCATCGGCGGCAGCGGTGACCTGCACGGCATCCAGCGTGGTGGCCTGTGGGGCCGCAGCGGCGGTGGAAGAGAGGCCGAGGGAAACGGCCAGGAACAGCAGCGAGGGGGTGGGGCGGTACGACGAGAGCGACATGCGGGAATGCTGTAAACTACCAAAGTGGCGCGCAAGTTAACAGGTCGGCGGCGTCACGTCACCCGTCGCTCGCGTATGGCCGCCCGCAACATCCATGTAGAGCCGAGTCCATGCTCGGCTATCGCGCGCAGCGCGGGTCTCCTGAGATCGCAACGAAGAGCAGCCGAGCATGGGCTCGGCTCTGCAGCAGGGTTTAGGGCGAGGGCTTCGCCAGCGCCTTGGCCTTCGCGTACAGCGCCTTGGCAATCTCTGCATCGCCCAATGCCGCATGGCACTCGGCCAGGCTGTCCCACGCGTTGGCCGAATCCGGATACAACTCGGCGTTGAGCGCGAACACTTTCAGTGCCTTGCTGGCACCCAGACTCTCGCGGATGGCATAGCCATCGGCATTGATCGCACGTTCCAGTTCATCGGTGGGAACGCCATTGCTGTCGCGCAGCCAGCTACGCATTCGCGGTTTCGCATCGGTGCTGTCATCCAGCGCATAGCCGATCAGCCGCTCGGACAGCACAGCGTGCGGAAACTCCCCGGGCGCAACCACCGCCATCGTGCTCTCCACCAGCGTGCTGGACCAGACATTGCGGGCGCTGCCGTTGGTCAGGTACACGAACATCCAGTAGCCACTGGCCAGCGTGCCCTTGTAGGCCAGCCGGGCACGTACGCGGGTGCCGCCGTCATGGCCGACCTGGGTGTAGTCGTCGCTTCGGGTGGTGTCCCAACCGGTGGAGAAGAAATTGCTGCCGCCACCGCTCAGTTTCTGCGGCTGCCAGAGCTTTTCCAGGGTCGCCGTGCGCACCAGCTTTCCGCTCGCCAGCGCCTGCAGGAAACGGTTCATGTCGCCCACGGTGGTCTGCAGATCGGCATGGCCCCAGCCGTAGTCCGGCCAGGCATCTTCATTGGCCGGCTGCAGCTGGCCGTCCTTGCCGGTGTAAGGCACCGCCGCGCGCTTGGCTGGCACGCTGGCAACGCCCCACGAGGTGCTGGTCATCTTCAGCGGTTGCAGGATGCGTTCGCGAGCGATGGCCGGGTAGGGCTTGCGGTAGTGCGCTTGCAGCAACGCCGTCAGCACCAGGTAGTTGGCCTGGGTGTACTGCACGCGGCTGCCGGTGGCGAACTGCATCGGTGTCGCGCCGGCTACCTTCAGTGCAGCGCCAAGGTCAGGGGCTACACCGGGGTAGCCCTTGCTGACCCAACGGTTGTCGACACGATCGTAGTACTCGCCGATACCCGAGCTGTGGTTGAGGAAATCGCGCACGTGGATTGCCTGCCATGCTGCAGGCAGGTCCGGCACATAGCGGCTGGCCGGTGCATCCAGATCCACCTTGCCCTGGTCGACCAACTGCATCACCAGCGTGCTGGTCAGCAGCTTGGCCATCGACTGCGCGGCGAAGATGGTCTCGACGGTGGCGGGCGCATGGGTAGCGGGATCACGTTCACCGCTGGCGCCCTGGTACAGCACCTGACCGTTGTGGGCGACCAGTACCGCCTGGCCGGCGATGCCGTAGCGTTCGCGGTTGGTCTGCAGTTGGGTGCTGAGCTGCTTGGAAAGATCGCCGGCAGTTTCAAGCGCCGAAACGGGTGGGATCGCAAACAGCGTGCAGAGCAATGCAACGGCCAGGGTGCGGTACATCGCGGTGATCCATCAGCGGTGATGGCGCATGTTGGTCACGGCGGGAGTTGGGGTCAAGTCAGGCCGGATCTCTGTTCCACTCAGGCACAAAGGTGAGCAGGGATGAAGCAAGGCGGAAGCCTTTGGTAGCAGGTCTGTCGCGATTGCCCCTTCTGGCGCGCGGGGCCTTCAGATACAACGTCGGACCGGAGCGCGGCGATCTTGGATCAGGCCCCAGCCGGATAGACCTGTCCATTGAAGGTCTGTTGGCCGCGTCGCCACCTCGTAACACTGTGACTGCCGGATCGAGTAAATCTGCGGTCGCCCGCAACTGGAAGCAAATAATGGCCAAGCCCCGTGAATTCAAAAAACTGGTGGCATACCTGCAGAAGATTCCTGCGATGTCCGAGCCCATCCACTGGCAGCCCTGCGACGATGGAACTTGGTCTGTCGGCTTTTCGCTTGCCTTGGAGCACCCGCTGGCGTGGAGCGCGGTGCAGGAGTTTGCGTAAGTGCTCAACACGCTTTCTGCGTCGGAGCTTCTCCCCACTCGTTTCCTGCCCACGGCGCCACCGCCCTATCTCAATGGTCCGGCATGCTGGTATCTGGGCTGGCGCATCGAATCGACGCTACCCGGCATCAAGCCTGATGAGGTGCTTGAGTGGCTTGAAGGGCGATTGCCGCAGCCAGTAGACGACGAATCGAAGTGGATCCCATCCATTGTTGAAGACTGCGAATCGCCTGACGATGAGGAGTGAGCCGGACGTGCCGATCTCTTGCTGCTGTTGGTTCAGTGGGATACCACTCCGCTGATGCACCGGTGCAAGTAATGCCAGGTTCCGCCAACGAAGCTGTGATGAAAGACCAACTTCTGGACGAGCTGCTGCGGGCTTCACGAATGCTTACTTCAGAAGAGGTTGCCACATTTGACCGGACGGTTCAGGCGCTATCAGGCCTGGAGTTTGCCAATCGCGAGCTGGGAGTCCTCTTCTCGATATTCGCCGATGACACTCCACATCATGAAGTCATGTGGGGGCTTCTTCATCTCGTCGAGACAAGTGACAGCGAGATTTTGATTTCCGCGCTTGTCCAATCAACTCCCATGCGTCGCGTGGCACCAGAATGGTTGGAGACTTTCATCTGCAGGTTGCTTAATAGTGATCTACACAGAAATGTGTTGATTGCTTACCTGAAGAGCATGGCCTCGACGAAGGGTGCAGTAGAAGTCGTCTCCTTGATCGAAGCGCTGAAGGATGATACGTCGGACAGGATTCGAGCAAAGGCATCGGTGGTCGCCTCGGCACTGATGTAGCGGAGTGAGCGCCGACCAAGGTCGGCATCTACCAGAGCGTCCCCGCATCAGGGGGGGGAGCGGACGGCGGACGGCGGCACGGGCAATGCTTGGGCGGTGCCGGCCAGCGGCCGGCACTACCCAGACCTCGATCAGCCGAGAATGCCCGGCAGATCCAGTCCCTTTTCCTTCGCGCATTCAATCGCGATCTCATAGCCCGCGTCAGCATGGCGCATCACGCCGGTGGCCGGGTCGTTCCACAGCACGCGGCCAATCCGCTTGGCCGCTGCCTCGGTGCCGTCGCAGACGATCACCATGCCGGCGTGCTGCGAGAAGCCCATGCCGACGCCACCACCGTGATGCAGCGACACCCAGGTCGCGCCGCTGGCGGTGTTGAGCAGGGCGTTCAGCAGCGGCCAGTCGGACACCGCATCGGAGCCGTCGGCCATCGCTTCGGTTTCGCGGTTCGGCGAGGCGACGCTGCCACTGTCCAGATGGTCGCGACCGATCACCACCGGCGCCTTCAGTTCGCCGTTGGCGACCATCTCGTTGAATGCCAGGCCAAGTCGATCACGATCACCCAGGCCGACCCAGCAGATGCGCGCCGGCAGGCCCTGGAACTTGATCTTCTCGGCGGCCATGTCCAGCCAGCGGTGCAGGTGCGGGTTGTCCGGAATCAGTTCCTTCACCTTGGCATCGGTCTTGGCGATGTCTTCCGGGTCGCCACTCAGTGCCGCCCAACGGAACGGGCCGATGCCGCGGCAGAACAACGGGCGGATGTAGGCCGGCACGAAACCCGGGAAATCGAAGGCATTGGCCACACCTTCTTCCAGCGCCATCTGCCGCAGGTTGTTGCCGTAGTCCACGGTCGGCACGCCCAGCGCGTGGAAGCCGAGCATGGCGCGGATGTGGTTGGCCATCGATGCGCGCGCGGCCTTCTCCACTTCCTTGGGGGCGGAAACGCGCTTCTCGTCCCACTGCTCGACCGTCCAGCCCTGCGGCAGGTAGCCGTTCACCGGGTCGTGCGCGGAGGTCTGGTCGGTCAGCAGGTCCGGCTTCACGCCGCGCTTGAGAAGTTCGGCCAGCACGTCGGCGACGTTGCCGAGCAGGCCCACCGACTTCGGCGTACCGGCCTTGCACGATTCATCGATCAGGCGCAGCGCTTCGTCCAGGTTGTCGGTCCAGGTATCCAGGTAGCCGGTGCGCAGGCGCATGTCGATGCTGCTCTTGCGGCACTCGACGGCCAGGCAGGAGGCGCCGGCCATCACGGCAGCCAGCGGCTGTGCACCACCCATGCCGCCGAGGCCACCGGTGAACAGCCACTTCCCGGTCAGGTCGCCGCCGAAATGCTGGCGCCCCATTTCCACGAAGGTCTCGTAGGTGCCCTGCACGATGCCCTGCGCGCCGATGTAGATCCAGCTGCCGGCGGTCATCTGGCCGTACATGGCCAGGCCCTTCTTATCCAGCTCGTTGAAGTGGTCCCAGTCGGCCCAGCGCGGCACCAGGTTGGAATTGGCGATCAGCACGCGCGGTGCATCGGCGTGGGTGCGGAACACGCCCACCGGCTTGCCGGACTGCACGAGCAGGGTCTGGTCATCGTCCAGGCGCTTGAGCGTTTCGACGATGGCGTCGAAGCTTTCCCAGTCGCGTGCGGCGCGACCGATGCCGCCATACACCACCAGTTCCTGCGGGCGCTCGGCCACGTCCGGGTGCAGGTTGTTCATCAGCATGCGCAGCGGTGCTTCGGTCAGCCAGCTCTTGGCATTGAGCGTGGTGCCGGTCGGCGCGGCGACAGTGCGGGATGGGTCGTTGCGGGTCATGCGGCGCTCCGGTTCGTAGCGAATTCAAGGCAGGCGTTGAGCACCTGCGCCAGGGTGTGGCGCAGTGGTGCGGCGAGGTCGGGGTCGAGCGGGGTGGGCCAGCTGTGTTCGTCCACCTGGTCCGGCAGGGGCTCGTGCATGTAGCCACGGCAGGCAAGTTCCATCTGCAGGCTGTGCACGCCGCCGGCGATGTTGCTGTAGTGGCGGGTGATCCAGCCGCCCTTGAAGCGGCCGTTACGCACCTGGCTCATGCCACTGATCTTCAGCAGGTTCTCCACCACGTCGCTCAGGGCGTTGTCGCAGGAGGTGTCCGGTGCGCCGGACGGACCAGCAGTCCCCAGGTTGAACTGCGGCAGTTCGCCCTCGAACAGGTGCGGGATATGCGAGCGGATCGAGTGTGCGTCGTACACCACCACGGTGCCGTGGCGTGCACGCAGGCGCGTGATCTGCGAAGCCAGCGCATCGTGGTAAGGCAGGAAATACGTGTCGCGACGACGGGCGATTTCTGCTTCGTCCGGTTCGCGCCCGGCGTGGTAGAGCGGCTGGTTGTCGAAGGTGGTCAGCGGACACAGGCCGGTGGTGTTCTGGCCCGGGTACAGCGACACGCCGCTGGGATCGCGGTTGAGGTCGATCACCGAACGCGAGATCGCCGAGCGCACCGTGGTCGCGCCCATGCCGCGCACGAAGTCGTACAGCTCGTGCACCCACCAGTCGGCATCGCGGCGGGCCAGCCACGGCGAGTGGTAGTCGCCGATCAGGTCGTGCGGCAGCTCGCTGCCGGTATGCGGGAAGCTGACGATGAGGGGGGCATCGCCCTCGTGCACCGTCAACCATTCAGGAAGGGTCGTCATGCCTGCGGTTCCACAGTCGGCAACAGATCGCCCAGGCCCTGCGCCAGCGCGCCACTGCGCACAAGATTCGTGGCGGTCACCATGTCGGGGTGGAAATAGCGGTCTTCTTCCAGCGTCGGCACCTGCGCACGCAGGGTGGCGCGCACCGTTTCCAGCGCGGCGCTGGAGCGCAGCGGCGCATGGAAATCACAGCCCTGCGCGGCGGCCAGCAGCTCGATGCCGATCACGTTGGCGGCGTTCTCGGCCATCTGCATCAGCCGGCGCGCGCCATGCGCGGCCATCGACACATGGTCTTCCTGGTTGGCCGAGGTCGGAATCGAATCAACGCTGGCCGGGTAGGCGCGCTGCTTGTTTTCCGAGACCAGCGCGGCGGCGGTCACCTGCGGAATCATGAAGCCGGAATTCAGGCCCGGGCGCGGGGTCAGGAACGCCGGCAGGCCGGACAGGGCCGGGTCCACCAGCATCGCCAGGCGGCGCTCGCTGATCGAACCGATCTCGCACACCGCCATCGCCAGCATGTCGGCGGCGAAGGCCACCGGCTCGGCGTGGAAGTTGCCACCGGACAGCGCTTCGCCGGTGTCGGTGAACACCAGCGGATTGTCGGACACGCCGTTGGCTTCAATTTCCAGCGTGGTCGCGGCCTGGCGCAGGATGTCCAGCGCCGCGCCCATCACCTGCGGCTGGCAGCGCAGGCAGTACGGGTCCTGCACGCGCACGTCGTTGTCGCGATGCGACTCGCGGATGTCCGAGCCCTGCATCAGCGCGCGCAGGGTGGCGGCGGTGGCGATCTGCCCGCGCTGGCCGCGGATCGCGTGTATGCGCGGGTCGAAGGGCGTGTCGGAACCCTTGGCAGCTTCCACCGACAGCGCGCCGGTGACCAGTGCGGCCTGGAACACGGTCTCGATCTCAAACAGGCCCGCCAGCGCATAGGCGGTGGAGAACTGGGTGCCGTTGAGCAGCGCCAGGCCTTCCTTCGCGCCCAGTTCGATCGGCTGCAGGCCGGCACGTGCCAGTGCGTCGGCTGCCGGTAGGCGCTCGTCACCGATGAAGGCTTCGCCAACGCCCAGCATCACGCTGGCCAGGTGCGAGAGCGGCGCCAGATCGCCCGAGGCACCCACCGAACCCTGTGCGGGCACCACCGGCAGCACGCCCTTGACCAGCATCGCTTCCAGCAGCAGCAGGGTCTCCTCGCGAATGCCTGACGCACCCTGCGCCAGGCTGACCAGCTTAAGCGCCATCATCAGGCGCACCACGCTGGCCGGCATCGGCTCGCCCACGCCGGCGGCATGCGAGAGCACGATGTTCCGCTGCAGGGTGGCCAGATCTTCGCGCTCGATGCGCACGCTGGCCAGCTTGCCGAAACCGGTGTTGATGCCATACACCGGCGCGCCCTTGGCGACGATGGCGGCCACCGCCGCAGCACTGGCGCGCACCACCGGCAGCGCGGCCGGGTCCAGTGCAAGCGGCGCACCGCGATAGACCTGCCGCCACTGGGCAAGAGTGACATGGCCGGGGCGAAGAACCAGGGTGTTGCTCATGTGTTGCTCCAGGAGGCAGGCAGGTCGGGCTGTCCGCGCACCACGCGCGCGTGCAGCGGGTTGAATCCAATGCGATAGACCAGGTCGGCGGGGGCATCGATGTCCCAGATCGCCAGGTCGCAGTCCAGGCCCACGGCGAGGCGGCCGATGCGGTCGCTGCGTCCGAGCGCGCGCGCCGCTTCACGGGTGAAGCCGGCGATGCACTCATCCACGGTCAGGCGGAACAGGGTGGCGCCCATGTTCATCGCCAGCAGCGGGCTGGTCAGCGGCGAAGTGCCCGGATTGCTGTCGGTGGCCAGCGCCAGCGGCACGGCGGCCGCACGCAGCGCAGCGATCGGCGGCAGGGTGGTATCGCGGGTGAAATAGAAGGCGCCAGGCAACAGCACGGCGACGGTGCCGGCGGCGGCCATCGCGGCGATGCCGGCATCGTCCAGATGTTCGATATGGTCGGCCGAGAGGGCACCGAAGCTGGCGGCCAGTTCGGCGCCATGCTGGTTGCTCAGCTGCTCGGCATGGATCTTCACCGCCAGCCCGTTGGCGCGCGCCGCTTCGAAGACCTGCCGCGCCTGCGCCGGCGAGAAGGCGATGTTCTCGCAGAATACGTCCACCGCTTCGGCCAGGCCTTCGGCGGCGATGGCCGGAATCATCACGTTGCACACCTCGCCGGTGTATTCCTGCGCCTCGCGGCCTGGCGGAATCGCGTGTGCGCCGAGGAAGGTGGTCACCACGTTGACCCGGCACTCCTCGCCCAGCGCACGCGCTACCTGCAGCTGCTTGCGTTCGTCGGGCAGGGTCAGGCCGTAGCCGGACTTGATCTCGATCGTGGTCACGCCTTCGGCACGCATCGCCAGCAGGCGCGGCCGGCTTTCGCTGGCCAGCTGTTCCGGGGTGGCAGCACGGGTGGCGCGCACGGTGGAGACGATGCCGCCGCCGGCACGGGCGATCTCGGCATAACTGACGCCCTGCAGGCGCTGCTCGAATTCGTTGGCGCGGTTGCCGGCGTAGACCAGGTGGGTGTGGCAGTCGATCAGGCCGGGCGAGATCCAGCGGCCTTCGCCATCGATGCGGGTGGTCGGCTGCAGGTGGGCGTCGCTGCCGGCCGGGCCGACATGGACGATGCGGCCGCCAGCGCAGGCCAGTACGCCATCGCGGATGACACCCAGCCCCTCGCCATCGAGGGTCATCAGGTGGACATTGGACCAGAGGGTATCGACGTGCATGGCATCCACAACGCGGCTGTGCTTATATGTCTATACAATATAGGCGTCCATTTCGGGTTGTCCAGCCATGTCCGATTCGCGTTCCCCACACTGTTTCCATGCCGCCCACGCCCTGCTGGCCGAGGGCTGGGCCCGCGATGTCCGCCTGCAGATGCAGGACGGCCGCATCACGGCGATCCACATGGGGCAGGGCGCCCAGCACGGCGACACCTGCGTCGGCATCCTGGTGCCGGGCCTGCCCAACCTGCACAGCCACGCCTTCCAGCGCGGCATGGCCGGGCTGACCGAGATCGGCGGCGGTGACGGTGACAGCTTCTGGAGCTGGCGTGAGCTGATGTACCGCTTCCTGGCCCATCTGCGCCCGGACGCAGTGCAGGCCATCGCCGCCCAGGCCTACATGGAAATGCTGGAAAGCGGCTTCACCCGCGTCGGCGAATTCCATTACCTGCACCACGACGCCGATGGTCGCGCCTATGCCAACCGCGCCGAGATGAGTGCACGGATTGCTGCCGCCGCCGATCAGACCGGTATCGGCCTGACCCTGCTGCCGGTGTTCTATGCGCACGCCGATTTCGGTGGCGCGCCGCCGAATCCGGCGCAGCGTCGCCTGATCCACGATGTGGACGGTTTCGCGCAGCTGCTGGACGCCGCCAAGCCGGCACTGGCCGCGCTGCCGGATGCGGTGCTCGGCATCGCGCCGCACAGCCTGCGTGCAGTCACCGGCGAGGAATTGAGTGCGTTGCTGCCGCTGACCGACGGCCCGGTGCACATCCATATCGCCGAGCAGGTGCGTGAAGTCGAGGCCTGCCTGGCCTGGAGCGGCCAGCGTCCGGTGCAGTGGCTGTACGACCATGCACCGGTGGATGCGCGCTGGTGCCTGGTGCACGCCACCCACATCACCGACGATGAGCGCGCCGCCATCGTGGCCAGCCAGGCCGTGGCCGGCCTGTGCCCGATCACCGAAGCCAATCTGGGCGACGGCCTGTTCCCGATGCAGGCGTTCGCGCGCGAGGGCGGGCGCTTCGGTGTCGGCTCCGATTCCAATGTGCTGATCGATGCGGCCGAAGAACTGCGCCTGCTCGAATACGGCCAGCGCCTGACCCTGCGTGGGCGCAACGTACTGGCCCCGGATGCCACCCGCAGCACCGGCCGCTTCCTGTTCGAAGGCGCACTGCACGGTGGTGCACAGGCGCTGGGCGTGGCCGCTGGCCTGCAGGTGGGCGCCAGTGCCGACCTGGTCGAACTGGATGCCGGGCACCCGGCGCTGCACGCGCGACAGGATGACGCATGGCTTGACAGCTGGGTGTTCGCCGCACGTAATGGCGCGCTGCGATCGGTCTGGCGCCATGGCCGCCAATGCGTGGCCGAGGGCCGCCACCTGCAGCGCGAGGCGATCACCACCGCCTTTACCGCCGCCCTGCGTGGCGTGCTGGGCTGATCGCCTCCCGCCACCGAGACCCCATTACGTGAAGGCCAGCAAGTCCGCCACGCTCAACCAGCGTATCCGCAGCGATCTGGAAAGCCGCATCCTCAGTGGAGAGTGGGCGCCGGGCTTCCGGATTCCGTACGAACACGAGCTGATGGAGCAGTACGGCTGCTCGCGGATGACGGTGAACAAGGTGCTGACCGCGTTGGCCGAGAGCGGCATGATCGAACGTCGCCGCCGTGCCGGTTCGTTCGTGGCGCGGCAACCCCCGCACCTGGAGCAGGTGGCGCTGGAGATCCCCGATATCGCGATGGAGGTTGGCTCGCGCGGCCACCAGTACACCTATCGCCTGCTGCAGCGCGACCTGCGCCTTGCCGATGCCGGCAATGCCGGTGAAGTCGAGCTGGCCGGACAGGAAAACCTGCTGGCGATGCGCTGCCTGCATCTGGCCGATGGTCGCCCGCTGGCGCTGGAGCATCGCCTGATCAGCCCGGTGGGCGTGCCTGAGGTACTGGAAGTCGACTTCAGCACTACCGCGCCGGGCAGCTGGCTGCTGCAGAACGTGTCGTGGACCCGTGCCCAGCACCGCATCAGTGCCTGGGGGGCAGATACCGCCACCGCCAAGCTGCTGGACGTGAAGCCCGGTACCGCCTGCCTGGTGATCGAACGCCTGACCTGGCGTGGCGAACAGCCGATCACCCGCGTGCGCCAGGTGTTCCTGGGGGATGCCTGGGACCTGGTGGCGCGCTTCGCGCCGGGCGCGCGATAGGGATTCCATCCACGCATGGCGTGGATCTTATCTCTTGCCAATCTGGCACCTTGGGTGCCGAGAGCCCGGCGTGGGCGACCGTGTGGATCCAGGTCTTGCGACCGAGAAGTAGCTTGGGTCCCCACGCCGGATTCTCCCTGAACCG
>NZ_JCAFRY010000033.1:0-24191 GCF_059368675.1 Stenotrophomonas sp. YJH_SMC_120
CCACCCACCACCTGCCACCCACCACCCGCCGCGCATCATCCAGCGTCGATTGCCCATCGCCATCCCATGGGCGTGGTGCGCAGGGCTGCCTAACGTCATTACCAGCAGTCATGTGGGTGGCCGGATGTTACGGCTGGGTGACGCGATCGCGCCTGTCGCGGTGGGCGGACAGGCCCTTGAATGGAAGCGTGTTTCCGGCCCACCCCCACGAGCCCCCATGCCTGCCGCCCACGCCCCTGTCCTGAGCACTCTCGCTGTTCTGATCACCGCCATCCTCGCCGCGTCGCCCACCCATGCGGCGGAAGCCGATGCCGATCCTGCCGCCACCGCCGCGACCGCCAACGTGGCAGCATCCACGCTGGATGCGGTGGTGGTGACCGGCTCGCGCACCAGCACGCGTACGGTGAAGAACAGTTCCACGCCGATCGACGTGATCTCCGCCGAGGACCTTGCCTCCACTGGCCAGGCCAACCTGCTGGAAGCGCTGCAGCGCGCACTGCCGTCGCTCAGCCAGATTGGTGGCTACCAGAGCGACCAGGAGAGCCTGATCCGTGGCTACCAGCTGCGCAACCTGTCGCCCGGCTACACGCTGGTGCTGGTGAACGGCAAGCGCCGCAATGCCAGTGCCTATGTGAGCGGTGCCAATGGGGGCGGCTTCCCAGGCCATGCGTGGGCGGACCTGGCGTTGATTCCGGTGTCGGCCATCGACCACGTGGAAGTGCTGCGTGATGGTGCGTCGGCCATCTATGGCTCCGATGCGATTACCGGTGTGGTCAACGTGATCCTGAAGTCGCAGGCGCACGGTGGCGAGCTCGCCGTGGAAAGCGGGCAGAGCATTGATGGCGATGGCTCGCGAACCAGCGTGCGTGCCAACGTTGGCCTGCCGTGGGGTGCCGATGGCTTCGTCAACCTCTCCGGCGAGACCACCCGCCAGCATCATGCGATCCGCACCCGCCGCTACATCGATGGCTATCTGAGCTACCCGGCGGTGGATGGTAGCGGCAATCTGGTGGCGCTGCGGCCGAATAATCGATTGCCGGCCGGCGCATCGCCGAACCCGGCCGAAGCCAGCCGCAATGCCGAGGCCAACACCATCCTCAGCTCCCCGTCGTATGCGCTGAAGGCGTTCGCGGTGAACGTGGGCCATGGCCTGGGCGAGAGCGCGCAGTTCTACGCCAACGCCACGGCCAGCGATCGCACCGCGCAGGCAATCCAGAACTTCCGCCTGCCGGCGACCATCTTCACCACTTACAAGGCTCCAGGCGTGCTGAACGTGTTTCCCGATGGCTTCCTGCCAGTGCTGGAAACCAAGGAGAAGCAGTACACCGGCACTGCGGGCGTGAAAGGCCGGATCGCGGGCTGGGATTACGACGCCAGCCTGACCGGCAACCGCAGCACGGTGCGCACCTATACGCGCAACTCGGTGAACTACTCGCTGCCGTACCCCGGTTCGCCCACTGATTTCTATGATGGCAAGCTGGACTACCAGCAGGGCATCGCCAACCTGGACCTGCGCCGTGGCTTCGAGGTGGCGGCGTTTGCGTCGCCGCTGGAGGTGAGCGCGGGCGCCGAGTACCAGCACGAACAATACGAGCGTGGGGCAGGGCAGTGGGAGTCCTACACCGGCTTTGGTGCTGCGGCCTTCGTCGGCTATTCCACTGCGGACGCGGTGAAGGCGACCCGCAACAGCAAGGCGGTGTACGGGGGTGCGGCCACCAACATCACCTCGCGCTGGTATCTGGATGCGGCGGCGCGCTGGGAAGACCATTCCGACTTCGGCAGCGTGTCCACTGGCCGCCTGACCACGCGCTTCGACTTCACCGACGCGTTGGGTGTACGCGCGACGGTCAGCAACGGCTTCCATGCGCCCAGCCTGGGCGCACAGTTCTACCAGGCCACGGGCAGCTGCCCGTGCGGGACCACGCTGGTGGCGCAGGTGTCTTCACCGGCGGCGGTTGCGCTGGGTGCTACGCCGCTGAAGCCCGAGAAAGCCACCAACTACAGCCTGGGCGTGACCTGGGACCCGAGCCCGGCGTTCCATCTGGCCGTGGATGCGTACCAGATCGACATCCGTGGCCAGCTGGGCCAGTCCAGCCAGATCGGCTACAACGCGCAGGATCCTGCACGCATCACCGACAACAGCGGTACGGTGCTGAGCGCGGCGCAGAAGAACACCATCGATGCGCTGCTCGGGTCGGCCGGCATCAGCATCCTGCCGGGTGATGCGTTCTACGCCAGCTACTTCACCAATGTAGGCAATACCCGCACGCGCGGTGTCGAGCTGACCCTGGAAGCCAACCAGGACACTGCGTGGGGCAAGCTGCGCTGGAGCTACGCGGCCAACGTCGGCCGTACCACCATCCAGAAGGTGAGCGACATTCCGGCGGCACTGCAGGGGCTGCCGAACATCAACCTGCTGACCAAGAGCAGCGAGTACGCGCTGCGCTTCCGCACGCCCAGCTACACCCAGGTAGCCGGGCTGGGCTGGCAGAACGGGCGCTGGCGCTCGAACGTCGATTTCACCTACTACGGCCCGATCAAGCGCCTGAACAACGGCGTGGAGTACAAGCAGCCGCCGGTGCTGGTGACCAATCTCTCCGGTGCCGTGGAACTGGGTGCAGGCTGGAGTGCGGCGCTGGGCATCAACAACGTGTTCGACAAGCGCACGCGCAAGGTGCCGGAGTACGCGCGCAGTGCCACCGATGTGGCGAGCATCGAGACGACCTGGGACAACGGCGACGTGTTGGGCAACGTCGGCGCGTACTGGTATGGGCGGGTCAGTTACCGGTTTTGAGGTTCACGCCAAAGGCGGCCGGACGTGGTCCGGCATCATCGAGGAGCATTTCATGTCTTCTGCATTGAAGGTGGTGGCAGTGGTGGGGTCACCGACCAGCTCGGCGACGTCGCGCACGTTGCTGCTGGTGCGGCACTTGTTGGCGTCGTTGCAGCAGCGGGTGCATGCCAGCGTGGAGCTGGTGGAGCTGGCGCCGATCGCGCGTTCGCTGGGGCAGTCGCTGTCGCGCGATGAAGCGGAGCCAGCCGTAGAGCAGGCACTGCAGGCAATCGAGACGGCCGGTCTGCTGGTGGTCGCGGCACCGGTGTATCGCGGTTCCTATCCCGGGCTGTTCAAGCACCTGGTCGATTTCATCGGGCTGGAAGCGCTGGTGGATACGCCGGTGCTGCTGGCGGCGACCGGTGGCAGCGAGCGCCATGCGTTGGTGATCGACCACCAGTTGCGGCCGTTGTTCAGTTTCCTGCAGGCGCACACGCTGCCGATCGGGGTGTATGCCACGCCTGCCGACTTCGATGGCGAGCACATCAACAGTGCAGCCTTGCAGGCGCGCATCGCACTGGCGGCCGAGCGCGCGGCAGGGCATCTGGCTTCGCAGGCGCTGGCGGTACCGGCGCCGCTGCGAAGGATCGCCTGACGCCATAACCGGCGGCGCTTTGCTTATGGCCAAGGCGCATCTGCATGGCCGGATCTGACCGCCGATTGTCGCCTGGCATCGCCGTGCCGACCGCCGTCATCTCTAGCATCGATATCGAAGTGGCATCGCATTGCCGCACCCCGATGAGGACGACCCCGTGAGTCTGGACGCAACCGACAAGCCCATCCTGTTCCTGCTCGACCGTGAGTTCGAGGACGGACAGATTCCCGGCCAGCGCTTCTTCTGCCGGCACAGCCTGTTGCTGGAAGGTGCGCTGTCGAGCATCGACGGCCTGGACGCGCAGCTGGACGTGCGCCGCATCGGTTTCGCACGGCCGCGCCGGGAGGTGATCGCCGAGATCGGCGAGCAGGACCAGTCGCTGCCGAAGCTGGTGCTGCCGCAGGGCGTGCGCAGTGACCTCGCGAGTGGCGTGCACCAGGACCGCCAGTACATCTCCGGTGCCGAGCCGATCCTGGCCGCACTGAACGGGTTGCTCGGCATTCCCGTGGCCCATCCCTGAGCGAGGACGCGACCATGAGCTATCAGATCAGCGTGTTGGACAAGAGCCCGGTGGCCGAGGGCGCCTCGCCGGAGCAGGCGCTGCGCAACAGCCTGCAGCTGGCCCAGCGCGCCGAACAGCTGGGCTATCACCGTTACTGGTTTGCCGAGCACCACGCCGCGCCGACGTTGGCCAGCCCCGCACCGGAAGTGCTGGCCGCCTGGGTGCTGGCGCAGACCCGGCGCATCCGCATCGGCAGCGGTGGGGTCATGCTGCGTCACTATGCGCCGTACAAGGTGGCGGAGAACTTCAACCTGCTGGCCGCGTTGGCGCCAGGGCGCGTGGATCTGGGCGTGGGCAAGGCGCCCGGCGGCCTGCCGGCATCTACCGCTGCATTGGCAGCGGGGCGGCCGGCGTTCGCCGACTTCGACCAGCAACTGCGCGATCTTGAGGGCTATTTGTCCGGCGCCCAAGCCGATGTGCTGGCGCGGCCGATTCCGCAGCTGGCGCCGGAGCGCTTCCTGCTCGGTGCCAGCCCGCAGAGTGCACGGCAGGCGGCCGAGCTGGGCTGGCGTTTCGTCTACGCCGCGCACTTCGACGGCGACCCGAAGCACATCGAGGCCGCGTTCGACGCCTACCGCAGCGTCTCCTCGCAGCCACCGCTGCTGGCTACGGTGGCCTTCGCCGCACCGACTGCGGAAGCCGCTGCGCGTCATATTGGTGCGCTGCGCGTCTACAAGCTGCACTTCGGTCCCGGGCAGACGGTGAACCTGCCCAGCCCAGAGGCGGCTGCCGAGTATGCGCGCCAGGTGGGGGTGGCCGACTACCGCATCGAGGAAACACGCCCGAGCGTGTTGTCTGGCGATGCGCAGCACGTGCGTGACGAACTGGACGCGCTGCATCGGCGCTTCGGCGTGGGCGAGTTCATTCTCGATGCGCCGGTGGCCGACCTCGACGCGCGCCTGACATCCCTTGAACTGCTGTCGCCCGCGCCGCGCGCGGCGGTGGCCTGACCTGCAGGAGCGATTCCCATGAGCACCACTCCGCGCCACATTCCGTTCGGCATCATGCTGCAGGGCCCAGGCAGCCACATGCATGCCTGGAAGCATCCATCCAATCCGGCCGACGCCAGCGTCAACCTGCAGTTCTACATCGACATCGCGCGCACTGCCGAGGACAACGGCATCGCGTTCGGCTTCGTTGCCGACGGCCTGTACATCAACGAAAAGTCGATCCCGCACTTCCTCAACCGCTTCGAGCCGATCTCGCTGCTGTCGGCGCTGGCCACGGCGACGAAGAAGATCGGCCTGGCCGGTACGCTGTCCACCTCCTACAGCGACCCGTTCACGGTGGCCCGCCAGTTCGCCTCGCTGGATCTGCTCAGCGGCGGCCGCGCTGGCTGGAACGTGGTGACCTCCCCGTTGGAGGGCTCTGGCCGCAACTACGGCCGGCCGCATCCGGAGCACGCGCTGCGCTACCAGATCGCCGACGAGTACCTGGAGGTGGTGCAGGGACTGTGGGATTCCTGGGATGACGACGCCTTCGTGCGCGAGCGCGACAGCGGCACGTTCTTTGCGCCGGAGAAGTTCCGCCGGCTCGACCACAAAGGCCGCTTCTTCCAGGTGGAAGGCCCGCTCAACATCCAGCGTTCGCCGCAGGGACAGCCGGTGATCTTCCAGGCCGGTTCGTCTGATGATGGCATCGCGCTGGCCGGCAAGTACGCCGATGCGGTGTTCACCCATTCGCCATCGCTGGAAGAAACCCGCGCGTTCACCCAGAAGGTGAAGAACTCGGCGATCGCGCACGGCCGCAGCGGCAACGACGTGAAGATCTTCCCTGGCATCGGCCCCATCGTCGGCCGCACTGCCGAGGAGGCCGAAGCCAAGTATCAGGCGATCGCCGCGCTGGCCACGCTGGAGGACGCGCTGGCCTATCTCGGCCGCTTCTTCGATCACCACGATTTCAGCCAGTACGACCCGGATGCACCGTTCCCGGAGCTGGGCGACATCGGCAGTAATTCGTTCCGTTCCACCACCGACCGCATCAAGCAGGATGCGCGTGAGAAGGGCCTGAGCCTGCGCCAGGTGGCGTTGGAAGCGGTGAGCCCGCGACCAAACTTCATCGGCACGCCGGAGCACGTGGCCGATGAGCTGATCCGTTGGTTCGACGCCGGTGCCAGCGACGGCTTCATTCTCGGTTTTGCGGCGCAGCGCGAAGGCCTGGACGATTTCGTGACCCAGGTGCTGCCGATCCTGCAGGCCCGTGGCTACCACCAGCGCGAGCTGGAAGGGCAGACCCTGCGTGAGCATCTGGGCCTGCCGTACAAGGCCAGCCGCCATTCGACCGACGCCGAACCGGCGCGGATGGTGGGGTAGGGCGATGAGCGGAGAGAATTCGGTAGCGCCCGGCCATGCCCGGCGAGACCCCGCGTCCATCGGCGTGCTGCCCGAAATCGCGGCACGCGCCGAGGCGGCCATCGCGATCCGCCATGACCTGCACCGGCATCCGGAGCTGGCCTTCGAGGAGCACCGCACCAGCGCCCGTGTGGCCGAGTTGCTGCAGCAGTGGGGCTATGAGGTCACCACCGGGCTCGGTGGCACAGGCGTTGTCGGCACGCTGCAACGCGGGCAGGGCAGCCGTCGCCTCGGCCTGCGCGCCGACATCGATGCATTGCCGATCCACGAGGACTCCGGCCTGGCCTATGCCAGCCAGACCGAGGGGTTGATGCATGCCTGCGGCCACGATGGGCATACCGCCATCCTGCTGTCTGCGGCGCATTACCTGGCCCATCACGGCAATATCGACGGCACCCTGCAGCTGGTGTTCCAGCCGGCCGAGGAGACCGGTTCGGGCGCGTCGAAGATGATTGCCGACGGCCTGTTCGAGCGCTTCCCGGTGGACGCGATCTATGGCCTGCACAACTGGCCGAGCGTGCCGGTGGGCCACTTCGGCTTTGTCGATGGCCCGGCGATGGCGTCGGTGGACTGGGCACGGCTGAAGGTGATCGGAAAGGGCGGCCACGGTGCCGAGCCGCAGGGCAGCGTGGATCCGATCCTGGTCGCCGCGCACATCATCACTGCGCTGCAGAGCGTGGTGTCGCGCAACGTCGATCCGCGGCAGATGGGCGTGGTCACCATCGGCTCGATCCACGGCGGCCAGGCCGCCAATGTGATTCCGGACGTGGTCGAGCTGAAACTGACCGTGCGCGCTTACCTGCCGGAGGTACGCGACACCCTGCGGCGCCGGGTCACCGGGATTGCCGAGCAGACCGCTGCCGCTTTCGGGGCACGCGCCGAAATCGAGTTCCCGCGTGGCTTCCCCAGCGTGATCAACCACCCGCAGCAGACCGCCTACATCCGCGACGTGGCCGTGCAGGGCTTCGGCAACGAACAGGTGGTGCCGGAGTTCGCGCCGCGCACCGCCAGCGAGGACTTCGCTTTCCTGTTGCAGGCACGGCCCGGGAGTTTCGTGTTCGTCGGCAACGGCGACAGCGCACCGCTGCACAGCCCGCGCTATGTGTTCAACGACGCCGCAATCGCACCCGCCGCCAGCCTGTGGGCACGGCTGGCCGAAGACTATCTGGTGAAGGACGTGGCATGAGCAACAACGAACGCTTCCTCTATACCTCGGTGGATGATCCATTGGCGCGGCCGCTGTTCGATGGCCTGGAGCA
This sequence comes from Stenotrophomonas sp. YJH_SMC_120, assembly GCF_059368675.1. Lineage (NCBI taxonomy): Bacteria > Pseudomonadati > Pseudomonadota > Gammaproteobacteria > Lysobacterales > Lysobacteraceae > Stenotrophomonas > Stenotrophomonas sp. YJH_SMC_120. The sequence continues at coordinate 7,601 of NZ_JCAFRY010000033.1, forward strand.
GGAGTACGACAGTCGCTATGCCGACGTGCGCCGACGCATCGGCGGCAGCGCCCGCGAGGAGCTGCAACGCTATCCGGCGCAGGCCTTCGCGGCGCCGGTAGGCGCGTTCGTGCTGCTGCTGCGCGATGGTGTGGCGATCTCCGGCGGCGCCTTCATGCCGCACCGCGATCCGGACACCGCCGAATTCAAACGCATCTGGACGCTGCCCGGGCTGCGCCGGCAGGGCATCGCGCGTCGCGTGCTTCAGGAACTGGAAGACCAGGCGGCGCGGCAAGGGTACCGGCGGGTGTTCCTGACCACCGGCTTCCGCCAGCCTGAAGCGGTTGGCCTGTACCTCAGCCATGGTTACACCGCGCTGTTCGATCTGGATGCGGACCCGGAAACGGTTGCGCATCTGCCGTTCGAAAAGCACCTGCGGGCACCGGCGCCCGTCATCGTGCCTGCGCAGACCCAGCTGCAAGGAGCCCACGCGTGAGCACGCCTTCGACCGCGCTGGATGGCATTGCAACCCGGCCGGCGCCCGCACCGGCGCTGAAGATCGTGCCGGCCCGGCATCCGCTGCAGGTGTTCGGCACAGTATTGGCACTGGCGCTGATCCTGATCGGGTTGCAGTCCGTACTGGGTAATCCGCGCTGGGGCTGGGGCACCTTCGCTGAGTGGTTCTTCGCACGCCCGGTGCTCGAGGGCCTGGGCCGCACGCTGCTGCTGACCGCGCTCGGTACCGGTCTCGGTTTCGCACTGGGCACCTTGCTTGCGCTGGCCCGCGTCTCTGGTTCGCCGCTGCTGTCGGCGGTGTCGTGGGGCTACGTGTGGTTGTTCCGCTCGATCCCGCTGCTGGTGCTGTTGCTGCTGCTGAACAACCTGGGCTATCTGTACAGCACCATCGAGCTGGGCGTGCCGTTCACCGGCATCAGCCTGTTCTCGTACCCGACCACGCAGCTGATCGGTGTGTTCACCGCCGCGGTGCTGGGCCTGACCCTGAACCAGGCCGCGTTCTCGGCCGAGGTGATCCGCGGTGGCATCCTCTCGGTCGACCACGGCCAGTACGAGGCTGCGGCCGCGCTCGGCCTGCCGCGCGGTCGCCAGGTGCGCCGCATCATCCTGCCGCAGGCAATGCGTTCGATCCTGCCGGCCGCGTTCAACGATGTGATTGGCCTGGCCAAGAGCACCTCGGTGGTCTACGTGCTGGCGCTGCCTGAGCTGTTCTACACCGTGCAGGTGATCTACCGGCGCAACCTGGAAGTGGTGCCATTGCTGATGGTGGCCACGGTCTGGTACCTGGTGATCCTGACCGTGTTGTCGCTGCTGCAGCGGCGCGTGGAGCAACGCTTCGCGCGCGGCCAACTGCAGCGCGAGCGCTCGGTGTCGCGGGTGTCGTCACCGGTGCGGACATCCAGTGATGCCGCACCGCGCGTAGTCAATCGCCCGCGCATCGCCGCGCAGGTTGAAGCGGGCGAGGGCGCTGCGGTGTCGCTGCATGGCGTGGGCAAGATGTTCGGCGATCTGCCGGTGCTGGACGACATGAACCTGGACCTGCGCGCTGGAAGCGTGACGGTTCTGATCGGCCCGTCCGGCGCCGGCAAGTCCACGTTGCTGCGGCTGATCAACCACCTGGAGCGTGCCGACAGCGGCTATGTGACCGTGGGCGGCCAGCTGATCGGCTACCGCCGCGATGGCGACACCCTGTACGAACTGCCCGAGCGCGAGATCCGTCGCCGTCGTGCGGAAGTAGGCATGGTGTTCCAGGGCTTCAACCTGTTCCCGCACCTGACCGCGCTGGAGAACATCATCGAGGCGCCGATCGCGGTGCGCGGCGTGCCGCGACCGCAGGCCGAGCAACAGGCGCGCACGCTGCTGGAACGGGTCGGCCTGGCCGACAAGGCCGATGCGTTCCCGCGCCAGCTGTCCGGTGGCCAGCAGCAGCGCATCGCGATTGCCCGCGCGCTGGCCCTGCAGCCGAAGGTGCTGTTGTTCGATGAACCGACCTCGGCGCTGGACCCGGAACTGGTGGCCGAGGTGCTGAGCGTGATCGAGGAGCTGGCCCGCTCCGGCACCACGCTGGTGATCGTCACCCATGAGCTGAGCTTCGCCCGCCGCGTGGCCGACCACGTGGTGATGATGGACCAAGGGCGGGTGATCGAGCAGGGCACGCCCGAGGTGCTGTTCGAACGCCCGCGCCAACAGCGCACCGCCGATTTCCTGGCCAAGACCCTGTAACCCCGGAAGGAACACCATGAGCCCTGCAGCACCGCGTCGTCCCTCGCGCAGCACCCTGTTGATCGTGGGCGTGCTGGTCATCGGCATCGCCGGCATTGTCTATTCGCGCGTACGCCAGGGGCCGGATGCAGGCGCCGTGGCCGCGACCAGCCTGGCAAGCGGCAACACCGTTGCCTTGAAGGGCACGTTTGACCCGAAGGCGCAGGCGTTGATCCCGGCCGACTATCGCTTCGTCACCCCCGGTACGTTCACCGTGGCGACCCATCCGGGACAGCTGCCTCTGGCCGATTATGGGGCCGACAGCAAGGACGTAGTCGGCATCGAGCCCGACATCGCCCGCCTGATCGCCGATGCGCTGGGCCTGAAGCTGGTGATCGTGCCGGTGGCGTGGGCCGACTGGCCGCTGGGGCTGGAATCGGGCAAGTACGATGCGGTGCTGTCGAACGTGACGGTCACCGAGGAGCGAAAGAAGAAGTTCGATTTCTCCAGCTACCGTTACGACCTGCTGGGCATCTACACGCGCACTGATGGGCCGATCCAGAAGATTGAGAAGCCGGCCGATGTTGCCGGGCTGAAGGTGGTGGTCGGTGCCAGCACCAACCAGGACCAGATCCTGCGGCAGTGGGACCAGCAGAACATCGCTGCCGGCTTGAAGCCGGTGGAGTACCAGTACTTCGATGACGCGGTGGTCGGCCGGTTGGCGGTGATCACCGGGCGGGCCGATGTCTCGTTCGAGCCCAATGCCACCGGCGCGTACTCGGCACGCGACGGCAAGGTGCGGCGCGTGGGCCTGTTCCCCGGCGGCTGGCCGAACGCTGCGGCGATCTCGGTGACCACCCGCAAGGGCAGCGGCCTGGCTGACGCGGTGACGCAGGCGCTGAACACGCAGATTGCCAGTGGTACCTATGCGCAGGCGCTGAAGCGATGGAACGTGGCCGAGGAAGCCGTGCCGCAGTCGCAGACCAACCCGCCGGGATTGCCGACGCTGCAATGACACCGGGCGTGGCCCGGGTGACCCCCGCTTTGTAGAGCCAAGCCTTGCTCGGCTGCTTTACCAGCGCGCCTCCAGCGTTTTGAACGGTTTCGCCAGCCGCACACCCTCGGCATCGAAGTCGGAAACGCTATGCCCATCCACACGCACCGTCTTCGGCATGGTGCGCGCCGGCCACCAGACTTTCACTGCCGTCCCGCTGCGCAACCCCTTGCCCAGCGTGACCGTCAGCGTGCCGTCGCGCTGACGCGCCTGCATCTGCAACGTGCCATACGCGGTCGGCAGCCGCTCCACCGCCAACCCATCGCCCGCCACCCACGACGGCGGCGTGCCCGGCAGCAATGACAACGCATCATCGTCTTCGCGCATCAGCATGCCGAACAGCGTGCGGCCGTACTCGGCACCAATCCAGGTATGCGGCATGTCGCCCAGGTAGCGGGGGAAACGCAGCCGCGAGTGCACGACCTCGGCCAGTACCTGCCACTCAAGCGGGCGCCGATCATGCAGCAGTCCCTGCAGCAGCTCATCGGCAACCTGCGGTTGGCCCAGGTGCACATAGCTCAGCACGTTGCGGATCTCATACGGCGTATAGGCGTACAGCGCATCGGGCTGGCTGCGCTTGCGCACATCCTCCAGATAACGCGCGAAGGTGGTCCGCAGTGCCTCGGCGGGCAGCGCGCTCTGCGCACCGGTGGGGTCCAGTGCGATCGATACGCCGGTTGGATCGCCATCGCCCAGGTCGGCCGAGGAGGGAATGAAGTCGATGCCCTTCCACGCCATCGTCGCCTGGATAGAGGCGTGCAGCGCGTCGTAGAGCAGCTTGTATTGCTCGCGCGCCCAGGCAGCAGTCTCGTGGTCGCCCAGTGCCTCGGCCAGCCACGCGCCATCGTGCCACCCCTTCAGGCCCCAGTAGTCATCCCAGTAGCTGTGGGTGGGCGACGGATAGCCCTCATGGCTGATCGACGGCGCAAGGATGCCCGCGAAGCGTTCCGGTGCCGGCTGGTCGGCCTTGTAGCCGGGCACCAGCGTGCGCTCGCGCAGTTCCTGCAGAAAGCGCAGCGCCGCTTTCACTTTCGGCAGATAGGCGCGCACTGTTTCTGGCCCGCCATCGAGGCGCGCGACATCGGCCACCAGCGTCACGTACTGGCCCTGGCTGTCGTACTCGATGTCCGATCCAAAGCCGGTGTTGACACTGCCATCGTCGTTGAGGATCGGCGAGACCAGGCCGTTGGCATGCACGCCGTGTTCGCTGTACCAGGCCAGGTAGTCGCGCGCGACGCGTGCTTCGCCCATGCGCAGCAGCACCGCCGAGGTGGCCATGCCGTCGCGGATGAAGGAGCGGTTGTAGTTGCGGGGCCCGGGCTGCATGGCCGGGCCGGTCTGGTTGATCAGCATGTAGGCGGCCTGCGCGCGCAGCATGTCCACCAGCGAAGGATCGGGCAGGCGCAGGCCGACCTGGCCCAGCCGTGCCTGCCAGTCCGCGGACGCCTGCGTGGCCAGTGAATCGAACGCCGTATTGGCATCGCGGGGCAGCGTGGCCAGATCAAGCGCAGGCGCCTCGGGCAGTGCGCCCTTGCTATCGGCGGCGGCAGTACCCAGCGGGAACGCGACCACGATGGCATCGCTGGCGCCCGGTGCCAGTGATACACGGTAGTTCAACGCAGCCGAGGCAAGACCCTGGTCATCGCGCGCCTGTTGCGTGGAGGGCAGCTGGCCGGCAGCGAGGGTCGCGGTGATTTCCGTTGCGCCCTCCCTGCCAAACGGCGCCGCGCCGGACGCAGTCACCGGCGTGAGCGACTGCAGCAGCGTGCGTCCATTGATGCGCACGGCCTGTCCATCGATCGCCACATCGCGGATGGGTGACAGCCCGCCGTTCTGCCACGGCGGATTCATCTGCATCGGGCGCACGACCAGGCTGAGCGTGCCTTCGATCCTGGCGCTGCCCGTGTTGTGCAGGCGATGCCGCAGGAAGGTCACCGGCTGGCCGTTGCGCTCGATGGCGAACACTTCACTGCGCAGCTCCAGGCCGGGTTGCGGTGACCAGGTAGCGGAGGGCATCGGCTTCCAGCCGTCCCGCAATGCATGCTGCACGTTCTGCCCGGCGGCACCTGCAGTGCTCCCATTGGCGCTGCGCCAGATCGGCTGCACCAGCGGCGCCCCTTTGAAGGCTTCCAGGTTGCCGTACTCGTCGAAGATCGATTTCTGTCGCCCGGCATGCACGCCGACGGCGGTCCAGTAAGTCTGCTGCATCTGCAGCGAGGCCGGGAACAACGCGCGCTGCGCACCACTGGCGGCAATCTGGTACTGCTTCATTGGCGTCAACACGGCTTTCGGGCCGAGCAGGCGCAGGCGTGCCACCTTTGGTGCAGATCCATCCACGCTCAGGCGGAATGCACGCACGGCCTGTGCGGCATTGGCGGCCAACCAGCTCTGGCGGTGGCTGGCCGACTGCGCATCGTGCGCGAGGTCCTGCCACCGGCCCTGTGCATCCTGAACCTGCAATCGGGCAGGGCCGCGGTTTCCATCAGCCCAGTCGACCACCAGACCAGCCGTCGATTGAGCCTGCGGCAGCGTGATCTCTAACGCATGGGATCCATTTGTCCCGGCCGGCATCGGAACGGTGCCGCCGCCTTGCCAGAGCGCTGCTGCCTGCGCTGCATCGATACCGCTGATGCGTGCGCTGAGCGTGCTGTCCAGAGGCTCCATCTCGAAGATCGACACGCCCCAGTCGGAGGTGCGCTGCGGGCTGGCCAGCCGCAGATAGCGCGCCTGCCGCGGCGCGAAGTACAGCGTTTCCACATCGCCCAGTGAATCGGCCATCGTGTACGCGGTCTGCCACTGCGTGCCATCCAGTGAGGTCTGCAGTGAATAGCCTTCCGGATTGGAGACATCCCAGGTGAGGCGCGCGCCGGCCAGCAGGGTGGGCGCGCCCAGGTCGATCTGGAACCAGTGCCCAGGGCTGAAGGCGCCGCCGGTCACGGTCTTCGGGTCGCCGTCGATCAGGTGGCCGATCGCCATCGCCGGCACCTGCTGCGAGGAACTGCTGGCCTGCCATTGGCTGCGCGGGGGGAGGGTCTGTGCCTGTGCGCTGGAGGCCAGGGCGGCCAACAGCAGGGCAATGGCAGATCGCCATGGGATAGCTGAGCGGGAGACCTTGGAGCGTTCGGCGCGCAACGTCATTACGGACAGCCTCGCAGGTTCGACCGGAATCGGGCGAACGCTACGCTAGCAAGGGATGTAATCGGTTACATGACGCGCTGCAATAGCGCCAGGCTGTGCGCGGCGTGTCGGAGGCATGACCGCGTTGACGGCTATGGTTCTGGACGCGCGCCTCGGAAGGGCTAGCTTGGGTCAAGGTCAAGGAGTTCAGTATGGGTTGTCATATGACAACCTTCGTTGGACAGGTGCAGGCTTCGGAGAAGGCGGATGTCTCGTGTGCGTGACCCCGACAAGGACATTGAAGCCGCATTGCGATTTGCGGAAGCGAGGGGTTGGAGATTGCGGGTGGGCGGCAGCCATGCGTGGGGGCGGATGTACTGCCCCTACAACGACAGCAAATGCCGGAGCGGGGAATTCTGCGTCGCGAGCATCTGGAGCACGCCACGCAACACCTGCAATCACGCCAGAGTGCTGCGCCGTGTGGTCGAGAACTGCAGCCGTGAGCAATGAGAAACGGTGCGAGCCGAAACGAGATAGGCAGATGATGGAATTCAATTTCACCCTGAAGTACCGCCTGCCGGACGCGTACGACGATGGCGGCATGCTGGAGCAGCGACTTGTGGAATCGGGTTGCGATGATGCGCTGCTGGGCATCGGACGACCTGGCCGGATGGCGCTGGCATTCTGTCGTGAGGCTGACAATGCCGGTGCCGCCCTGGCGTCGGCATTGGGCGACGTACAGCGTGCCGTGCCGGGGGCCGAGCTGGTCGAAGTAAGCCCCGATCTGGTGGGGCTGACCGATGTGGCGGACCTGTTGGGGGTATCACGCCAGAACATGCGCAAGCTGATGCTGGCCAACCCGCAGTCGTTTCCTTCACCGGTTCACGAAGGGACGACGTCGATCTGGCATCTGGCTGACATCCTCGACTGGCTGCAGGCGCGCGGCAGTGGGAAAGTCACCTCGGAAATGGCGGAACTTGCTACCGCGGCGTTGCAGCTCAACCTGGCCCGCGAAGGGCGCAGGTTGCAGCCAAAGGTGTAGTGCGGGCCACGGCCAGCACCCACCCGGAAAGCGAGGCGTTACAACTCCACCGTCTCCCACCAGCGCGTGCCCGCCTGCGGCGCCTGCATGTCGAGCGCTTCGCCCATCATCGGCGTGGCCACCGGCACATTCTTCGCTGCGGCCAACGCGGTGATGCGTTCGAACGGCTGCTGCCACTCGTGCAGTGCCAGATCGAAGGTGCCATTGTGGATCGGCAGCAGCCACTTGCCGCGCAGGTCCAGGTGCGCCTGCAGCGTCTGTTCCGGCTGCATGTGCACGAACGCCCAGCGCGGATCATAGGCGCCGGTCTCGATCATGGTCAGGTCGAACGGACCATACTTTTCGCCGATGGCCTTGAAGCCGTCGAAGTAGCCGGTGTCGCCGCTGAAGAAGATGCGGAAGTCACCGTCCTGGATCACCCACGAGGCCCACAGGCTGCGGTCGCTGTCGCCCAGTCCGCGGCCGGAGAAATGCTGGCCCGGGGTGGCGGTCAGGCGCAGGCCATTGGCCTCGGTCGATTGCCACCAGTCCAGCTGTTCGACCTTGCTGGCGTCCACGCCCCAGGCGATCAGCTGGTCGCCGACGCCGAGCGGTGCAATGAAGCGCGCGGTCTTGCCGGCCAGCTGCATCACCGCTGCGTGGTCGAGGTGGTCGTAGTGGTTGTGCGAGAGGATCACGCCGGCGATCGGCGGCAGATCGTCGATGTTGATCGGCGGCGCATGGAAGCGGGCCGGGCCCATCCACTGCACCGGCGAGGCGCGCTCGGAGAACACCGGGTCGGTCAGCCAGTACTGGCCGCGCAGCTTCAGCAGGATCGTGGAGTGCCCCAGCCGGAACAGGCTGCGGTCCGGTGCAGCATCCAGTGTGGCGCGGTCCAGCGGCTGCACTGGAATCGGGTGCGCGGGCACGGTGCCCTTGGGTTTGTTGAAGAGGAACGTCCACCAGATCTCCAGGCCGTCGCGCAGGCCCATCGCTGGACGGGGCAGGGCATTGCGGAACTTGCCATCACGGTACTGCGGCGACTCGGGGAAGTCGGGGAGGGACCAGGACTTGCAGAAGGTGTAGCCGGTCACGGCGAGGATTCCAAGCAGGAGGACAAGGAGCAGGCGCTTCATGGGTGACGTCCGCTGAGTACACTGCACAGTGTAGTTTCGGGTTTTCCAAAAGTACACTGCTGAGTGTAAAATGGAGGCATCCGTTCAGTTATCCGGTTCCCGCCATGCCCCGTGCCCCGCAACGCCTGACCGACCGCAAACGCGAAGCCATCGTGCGCGCGGCGGTGGAGGAGTTCCGTGCGGCGGGCTACGAGGCGACCAGCATGGACCGCATTGCCGAGGCGGCCGGCGTCTCCAAGCGCACCGTCTACAACCACTTCCCGAGCAAGGAAGCGCTGTTCTCGATGATCCTCGAGGAGCTGTGGGAGCGCAGCGTGGCCAGCGACACATTGCCTTACCGCGCCGACCAGCCGCTGCAGGCGCAGTTGCTGCAGTTGCTGGGGCAGAAGCTGGAATTGCTCAGCGATGCCAACTTCATCGACCTGGCGCGGGTGGCGATGGCCGAGATCATCCACTCACCGGAGCGTGCGCAGGCCATCGTCTGCCGCATGGGTGAAAAGGAAAGCGGCGAGAGTGCATGGATCCGCGCGGCCATCGCCGATGGCAGGTTGCGCGAGGTCGATCCGGAATTTGCTGGCCACCAGCTGCACGGGCTGGTGAAGAGCTTTGCGTTCTGGCCCCAAGTTACGATGGGGCAGGCGCCGTTGAACGCACAGGAGCGTGCACGCGTGGCCGAATCGGCGGTGGCGATGTTCCTCGGTTTCTACGCGGTCTAGCTGGCGGCGAAGCGGCGGAACTCGTCGGCCGGCAGCGCCGCCGAGTACAGATAGCCTTGGCCGACATCCACGCCCAGTGCGCGCAGTTGTTGTTCCTGCGCCAGGGTTTCGGTACCTTCGGCCACCACGATCGCGCCGCAGCGGTGCGCAACCTCGACGATGAAGCGCACGATCGACTGCGACTTGGCGTCGGACAGTGTGGCGATCAGCGCCTGTTCGATCTTGACCTCGGCGATGGCCAGCTGCGAGAGCAGGATCAGAGTTGAATAGCCGGCGCCGAAATCATCCAGCGACAGGGTGACCTCCGCCGCCAGCAGCTGTGCGATGTTGGCATCGACCACGTCGCGCTCGACGATCTCGGTCCATTCGACGATCTCCAGGCGCAACATCACGCCAGGCACATCGTGCAGCTGCAGCAGTTCCTGCAGGCGCAGGCCGAAGTCGGGCAGGCGCAGTGACTCGGCCGAAACGTTCACGGCGATCTTCAGCTGCCAGCCATCGCGTCGGCACTGCTGCAGGAAGTGGATGGCCGACTGCAGCGTGGCCCATTCCAGTTCGGCCAACCGCCCATGCCGACGCAGCAGGGAGATCACCCGCATCGGTGCGATCATCCTGCCCTCGGTATCGCGCATGCGCAGCAGTGCTTCGGCGCCGACCAGCCGGCGATCCTGCAGGCGATGCTTGGGCTGGTAGCACAGCGGCGCATCCCCCTGCTGCAACCAGCGTTCGAGTGAGCTCTCGATCAGGGCGTCGATCTCGCTGTCGCGCTGGATCGGGTCATCAAAGAACACCACGCCCGATTCGATCGCGCTGAGCGCCAGGGTGATCGCGCGGAACGGCAGGTGGCCGTCGTCTTCAGGGGTTGGGGGCTTGAGCTCCACCACCGCGCAGCGGAACAACGGGCGGAAGCCCGGCCAGTCACGGCCGACCCGGTCAGCCAGGTTGCTGGCCAGCTCGGTGATCTGTGGTTGCGTGCGCAGTTCGGGCAGGGTCAGGTCGCGTACCAGGATCGCCAGCGCGGCGTCGCCGAACTGATGGATCTCCAGCTGTCCGGTCGGCAGCGCGGGCAGCAACCGATGCACCTCGTCGGCGGTGTCGCGCTGCCACAGGCCGTTGTCCTGCAGAGGACCATAGCGCAGGCGCAGATCGCGCAGGTTGCCCATCTCGGCCACGATCAGGCAGGCCTTGCCAATGCCGTCGTTGTCGCGCCAGAAGTGCTGCAGGCGTTCGCCGAGCGCGCGCATGTTGGGCAGGCCACTGATCGGATCGATACGCAGCCAGGCCTGTTCGCGTTGGCGCTGCACGTCGATCTGCGCATCGTTGTAGACCAGTGCGAACACCGCGCCCAGCATCAGCAGTGACAGCGGCAGCGCCAGCAGGCGCTGGATCGCCAGCTCTTCCACCGGCAGCAGCTCGGCGCCGATGATCGCCACGCCCAGGGCCAAGCCGAACGCGGTGACGGCGATGCGTACGCCCCAGGCCTGCAGGATCATGCGCAGCGAGAGTTCATTGAGCATGCGCGGGTGCAGGCGCCTGCGCAGCCAGACGCCTGCCAACATCTGCAGTGCGGCCTCAAGGCCAGCAGGCAGGAAGTACAGCGTGCCTGCGAACTGGTAGCGGGCCAGCAGGCTGGCGCCGAGGCAGGCCAGGCCGCCGCGCCAGCCGCCAAGCAGGCCACTGACCAGCAGGATGTCGAAGCCCAGATGGAGCTTGACCACCCCTTGCGTATAGCGGGCCACGAACCACGAGTTGAACAGGTAGATCAGGCCCAGCGCTACGCCTACGTACAGGCGGCGGCCTTCGATGGCGCGGCCGGCGCGACGGGTGGCGATCAGCAGCACGCCGATCATGCCGATCACCGCCGTGGCCTGCAGCAGGTAAAGCGGCAGGCTGGGCAGGGCGCTGTCCAGGACCTGGGCCGCAACCCGTGAAAGCGCATCCATAGCAGGTTCCCGCCTGTGACCGACGGCCAGTGAGGAGCAGGGTAAACCACGGCCGCCTGTGCGGCCACCGCGAGTGCCCTGCGCTGCCCCTGGGGGTCAGTAGCGCGGGTCGGCGATGGCGGGCAGTACCAGTTCACGTACGAAGCCGGACGGCGACAGCTGCAGCAGCGCACGCACCAAGGTCACCACGTCGTGCACCGGCACCAGTTCGCCATCGCCGCGCGCTGCCGCCGCTGCCACGGGAACCGACAGTGCATCGTCGGTATTGAGGTAACCCAGCTGCAGGCTGGTCACGGCCAGGCGGCGGTCACGGAAGCCTTCGCGCAGGGCATCGGCGATGCCGTTGAGTGCGAACTTCGAGGCACCGAAGGCGACTTCCGGGCGCCCGCTGCGTGGCAGGGCCGAGGTCGAGCCGGTCAGTACCAGCTGTGGGCGCGGTGCGCCCAGAACGCGCGGCAGCAGGCGCTGAAGCAACACGAGCGTGGCGGTGATGTTGACGTCAACCAGCTGGGTGAGCGCGGCATCGCTTTCGTCGAGAAAGGCGTACTCGTCGCTGAAGGCCTTCTCTTCCCAGATGCCCAGGTTGTGGATCAGCACATCCAGATCAGCGGGCGCCTGCGCTGCGATGTGATTGGCAGCGACAGCAGGCTGGGACAGATCGGCTTCGATCCATTGCAGTGCGACGCCTTCGGGGCAGGCGATGTCGCGCGGGCGAGTGCGCGAGACACCGACGACGGTGTCGCCGGGCTGGCACAGACCTTCAACGAATGCCCGACCCAGGCCCCTGCTGGCGCCGATGACCATCAATTTCATGTTGCTTCCTTGTTGTACTGCGGCAGTCTCAATCGACTGCCAGAACGGTGTCCCAGTCGGCGAACGCACGCAGGTTGGTGCGTTCAGCGGTAATGATCGAGGCGATGTTGTCGAGCTGGCAACGGTACTGTGGTAGTAGTCGTCGCAGCTGCTGCAGGTGCTGGGATGCACTGACCACTGACAGCCGGGTCAGTTTGGTCAGGCCTCCCATTGTGCGCTCTGCTGGGCGTTGTGCCTCGGGAGCGGCGAGAATCCGTAGGGTCCACAGCAACAGGAACATCCCGGCATGGGAGCACCCAATCCCTTCACTGATGGCCTGCGGCTGCCGCGGGCATGGCAGGAAGCGTTGGCCGATGCGCACATCGAGCGGCAGTCGATCGGCGTGTCGCGCGCGGATGTCGCGCGGGTGCATCGTCCCGGGCAGACCGACGCCTTCCTGAAATCGGAAGTGATCGATGCCTTCAGTGAACTGGGTGATGAGATCGCCCGGCTGCGTTGGCTGCAGGCGCAGGGGCAGTCGGCGCCGACGGTGATTGCCACGACCGAGGAGGGCGGTCGGCGCTGGTTGTTGATGAGCGCGTTGCCCGGCCGCGACTTGGCCTCCTCGCCGGAGCTCGCGCCGAGACGGGTGGCAGAACTGCTGGCTGACGCACTGCGTGGCCTGCATGCCGTGCCTGTAGCCAACTGCCCGTTCGACCAGCAGTTGGCATCGCGCCTGCAGGCCGCACAGGCACGCGTCGAGGCGGGGCTGGTCGATGCCGATGACTTCGACGACGAGCGGCTGGGCCAGAGCCCGCAGCAGGTTTTCGCCGAGCTGCGCGCTACCCGGCCCGCTCATGAAGACCTGGTGGTCAGTCATGGCGATGCCTGCCTGCCCAACCTGATGGTGACCGATGGGCGGTTCACTGGCTTCATCGATTGTGGCCGGTTGGGCGTGGCCGACCGCTATCAGGACCTGGCCCTGGCCGCGCGCAGCCTGGTCCACAATTTCGGGGAGAGCCGCTGTGTCGCCACGCTGTTCCAGCGCTACGGTGCGGTCCCTGATGAGCGGCGGCTTGCATTCTATCGGTTGCTTGACGAGTTTTTCTGAGACCGCGCACGGCTGGCGATGGCTGCGCAGATCAGGCCACCCACCACGCTCAGGTGTTCCAGCGCGAAGAACAGGGCCAGTTTTTGTTCCGCACCTTGCTTGGCCCAGAAGGTGTGCACGATGACGATGGTCAACAGCATGAACACCGCAAGTGCACCGCTGCCCAGCCACAGCAGGCGATCAAACAGCAGGCACAGTGAGCCGCCCAGCAGCACCACGGCACTGGCGATGTTGAACAGTACAGGCGGGTGCAGCCCGGCCGCCTGCATTTCGGCCACGCTGTTATCCCACGCCAGCAGCTTGGCCAGACCCGAGGACAGGAACACCACGGCCAGCAGCAGTCGGGCGAGGAACCACAGCACGCGGCTGTCGAGCAGGGTGGCGATCATCCGTGGCATGCAGGAACTCCGGGAGAGGACGGGGCAGGGCGCGCAGCATCGGGCCTCAACCGCAGTTGAGGTCAAGGTTGGCTGAACGAAGCCCGGCGATGATCTGAGGCCTATCTTTTAAATGGACGAACGTTCGTTCACTATCTGCACCATGAGCCGAACCGACCGCAACGAGCAACGCATCGCGCAGATCCTGCAGGCCGCCCTGCAGTGCTTCCTCGTCAGGGGATTCCACCAGACCAGCATGCGTGACATCGCGCAGGCGGCCGGCGTCAGCCTGGGCAATCTCTACAACCACTTCCCGGGCAAGGAAGCGATCATCCTTGCCGTGGCGGTGGCAGAGAGCGAAGAACTGGCACCTTTGCTGCAGCGACTGGCCGGCGAGCGTGCACAGGTACTGGTTTTCCTTCAGGACTTCCACGCACTGTGCCGCCAGCCGGAATGGGCGACGCTTGCCGTCGAAGTGCTGGCCGAGAGCGCACGCAATCCGGCCGTGGCCGAGGCCTTCGCGGCCAATCGCAGGCAATTGCAGGCGACGCTGGCCGAAGCCCTGCAGCAGTTGGCTCAGCGCGAGCGGCGGCGTCCCGTGCTGGCAGCGGCACTGCAGGCGCAGGTGCTGCTGGATGCCATCGAAAGCGATGCACTGCGTCGGGGGCTGGGCGAAGCCGATGGCACCGATGGGGCATCGCTGGATCTTGGCCTGCTCGCGCTGCTGCTCGGGGCACGCGCATGAGCGCCATTGACCGGCGCTTGCACGGCCTTGATCTGGCCCGCTACCTCGCCTTGGCCGGCATGGTGCTGGTCAACTTCCGCCTGGCGATGGCCGTGCCGGCAGAGGGTGAGGGTTGGTTGGCAGGATTCTTCCATCTGCTGGAAGGCAAGGCGTCGGCGACCTTCGTCACCCTGGCCGGTCTTGGCCTGGTGCTGGCTACGCAGCGGCAGCAATGGTGGCCGGCCAGCGTGCAGACCTGGAGGCGCGCGCTGTTCCTGATGGTGCTGGGCCTGCTCAACCTGACCCTGTTCCCGGCCGACATCCTGCACTACTACGCGGTGTATTTCGCGCTGGCGGTGCTTTGGCTGCGTGCCTCGCCGCGCGTGCTGCTGGCCAGCATCGTGGCCATTGCCGCCTGTTCGTTCTGGGCGCTGCTGCACTGGAACTACAGCGAAGGCTGGAACTGGCAGACGCTGGAGTACGCCGGCCTCTGGCAATGGCCAGGTGCCGCGCGCAACCTGCTGTTCAATGGCTTCCATCCGCTGCTGCCCTGGCTGTGCTTCTTCCTGCTGGGCATGTTGCTGGCGCGGCTGCAGTTGTCGCAACCGCGGGTGCAGCGTGCACTGCTGGTGCTGGGCGTGCTGTTGATCGGTGCCGGCCAGGGCGTGCAGCAGCTTGCGCAGGGAACGCCCTTGCAGGTGTGGCTGGGAACGCAGCCGATGCCGCCGGGACCGGCTTATGTGCTTACGGGTGCGGGTGCGGCCTGCAGTGTCATCGCCGCCTGCCTGTGGCTGGCACGGGTACATCCGGGCGACTGGCTGGAGCCGTTCACGGCGGCAGGGCGCATGACCCTCACGCTCTATGTCGGCCACATCCTGCTGGGCATGGGAACACTGGAAAGCCTTGGCCTGCTTGATGGGCGTGCTTCGCTTGCGTCGGTGCTGTTGTGGGCGCTGTTGTTCCTGATGCTGGCGACAGGCGCGGCCTGGCTATGGTCGTGGCAGTTCGCACGCGGCCCGCTGGAGACGGTGATGCGGCGCATCGCAGGCTAGTTCCCTGGTCGTGCTGAAGCGATGTTGTGACGGACATGTCTGTGCCGCGGCGAACGCATCTGCGATAGTGGTGGCAGGTAACACTTTCTGCTTGCATCCATGTCATTCGCTTCGGCGCAGCATCTCGGCGAAGTCCTGCAACAATCCTATGGCATCACCCCCACCGCCGTGGTGCCACGCCCGGTGGGCGCCGACGCCAATGCCAGCGTGTATCGCGTCGATGCGCGGCACGGGCAGTGGTGGTTGAAATGCCGTACCTACCAGGTCGCCCCAGCGGTGTGGGACAGCCTGCATTGGATGCGCGGCACGCTGGGTATCGATGAGATCGTCGCGCCGTGGCCGGCGTTGACCGGTGGTGCGTCTGTGCAGCGCTGGGGATTGCAGTTCACCCTGTTCCCGTATGTGGAAGGCCAGTCCGGGTTCGAGGCGGCGTTGAGCCGCACGCAGTGGAAACGGCTGGGGGAGGTGCTGCGGCGCCTGCATGGCGCGCAGTTGCCAGCGGAACTGCAGCAGGCACTGCCGATCGTACGGCTGGAAACCGCGGCGCTGGAGACCGTCGGGCAATGGCTGGCCGGCGAGGGACTGGCGGCTGCGAAGGACGGGCTGGGTCGCGCATTCGTTTCGGTATGGGACCAGCAGCATGCGCGCATCGCGGCGTTGCATGCGCAGGCACGGGAGCTGCTCGCGGCGTTGCAGGACGCGCCGGTAGACCTGCATCTGTGCCACACCGATCTGCATGCCGGCAACCTGCTGATGGGCAATGACGGGGGCCTGCACCTGATCGATTGGGATGGTCTGTCGCTGGCCCCACGCGAGCGTGACCTGATGTTCATCGGTGCCGCTGTTGGCGGGCGCTGGGGTCGCGAGAATCCACTGGGGTTCGAGGAGGGCTACGGCAGCGACCGCGGTGACCCACGCTGGATCGCCTGGTGCCGGCACTGGCGCATTCTGCAGGACCTGATCGAGTTCCAGCAGGTGCTGCTCGGCAGCGACGGAGAGGACCGATCGCCGCAGTTGCGCCGGCAGTCATTGCACTACCTGGGGGAGCAGTTCGCACCGGGCAATGTGTTCGATGCGGCGGAGCGGGTATATCGCGCGCTGGATCAGGTTCCAGGCCGTTGCCAGGATCGCCCCGGGTAGAGTCGACTGTTGGTCGACTATCGCGCGCAGCGCGGTTTCTGCCCGCTCCGAACGAAAAGCAGTCGACTAACTGTGATCTCTCGGTAGGTTGTTCATCCGGGGCATCTTTGGAAAATGGTGGTTACCACACCTATCCAGTCCCCAAAGAGCCCGGATGAACCACCATAAAAATGCCCGTTTGACGCCGTTTAGTCGAGAACTTCTTGTCCGCC
>NZ_JCAFRY010000034.1:0-16795 GCF_059368675.1 Stenotrophomonas sp. YJH_SMC_120
CGAGCACACCAGGATCGCGCCGTCCATCTGGGCGGCACCGGTGATCATGTTCTTGACGTAGTCGGCGTGGCCCGGGCAGTCAACGTGGGCGTAGTGACGGATCGGGGATTCGTATTCGACGTGCGCGGTCGAGATCGTGATGCCACGCGCCTTTTCTTCCGGAGCGGCGTCGATCGAGGAGTAATCCTTGAACTCGCCACCGAAGCGCTCGGCACCGATCTTGGTCAGTGCAGCGGTCAGCGTGGTCTTGCCGTGGTCGACGTGACCGATGGTGCCGACGTTGACGTGCGGCTTGGTGCGCTCGAACTTACCCTTTGCCATTGTTCTATACCTTGATTGTTCGTAAATGGTTTCAAGAGAGGCTGAGCGAGGCTCAGCCCTTCTTCATGACGGCTTCGGCGATGTTGGTCGGAGCCGGCTCGTAGTGATCGAATTCCATGGTGAAGGTGGCGCGGCCCTGGGTCTGCGAACGCAGAGCAGTGGCGTAGCCGAACATTTCACCCAGCGGGATCATCGCGTTGATGATGCTGGCCGAACCGTCACCGGTGGTGTCGGAACCCTGCAGCACGCCGCGACGACGGCTGACGTCGCCCATCACGTCACCCTGGTAATCCTCCGGGGTCACGATCTCGACCTTCATGATCGGCTCCAGCAGCACCGGCTTGGCCTTGGCGAAGCCCTGCTTGAAGGCCATCGACGAAGCCAGCTTGAACGCCATTTCCGAGGAGTCGACGTCGTGGTACGAACCGAACACCAGCTTCACCTTGACGTCCACGACCGGGAAGCCAGCCAGCGGGCCGCTGGTGATGGTTTCGCGCAGGCCCTTTTCAACCGACGGAATGAATTCCTTCGGGATCACGCCGCCGGTGATGTCGTTGATGAACAGGAAATCGTCCTTGATCATCGGAGCGATCTTCGGATCGGCACGATCTTCAGCGGTGATCGGCGACAGCTCGATCACGACGTGACCGTACTGACCCTTACCACCGGACTGCTTGGCGTGCTTGTAGTCCGACTTGACGTCAGCCAGGGTGATGGTTTCGCGGTAGGCCACCTGCGGCGCGCCGACGTTGGCTTCAACGTTGAACTCGCGCTTCAGGCGGTCGACGATGATGTCCAGGTGCAGCTCGCCCATGCCCGAGATGATGGTCTGGCCGGATTCTTCGTCGGTCTTGACGCGGAACGACGGATCTTCCTGCGCCAGGCGACCCAGCGCCAGACCCATCTTTTCCTGGTCCGACTTGGTCTTCGGCTCGACGGCCATCGAGATCACCGGCTCCGGGAACGTCATGCGCTCCAGGATGATCGGCGCATCCACGGCGCACAGGGTGTCACCGGTGGTGGTGTCCTTCAGGCCCACGGCAGCAGCGATGTCACCAGCCAGAACTTCCTTGATTTCCTCGCGGTTGTTCGAGTGCATCTGCAGGATGCGGCCGATGCGCTCCTTCTTGCCCTTCACCGAGTTCAGCACGGTGTCGCCACCGTTCAGGGTGCCCGAGTAGACACGGAAGAAGGTCAGCGCGCCGACGAACGGGTCGGTGATGATCTTGAAGGCCAGCGACGAGAACGGCGCCTTGTCGTCCGACTTGCGGGTCATTTCGACGGTGTCGTCGTCAACGTCCACGCCCTTCACGTCCGGCACGTCGACCGGCGACGGCAGCAGCTGGATCACACCGTCCAGCATGGCCTGCACGCCCTTGTTCTTGAAGGCCGAGCCGCAGTACATCGGCACGATCTCGGTGGCCAGGGTACGGGTACGCAGCGCGTTGATGATTTCGGCCTCGGCCAGCTCTTCGCCGCCCAGGTACTTTTCCATCAGCTCTTCGCTGGCTTCGGCAGCGGTCTCGACCATGAACTGGCGAGCTTCTTCCGCAGCCGCCTGCAGATCGGCCGGGATGTCGCTGTACTCGAACTTCATGCCCTGCGAGGCTTCATCCCAGTGGATGGCCTTCATCTTCAGCAGGTCGACAACGCCCTTGAAGTTGTCTTCAGCGCCGATCGGCAGCTGCATCGGCACGGCAACCGCGCCCAGCTTGGCCTTCAGCTGGCCGACGACCTTCTGGAAGTTGGCACCGGTGCGGTCCATCTTGTTGACGAACGCGATGCGCGGCACGTGGTACTTGTTGGCCTGGCGCCACACGGTTTCCGACTGCGGCTGCACGCCACCGACGGCGCACAGGACGAAGACGGCACCGTCGAGCACGCGCAGCGAGCGCTCCACTTCGATGGTGAAGTCGACGTGCCCCGGGGTGTCGATGATGTTGAAGCGGTGCTCCGGCAGGGACTTGTCCATGCCCTTCCAGAACGCGGTGGTGGCAGCGGACTGGATCGTGATGCCACGCTCCTGCTCCTGCTCCATCCAGTCCATGGTGGCGGCGCCGTCGTGCACTTCACCGATCTTGTGGCTCTTGCCGGTGTAGAACAGGATGCGCTCGGACGTGGTGGTCTTGCCGGCATCGATGTGAGCCATGATGCCGAAGTTACGGTAACGCTCGATGGGAGTGGAACGGGCCACGGGAGCCTCTCAGATTTCTTGGATTTCGGATGGCCGAACGCCGCCTTTCGGCGGCCTTCGGATTGGCGCAGTCTTTCTGGGACCGCGAGGCAGCACGCACCGAAGTGGTGCTGCCCTGCCTGTTTTACAAGGCCGTCAAACTCACCAGCGGTAGTGGGCGAATGCCTTGTTGGCTTCGGCCATGCGGTGGGTTTCTTCGCGCTTCTTGATGGCGCCGCCACGGTTTTCCGAGGCGTCGATCAGTTCAGCAGCCAGCTTCTTCGGCATGGTGTTCTCGCCGCGCTTGCGCGCGGAGTCGATCAGCCAGCGCATGGCCAGGGCCATCTTGCGCGACGAACGCACTTCGACCGGCACCTGGTAGGTGGCACCACCGACGCGGCGCGACTTGACTTCGACCGCCGGAGCGACGTTGTCCAGAGCCTTCTGCACCAGTTCAATGGCGTTGGCGCTGCTGTTCTTCTCGGTGATCACGTCCATGGCGCCGTACACGATCTTCTCGGCGACGGACTTCTTGCCGCTCTGCATGACCATGTTGATGAAACGGGCGATGGTTTCGCTTCCGTGCTTCGGATCGGGCAGGACGGAACGCTGCGGAGTATTACCCTTACGCGACATTGTGCTCTCTCCTTATGCCTTCGGACGCTTGGCGCCGTACTTGGAACGGGCCTGGCGACGCTTGGCAACGCCGGCGGCGTCGAGCGAGCCACGAACGGTGTGGTAACGCACACCCGGCAGGTCCTTGACGCGACCGCCGCGGATCAGGACCACGGAGTGCTCCTGCAGGTTGTGGCCTTCACCACCGATGTAGGAAATCACTTCTTCCTGGTTGGTCAGGCGGACCTTGGCAACCTTGCGCAGAGCCGAGTTCGGCTTCTTCGGAGTGGTGGTGTAGACACGGGTGCAGACGCCACGGCGCTGCGGGCACTTGTCGAGCGCCGGCGAGGCACTCTTGTAGGTGGTCGCTTGCCGCGGCTTGCGGACCAGCTGGTTGATCGTCGCCATCAGTAGGTTCTTCTGATTGGTGGCCGGAAAATCCGGCCAGAGATGCGGAAATGTTAAAGCAGGCCAAAATTCTGGCCTGCTGAGACAGACGATTGTAGCAACCTGCCAGGAAAGCAGTCAAACGCCTCCTGTCAAGCCCGCTCCTGATCCCGGAACGTTACTGGGGGGCCTCCATGTACCCCGTTCAGGTTGGCGGGGTGAACCGCGAGGTCCACCCTGCCCTGCGCCGGTAGAGTCGACTGTTAGCCGACTCTCGATGGCAGTCGACCAACAGTCGACTCTACCGCCCGGGTGGTCCGGCCTTGCGGCCGGACCGGATGCATCATTCTTCGCCCGAGGCCTGTTCAGCTTCGGCTTCAACCGCCGCGGCCTCGACCGCAGCCGGAGTGCCGGCCAGGGTCTGCATTTCCGACTCGGTAAGGCCGGAGGCGCCGCGGCGGCGGTTGCTGTGGTACGCCAGGCCGGTACCGGCCGGAATCAGGCGACCCACGATGACGTTTTCCTTCAGGCCGCGCAGGTTGTCCGAGGTGCCGCGGACGGCCGCTTCGGTCAGCACGCGGGTGGTTTCCTGGAACGACGCGGCCGAGATGAACGATTCGGTCGCCAGCGAGGCCTTGGTGATACCCAGCAGGACCGGATCGAAGTGCGCCGGCAGCTCATTGCGGGCTGCAAGGCGGGCATTCTCCTCGATAACGCGCTGGCGCTCCACCTGTTCGCCGTTCAGGAACTTGCTGCTGCCCTGGTCGGTGATCTCGACCTTGCGCAGCATCTGGCGGGTGATCACCTCGATGTGCTTGTCGTTGATCTTCACGCCCTGCAGGCGGTACACGTCCTGGATTTCCTTCACCAGGTAGGCGGCCAGCGGTTCGACACCCAGCAGGCGCAGGATGTCCTGCGGGCTCGGCTCGCCGTCCACGATGGTTTCACCCTTGGTCACATGCTCGCCTTCGAACACGATGACCTGGCGGTACTTCGGGATCAGCTCTTCGTGCTCCGAACCATCGGTGTCCTTGATGATCAGGCGCTGCTTGCCCTTGGTGTCCTTGCCGAAGCTGATGATGCCCGAACGCTCGGCCAGCACCGCCGGATCCTTCGGCTTGCGCGCTTCGAACAGATCGGCCACGCGCGGCAGACCACCGGTGATGTCGCGGGTCTTCGACGCTTCCTGCGGGATCTTGGCGACCACGTCACCCACGCCGACGGCAGCGCCGTCCTGCAGGTTGACGATCGAGCGCGGCGGCAGCAGGTACTGCGCCGGCAGGTCGGTGCCCGGAATCGACAGGTCGTTGCCCTTGGCGTCGACGATGCGCACGATCGGGCGCAGGTCCTTGGCCTGGGTACCACGACGCTTCGGATCGGTGATTTCGCGCGACGCCAGGCCGGTCAGTTCGTCGGTCTTCTCGATGACGGTGATGCCGTCGACGAAGTCGATGAAGCGGATGAAACCGGCCACTTCCGACACGATCGGGTGGTTATGCGGATCCCAGTTGGCCACGGTCTGGCCAGCCTTGATCGCATCACCGTCCTTGGACGTGATGGTCGCACCGTACGGCAGCTTGTAACGTTCACGCTCACGGCCGTGGGCATCGAGCACCGAGATTTCGCCCGAGCGCGACACTGCCACCAGCGAGCCGTTGGCATGCTCGACCGACTTGAGGTTGCTGAACTTGACCGAGCCGGTGGTCTTGACGGTGATGTTGTCGACCGCAGCAGCTCGCGACGCCGCACCACCGATGTGGAACGTACGCATGGTCAGCTGGGTACCCGGCTCACCGATGGACTGGGCGGCGATGACGCCGACCGCTTCACCGATGTTGACCAGGTGGCCACGGGCCAGGTCGCGGCCGTAGCAGCGCGAGCAGACGCCGAAGGCCGATTCGCAGGAGATGGTCGAGCGGACCTTGATGGTCTGCACGCCGGCATCTTCCAGCTTGGCAACCCAGGCTTCGTCCAGCAGGGTGTTGCGGGTGACGATCGGATCTTCGTCGTTGCCCGGCAGGAACACGTCCTCGGCAACCACGCGACCCAGCACGCGGTCCTTCAGCGGCTCGACCACGTCGCCGCCTTCCACGATCGGGGTCATGATCAGGCCTTCGGTGGTACCGCAATCCACCTCGGTGATCACCACGTCCTGTGCCACGTCGACCAGACGACGGGTCAGGTAACCCGAGTTCGCGGTCTTCAGCGCGGTATCGGCCAGACCCTTACGGGCACCGTGGGTGGAGTTGAAGTACTCCTGCACGTTCAGGCCTTCGCGGAAGTTCGCCTTGATGGGCGTCTCGATGATCGAGCCGTCCGGGCGGGCCATCAGGCCACGCATGCCGGCCAGCTGACGGATCTGCGCCTGCGAACCACGCGCACCGGAGTCGGCCATGATGTACAGCGAGTTCATCGACTTCTGGTCGATGGTCTCACCCTTGGCATTGACCACCTTCTCGGTACCGATGGTGTCCATCATCGCCTTGGCGATGCGCTCGTTGGTGCGCGACCAGATGTCGACCACCTTGTTGTAGCGCTCGCCGGCGGTGACCAGGCCCGACTGGTACTGCTCCTGGATTTCCAGCACTTCGGCTTCGGCCTCGGTGAGGATGCCCTTCTTCTCGTCCGGGATCAGCATGTCGTCGATGCCGATCGAGACACCGGCGCGGGTCGCGTACGCGAAGCCGGTGTACATCAGCTTGTCGGCGAACACGACCGTGTCCTTCAGGCCCAGCTGGCGGTAGCTGGAGTTGATCAGGCGGCTGATGTTCTTCTTGGTCAGCTCGGTGTTGGCCAGCGCGAACGGCAGGCCTTCCGGCAGGATTTCAGCCAGCAGGGCGCGACCGATCGTGGTGTCCACGATCGAGGTCTTGTTCTGCTTGTTGCCGTCTTCGTCGGTCACCACTTCGGTGATGCGGACCTTGACGCGCGCGTGCAGTTCCACCACGCGGTTGTCGTAGGCACGCTTCACTTCGGCGATGTTGGCGAAGGCCATGCCCTCGCCCTTCTTGTTTTCCAGCGAGCGGGTCATGTAGTACAGACCCAGCACGACGTCCTGCGACGGCACGATGATCGGCTCGCCGTTGGCCGGCGACAGGATGTTGTTGGTCGACATCATCAGCGCACGCGCTTCCAGCTGGGCTTCCAGCGAAAGCGGCACGTGGACGGCCATCTGGTCACCGTCGAAGTCGGCGTTGAACGCGGTGCAGACCAGCGGGTGCAGCTGGATGGCCTTGCCTTCGATCAGCACCGGCTCGAACGCCTGGATGCCCAGACGGTGCAGGGTCGGCGCACGGTTCAGCATCACCGGATGCTCGCGGATGACCTCTTCCAGGATGTCCCAGACTTCGGCTTCTTCGCGCTCGACCAGCTTCTTGGCGGCCTTGATGGTGGTGGCCAGGCCACGACGCTGCAGCTTGGCGAAGACGAACGGCTTGAACAGCTCGAGCGCCATCTTCTTCGGCAGGCCGCACTGGTGCAGGCGCAGGTACGGGCCGACCACGATGACCGAACGGCCCGAGTAGTCGACGCGCTTGCCGAGCAGGTTCTGGCGGAAGCGACCCTGCTTGCCCTTGATCATGTCGGCCAGCGACTTCAGCGGGCGCTTGTTGGTGCCGGTGATGGCACGGCCACGACGGCCGTTGTCCAGCAGTGCATCGACCGACTCCTGCAGCATGCGCTTTTCATTGCGCACGATGATGTCCGGCGCGCTCAGTTCGAGCAGGCGGCGCAGGCGGTTGTTGCGGTTGATGACGCGGCGGTACAGGTCGTTCAGGTCGGAGGTCGCGAAGCGGCCGCCATCCAGCGGGACCAGCGGACGCAGGTCCGGCGGCAGCACCGGCAGCACGGTCATGACCATCCATTCCGGACGGTTGCCCGATTCCAGGAAGGCTTCGATCAGCTTGATGCGCTTGGTGAGGCGCTTGAGCTTGGTTTCCGAACCGGTAGCGGCGATTTCCTCGCGCAGGCGGGTCATTTCCGACTGCAGGTCGATCGTGCGCAGCAGTTCGTACACGGCCTCGGCGCCCATCGCGGCGTCGAAGTCGTCACCGTGCTCCTGGCGGGCCTGCAGGTACTGTTCCTCGGTCAGCAGCTGGCGGCGCTCCAGGGCAGTCAGGCCCGGCTCGGTCACCACGTAGGCTTCGAAGTACAGCACGCGTTCGATGTCGCGCAGGGTCATGTCCAGCATCAGGCCGATGCGCGACGGCAGCGACTTGAGGAACCAGATGTGCGCGACCGGCGAGGCCAGGTCGATGTGGCCCATGCGCTCGCGGCGCACCTTGGCCAGGGTCACTTCGGTACCGCACTTTTCGCAGACCACGCCGCGGTGCTTCATGCGCTTGTACTTGCCGCACAGGCACTCGTAGTCCTTCACCGGGCCGAAGATGGCGGCGCAGAACAGGCCGTCGCGTTCCGGCTTGAAGGTACGGTAGTTGATGGTTTCCGGCTTCTTCACTTCGCCGAAGGACCACGAACGGATCAGGTCCGGCGAAGCCAGCGCGATCTTGATCGCGTCGAAGTCCAGCGTCTGGCGCTGCTGGTTGAAGAGGTTGAGCAGGTCTTTCATGGTGTTCTCCAGAAGGAGGAATGCTGTGTCGATGGGCTTTCAGTTCACTGCCAGCGGCGCGGCGGCGTTGACCGCCGCGCCGGCATGGATCAGTTGTCTTCCAGTTCCATGTTGATGGCCAGCGAGCGGATTTCCTTCACGAGCACGTTGAAGGATTCCGGCATGCCCGCGACCATCTCGTGCTCACCGTCGACGATGTTCTTGTACATCTGGTTGCGGCCCTGCACGTCATCGGACTTCACCGTCAGCATTTCCTGCAGGGTGTAGGCCGCGCCGTAGGCTTCCAGCGCCCAGACTTCCATTTCACCGAAGCGCTGGCCGCCGAACTGCGCCTTGCCGCCCAGCGGCTGCTGGGTGACGAGCGAGTACGGACCGGTCGAACGGGCGTGCATCTTGTCGTCGACCAGGTGGTTCAGCTTCAGGTAGTGCATGTAACCGACGGTGGTGTGGCGATCGAACGCTTCACCGGTGCGGCCGTCGTACAGCTGGGTCTGGCCACTGCTCGGCAGGTCGGCCAGTTCCAGCATGCGCTTGATTTCCGCTTCGGTGGCACCGTCGAACACCGGGGTGGCCATCGGCACGCCGTCGGTGAGGTTACGGGCCAGGCGCAGCAGTTCCTCGTCACTGAACTGCGACAGGTCGACACGGTTGGCCACGTTGGTGTCGTCGTGGTTGTAGATGTCGTCCAGGAACTTGCGCAGGTCGGCAACCGCCGCCTGGGCTTCCATCATCGCCTGGATCTTGCGGCCCAGACCCTTGGCAGCCCAGCCCAGGTGCACTTCCAGGATCTGGCCGATGTTCATGCGCGACGGCACGCCCAGCGGGTTCAGCACGATGTCCACGGTTTCGCCCGAGGCCATGTACGGCATGTCCTCGACCGGCACCACGTTGGAGACCACACCCTTGTTGCCGTGGCGGCCTGCCATCTTGTCGCCCGGCTGGATGCGGCGCTTCACGGCCAGGAACACCTTGACCATCTTCAGCACGCCCGGGGCGAGGTCGTCACCGGCGGTGATCTTGCCGCGCTTGTCGGCGAAGCGACGCTCGAATTCCTTCTCGTGCGCCTGGATCTGCTTCTGCGCGCGCTCGATGGCTTCCGAAGCGTCCTCGTCCTTCATGCGCAGGGCGAACCAGTCAGCCTTCTTCAGGCCGTCCAGGAAGGCGTCGGTGATCACGTCACCCTTCTTCAGGCCAGCGCCACCGTTGACCACCTTGCCCACGATCTGCGAACGCAGACGCATGTAGATGGCGGCTTCCAGGATGCGGAACTGGTCGTCGAAGTCCTTCTTGACGCGCTTGATTTCAGACTCTTCGATCTGGCGGGCGCGCTTGTCCTTCTCGATGCCGTCGCGGGTGAAGACCTGCACGTCGATGACGGTGCCGTCCATGCCCGGCGGAACGCGCAGCGAGCTGTCCTTAACGTCCGAAGCCTTCTCGCCGAAGATCGCACGCAGCAGCTTCTCTTCCGGGGTCAGCTGGCTTTCGCCCTTCGGGGTGACCTTGCCGACCATGATGTCGCCGGCGCGGACTTCCGCACCGATGTACACCACGCCGCTCTCGTCCAGGCGGTTCAGCGCCTGCTCGGAGACGTTCGGGATGTCGGCGGAGATTTCCTCCGGCCCCAGCTTGGTGTCACGCGCGACGCAGGTCAGCTCTTCGATGTGGATCGTGGTGTAACGATCCTCTTCCACCACGCGCTCGGAGAGCAGGATGGAGTCTTCGAAGTTGTAGCCGTTCCACGGCATGAACGCGATCAGCATGTTCTGGCCCAGGGCCAGTTCGCCGATGTCGGTGGACGGACCGTCGGCCAGCACGTCGCCGCGGGCGATGACGTCACCCACCTGGACCAGCGGACGCTGGTTGATGCAGGTGTTCTGGTTCGAACGGGTGTACTTGACCAGGTTGTAGATGTCCACGCCTGCATCGGTAGCGCCAACGATCTCTTCCTCGTTGACCTTGACCACGATGCGGGCCGCGTCGATCTGCACGATCTCGCCACCACGGCGGGCGTTCACGGTCACACCGGAGTCACGCGCCACGGCGCGCTCGATGCCGGTACCGACCAGCGGCTTCTGCGCACGCAGGGTCGGCACCGCCTGACGCTGCATGTTCGCGCCCATCAGTGCGCGGTTCGCGTCATCGTGCTCCAGGAACGGAACCAGCGCGGCCGCGATCGACACGGTCTGCATCGGCGAGACGTCCATGAAGTGAACTTCCGCCGGCGGCTTCAACAGCGATTCGCCCTGGAAGCGGCACGGAACGAACTGCTCCGTCAGGGTGCCTTTGGCGTCGGTCAGCGCGTTGGCCTGCGCAATGACGTACTCGTTTTCTTCGATCGCCGACAGGAACTCGACTTCGTCATAGACCTTGCCGTCCACGACCTTGCGGTACGGAGTCTCGAGGAAACCGTACTGGTTGGTGCGGGCGTACACGGCCAGCGAATTGATCAGGCCGATGTTCGGGCCTTCCGGGGTTTCGATGGTGCAGACGCGGCCGTAATGGGTCGGGTGCACGTCGCGCACTTCGAAGCCGGCGCGCTCACGGGTCAGGCCGCCCGGGCCCAGGGCCGAGACGCGACGCTTGTGGGTCACTTCCGACAGCGGGTTGTTCTGGTCCATGAACTGCGACAGCTGCGAGGAGCCGAAGAACTCCTTGATGGCAGCGGCAACCGGCTTGGCGTTGATCAGCTCCTGCGGGGTCAGGCCTTCGGACTCGGCCATCGACAGGCGCTCCTTGACCGCGCGCTCGACGCGGACCAGGCCGACGCGGAACACGTTCTCGGCCATTTCGCCGACCGAACGCACGCGACGGTTGCCCAGGTGGTCGATATCGTCGACCACGCCGCGACCGTTGCGGATCTCGGTCAGGACCTTGATCACGTCCAGGATGTCGGAGCTGTCGCCGTGGGCGGCGACCAGGCGCTTGGACTCTTCGTCGTTGCGCTCACCGAAGTACTTGCTGTCGTACAGCACGGCTTCGCCGGTGGTTTCCTTGCGGCCCACGCGACGGTTGAACTTCATGCGACCGACCGCGGACAGGTCGTAGCGCTCGAAGGTGAAGAACAGGTTGTGGAACAGGTTCTGCGCAGCGTCCTTGGTCGGCGGCTCGCCCGGACGCATCATGCGGTAGATCTCGACCAGGGCTTCCAGCTGGGTCTTGGTCGGGTCGATGCGCAGGGTGTTGGACAGGTACGGGCCACGATCCAGATCGTTCACCCACAGGGTGCCCACGGCATCCACACCGGCCTTGCGGAAGGCCTGCAGCTGCTCGTCGGTGATCTCGTCATTGGCCTGGGCCAGCAGTTCGCCGGTCGAGGCATCGACCACGTCGTGCGACAGGATGCGGCCGACGATGTAGTCGTCCGGCACGGCCAGGGCGGCGATGCCCGAGGCTTCCAGCTGCTTGATGTGGCGCGCGGTGATGCGCTTGCCGGCTTCCACGATGACCTTGTCGCCGTCGGCGAGGTCGAAGCCCAGGGTTTCGCCACGCAGGCGCTCCGGCACCAGCTCCAGCTGGACGCCTTCATCCGGGTTGATGTGGAAGGTGTTGATCTCGAAGAACTCGGCCAGCATCTCTTCGTTGCTGTAGCCGAGCGCGCGCAGCAGGATCGACACCGGCAGCTTGCGGCGACGGTCGATACGGGTGAACAGTGCGTCCTTCGGGTCGAACTCGAAGTCCAGCCAGGAGCCGCGGTAAGGAATGATGCGGGCGCTGTACAGCAGCTTGCCCGAGCTGTGGGTCTTG
The DNA here is from genome assembly GCF_059368675.1 of Stenotrophomonas sp. YJH_SMC_120. Lineage (NCBI taxonomy): Bacteria > Pseudomonadati > Pseudomonadota > Gammaproteobacteria > Lysobacterales > Lysobacteraceae > Stenotrophomonas > Stenotrophomonas sp. YJH_SMC_120. Next base: position 11,808 of record NZ_JCAFRY010000034.1, read on the forward strand.
CCACGGTCGTGGTCGAAGAACACGCCCGGCGAGCGGTGCAGCTGCGAGACGATGACGCGCTCGGTGCCGTTGACGATGAAGGTGCCGTTCTCGGTCATCAGCGGGATTTCGCCCAGATAGACCTCCTGCTCCTTCACGTACTTGATGGCCTTGGTCGACGACTCACGGTCGTAGATCACCAGGCGCACGGTCACGCGCAGCGGGGCGCCGTAGCTCATGCCACGCTGGCGGCACTCGCGCTCGTCGAAGACCGGTTCGCCCAGCTTGTAGCCGACGTATTCCAGGGCAGCGTTGCCGCTGTAGCTGGCGATCGGGAAGACCGACTTCAGCGCAGCATGCAGGCCGTGGTCCGTGCGCTTGGCCGGATCGACGTTTTCCTGCAGGAATTCACGATAGGAATCCACCTGGATGGCGAGCAGGAACGGCACTTCGAGAATCGAGCGCTGCTTGCCGAAATCCTTGCGGATACGCTTTTTTTCGGTGAACGAATAGGACGTCATGAGGTCTTCCACCTTGTTGTGCGGATCGTGCGCCCACGATCCGAAGGGAACTTGAAATTGTCAGTTGGAAGTCGCTGGTATTGCCGGCACCAGCACGCCTTCTCCCGCTACTTCCAACTGCCAACTCGTCTGCTACCACGCCCCTGCTGCCGCGCGCTGCGCTGGCCGGCGGGGGTTTGACTGCAGCCCGTGTTGGGCTTTTTTCTGCATTTGAAACGGTAGAGTCGACTGTTAGTCGACTTCCTTCACAGCAGTCGACCAACAGTCGACTCTACCGACACCGCAACAACGACCAAAGGCCGGGGGCTTACGCCCCCAGCCTTGGCTGCATCGCCGTGAATCGGTGACGATGCAAGGTAACTGCTTACTTGACTTCGACAGTCGCGCCAGCAGCTTCCAGGTCCTTCTTCATCTTCTCGGCGTCTTCCTTCGAAGCGCCTTCCTTCAGGACGCCACCGGCTTCGGCCAGGTCCTTCGCTTCCTTCAGGCCCAGGCCGGTGATGGCGCGGACGGCCTTGATGACTTCGACCTTCTTGTCGCCGGCCGACTTCAGGGTGACGGTGAACTCGGTCTGCTCTTCAACAGCAGCGGCCGGGCCAGCGGCAGCAGCCACGGCGACCGGAGCAGCGGCGGAGACGCCGAACTTCTCTTCGATGGCCTTGACCAGCTCCATCACTTCCATCAGGGACTTCTCGGCGATGGCGTCGACGATCTGTTCGTTGGTAAGGGACATGATTAATACCTTTGGATGATTTTCTGGGTTGAGGTTCCGTCAGGAACCACGGTAAGTCGAAACTCAGGCGGTCTCGGCGGCCGGTTCGGCAGCGTCGGCGGCGACGTCGCCACCACCCTGCTTCTCGCCAACGGCCTTGATGGCGCGGGCAAACATCGTGACCGGCTCGGTCAGGACGCGGGCCAGCATGGCCAGGGCCTGGTCGCGGGTCGGCAGCGATGCCAGCACGTCGACGTGGCTTGCCGGGAACACTTCGCCACCGATGGCGACGACCTTAGCCTTCAGCTTGTCGTTGCCCTTGGCGGCTTCCTTGATCAGGCGACCGGCAGCGCCGGGCTCCTCGAGCGAGAACGCGTACAGCAGCGGACCAACCATCTGGTCCTGGGCGACTGCGAACTCGGTGCCTTCAACGGCGCGCGAAGCCAGGGTGTTCTTGACAACCTTCAAGAAAACACCGGTTTCACGAGCCTGCTTGCGCATCGCGGTCATCTGGGCGACCGTGGTGCCAGCGTATTCGGCTGCGATCAAGGAGTGGGCCTTGGCGGCGACGTCTGCCAGCTCGGCGACTACTTCTTGCTTCTGGGACAGATTGAGAGCCATTGCACTCCTCCTATTGAACTCCGCTTACGGCTCCTGCCGTGTGCGGTCCTGTGCGGCATCCGTCCTGGACGCCGGGAACATCGGGATGATGTTCCGGGGGTGGGCCGTTCCAGACCTGGAGGCAATCAGGGAAATCCCAGACGTGCGTGAACCAGAAAAACTCCAGAAGGGCACCATCTACGCAGGGTGATTCCGGGGAATCGATTAAGCGCTCATGACTGCTCCGGCGGCGACTCCTTGCCAGATCGAGCTTCCGTGCCCGTCGCCGGTATTGCCACGACCGCGCCTGCGGTCTTTGACGGCTACCGCGGGCGATGCACTGCCAACGATGCCTTCAAATGTCACGGTCACGGCACCGAAGGTACCGTGACCGCTTGAAACAATTACTTCAGGGTCAGCGACGACTGGTCGACGGTGACGCCCGGGCCCATCGTCGAGCTGACCGAAACCTTCTGCAGGTAGGTGCCCTTCGAGGTGGCCGGCTTGGCCTTGATCAGGTCCAGCAGCAGCGCGGTCAGGTTCGACTTCAGCGCGTCTTCGGCGAAGTCGGCCTTGCCGATGGTGCAGTGGATGATGCCGGCCTTGTCGGTGCGGTAACGGACCTGACCCGACTTGGCGTTCTTCACGGCTTCACCCGGGTTCGGGGAAACGGTGCCGACCTTCGGGTTCGGCATCAGGCCGCGCGGGCCCAGCACGGTGCCCAGCTTACCGACGACGCGCATGGCGTCCGGGGTCGCGATGACGACGTCGTAGTTCAGATCGCCGGCCTGCATCTTCTCGGCCAGATCATCCATACCGACGGCTTCGGCGCCAGCGGCCAGGGCTTCATCAGCCTTGGCACCGGCCGGAGCGAACACGGCGACGCGGACCGACTTGCCGGTACCGGCCGGCAGCACGGTGGAGCCACGAACCTGCTGGTCGGACTTCTTCGCATCGACGCCCAGGCGCACAGCGACGTCGATCGACTCGACGAACTTGGCCTTGGTGGCGCTCTTCAGGATGTTGATCGCGTCCTCGAAGGCGTATGCCTTGCCCGGAACGACGGCGGCCTTGATGGCCTTCTCACGCTTGGTCTGTGCCATCTTATTAACCCTCCACCACGAGGCCCATGGAACGGGCAGAGCCAGCGATGGTACGCACGGCGGCGTCCAGATCGGCGGCAGTCAGATCCGGTTCCTTCGCCTTGGCGATCTCTTCCAGCTGCTTACGGGTGACCTTGCCGACCTTCTCGGTGTTCGGGCGCTTGGAGCCCGACGAGATGCCAGCGGCCTTCTTCAGCAGGGTGGTGGCCGGGGTGCTCTTGGTGATGAAGGTGAACGTACGGTCCGAGTAGGCCGTGATGATCACCGGAACCGGCAGACCCGGCTCGAGCTTCTGCGTGGCAGCGTTGAACGCCTTGCAGAATTCCATGATGTTCAGACCGCGCTGACCCAGCGCAGGACCGACCGGCGGCGAGGGGTTGGCCTGACCGGCCTTCACCTGCAGCTTGATGTAACCGACAACTTTCTTTGCCATGTGAGTACTCTCCGGGTGCTAGCGCCTTTCGACAACAGGCTCCCCATCGGACCGGGAATCACGCGTCCCGGCATCGCGTTTTGAAATCATGCTGAAGGCCACCTTGCGGCGGCCTCGTCCTGCTGGCTTCCCAGCGGGGAGCCGCGCACTATATCAGGTTTTTTCTTCACATGCCTGAAGCGGCACATAAACGGACGAAACCGGGCAAGGCCCGGTTCCTGGTTCCGTGGAGTCGAGCTTGCTCGACCGATCAGCAAAGTCGAGCAAGCTCGACTCTACAGCTGGATCAGACGGCCTTTTCGACCTGGCCGAACTCGAGTTCGACCGGAGTGGCACGACCGAAGATCAGCACCGAGACGCGCAGACGGCTCTTCTCGTAGTTGACCTCTTCGACGACGCCATTGAAATCGTTGAACGGGCCGTCGGTGACGCGGACCATCTGGCCCGGCTCGAACAGCACCTTCGGACGCGGCTTCTCGACACCTTCCTGAACGCGGTTCAGGATGGCTTCAGCCTCGGAATCGGCAATCGGCAGCGGACGGTCGGCGGTGCCGCCGATGAAGCCCATCACGCGCGGGGTTTCCTTGACCAGGTGCCAGCTTTCGTTGTCGATGCGCGGGATACCGGCTTCTTCGTGGGTCTCGATCTGGACCAGCACGTAACCCGGGAAGAACTTGCGCTCGGAACGGCGCTTCTGGCCAGCGCGCATCTCGACCACTTCTTCGGTCGGGACCAGGACATCGCCGAAGCGCTCTTCCATGCCGTCACGGACGATGCGATCGCGCAGAGCCTGCGCCACCGACTTCTCGAAGCCCGAATAGGCGTGAACGACGTACCAACGCTTCATGCAATTCTCCTTAGCGGCTCAGGAACAACTGAACCAGCCACTGAATGACGTAATCGAACCCACCCAGCAACAGACTGAGAATGGTCACCACCACCATCACGACCCAGGTCATGCGGATGGCTTCCTGGCGCGTCGGCCAGACCACCTTGCGCAGTTCGAAGCGCGACTCGGAGAGGAATTCGCGGGTGTCGCGCCCCTTGCCGGTCAGCATGAACACGCCGATACCGCCAACCAGACCGACCACGACCGCCAACGCACGCAGCTGACCCGCCCACGCACCCAGCTGAGTGGCGCGACCGGAGTCGGCGGAGAACCAGAACCAGACGAACAGACCGGCCAGCACCAGCAGCGATGCGGCGACGTACTTGACGATATCCCCGCCGTTGGCGGAGGTGTCCTTGGAGTGTTCGATCTTGCTATTCATCCGGCTGTGTCTGCTTTAGCGGCCCAGGCCGCTGGATAAGGCGGGCAGATGGCACGCCAGGAGGGACTCGAACCCCCAACCTGCGGTTTTGGAGACCGCTGCTCTGCCAATTGAGCTACTGGCGTACGTGTTGAAACTTGCCTTCCCTTAGACGGCGAAGGCGGACCGAGGTTCCCGGCCCGCCATTCGCGTAACCGGCGGCGCTATGCAACCACCGGTACTGCAGGCTTACTCGATGATCTTCGAGACCACGCCGGCGCCGACGGTGCGGCCGCCTTCGCGGATGGCGAAGCGCAGGCCTTCGTCCATCGCCACCGGGTTGATCAGGGTGACGACCATCTTGACGTTGTCACCCGGCATCACCATTTC
>NZ_JCAFRY010000035.1:0-7920 GCF_059368675.1 Stenotrophomonas sp. YJH_SMC_120
GGAGATCAAGGGCCTGATCGATGATTCGGTCGGCAAGGTCGCCGAAGGCTCCAGCCTGGTCCACCAGGCCGGCAGCACCATGGGCGAGATCGTCGCCTCGGTGCAGCGCGTGACCGACATCATGGCCGAGATCTCCGCCGCTTCGCAGGAACAGTCGGCCGGCATCGAGCAGGTCAACCAGACCGTGGTGCAGATGGACGAAACCACCCAGCAGAATGCCGCGCTGGTGGAGGAAGCGACTGCTGCGGCGCGCGCCATGGAAGACCAGGCCGTGCAGCTGGGCGAAGCCGTGGCGCGCTTCCGGCTGGCATCACAGGGCGTCGCCGCTGCGCCAGCACGCTTGGCAAATGCACCGCAGCCACGCCAGGTCGCGGCCGCCCTGCCCGTCACCAAGGCAGTACCGACACGGCCGCTGCGGGCGTCGGCCGCCCAGCCGGCGCTGGCTGCCGAGGGCGATTGGCAGGAGTTCTGACCCCACGCAGAAAGCATCCGCCCATGGGGTGGATGCACCAGCATGGCGGGCCACGGGGCCAGATCCCTTTCCCACGGGAAAGGGATCTGACCCCTTATGCATGGAAAGTGATGCAAATCTCACTTCATAATCCAATGCAGAGGCCGATATCCCCATCGAGCCTGCACCAACGTGCTGGCGCCCGCCCCTGATCACAGACTCCATGTCCGACGGCCACGACACTGAACTGCATGATGTCCACGCGGCCGACGCCGCGGACGAACGCTTCCTGGTCCGCAACCCCCGCCAGCTGCGGCAGCTGCTGCGCTCGCTGATCGACCAGCGATCACTGATCAACGCGCATATCGACGGCCGGGATCGTTCCTTCCCGACCGCCCTGCTTGATCTCGACGAGGACGAAGACTACCTGCTGCTCGACGGCAGCCCGCAGGAGGCATCGAACCGTGCCGCAGAGCAGGCCGACCACCTGCTCTGCTTCGCCCAGCTTGAACGTGTCCTTGTGCGGTTCCGCCTGCACGAACTGCAGCGCGTGGACAACGATGGCCACGTCGCCTTCCGCGCCCCGCTGCCGGACGAACTGGTGCATCTGCAGCGCCGTGAGCTGTACCGGCTGGAGACCCCGGTCACCGACTCGCCGCATCTGCTGCTGCCACCCGGCGAAGCACGTGCCGAAGCGCTGTCGATGCGGGTGGTGGACATCAGCGGTGGCGGCCTGGCCGTAGTGGTTCCCAACGACTGCGCCGTATTCGGCCTGCAGAAGCGCTACCCGGCGCAGCTGTCGCTGCCCGATGGCCCCGACCTGGACATCGAACTGGTGGTCTGCAACCTGCTGCCACAGCGACAGCCCAATGGCATCGAGGTCAAGCGCGTGGGAATGCGCTTTGACAGCCTGCCGCGCGGCGGCGACAGCGCCATCCAGCGCTACATCTTCCGCATCGACCGCCAGCGCAAGGCGCGCCGCAACGGCGAGCTCTGAGGCCCGTTCGACCGTTCGTGCCGGCCGGCGGCCGGCAACCCGCATGACGCCGTTGCCGGCCAGCGGCCGGCACTACCGATCTCCGGCGGATCCACGCCATATACGGGCGCCGGCCGCGCCGCGGCAGATCCACGCCATGCGTGGATACCTCTCCCCCGGCACCTAAAGTCCCCCCACGCGGGGCCGATATCGAGCCTGACACCGGGACTTCCGGCAGAACCAGGACCCCTCGATGAACGACAAGACCAGCTCCGCCGCCAGCGCCGGTGGCGAATTCCTCAGCTTCACCCTCGGCGCCGAGCACTACGGCGTGGACATCCTCAAGGTGCAGGAGATCCGTGGCTACGATGCGGTCACCCGCGTGCCGGACGCCCCGGACTACATCAAGGGTGTGATCAACCTGCGCGGCACCATCGTGCCGGTCATCGACCTGCGCTTGAAGCTGCGCCTGGACAACGCCCGCTACGACGCTTTCACCGTGATGATCGTGCTCAACGTCGAAGACCGCGTGGTCGGCATCGTGGTCGACAGCGTGTCGGACGTGATCCCGCTGTCGGCCGAGCAGATCCGCCCGACCCCGGAGTTCGGCGCTGCAGTCGACACCCGCTTCATCTCCGGCATCGGCACCCACGACGACCGCATGCTGATCCTGCTGGACATCGAGACCCTGCTCGACAGCGCCGACATGGGCCAGGCCTCCCTCGCCGAAGACGCTGCCGCCTGATCCATCGGACCTGCTTCACGTTCTGGTCACAAAACCCTTCAGTTTCCCCCAGCAGTGCCGATAGGGGGACAGAAGCCGGTCGCGCAGGAGCGCGCGGAACCGGAACGACCATCACCATCCCCGGAGATACACCTCGATGAAGTCCCTGCTTGCGTTCGTTTCGGCCGCTGTCCTGGCCACCACCGCTTCCTCCGCGTTCGCCCAGGCGGCCGACATGATCCCGCCGGAACTGGCCCCGCGTTCGGTCGGCAAGGACGGCATGGTCTGTGGCAAGGTCGAAAAGGCCCGCTACGCAGAAGGTTCCGAAGGCCAGCCGACCTTCCTGTACATGGGCGGTGCTTTCCCGCGCCACACCTTCTCGGCCCGCATCGCCGGCGAGAACCGCGGCAAGTTCTCCTTCCCGCTGGAAACCCTGGAAGGCAAGACCGTGTGCGTGATCGGCAAGATCCAGCGCGACGCCTCGCGCGCGGAAATCGAAGTCAGCTCGCCGGCGGGCCTGAAGCTGGCCAACATCAAGTAATCCGCTGTCCGTCGAACCACGCCGGAGCTTGTGCCGGCGTGGTTTCTGCTGCAACCGGGCCCGACGCCCGGACGCGTCTGCCTTAGGAGATCGCAACGCCCATGCCGTGGATCAACAACCTGAAACTGATGCCGAAGCTGCTGTTGACCTTCGGCGTCCTCCTGCTGGTGATGCTGCTGCAGGGCATCGTCGCCTATCGCGGACTGCATTCGCTGAACAACGTCACCACCGAGTTGGCCGGTTCGCGCATGGAAAGCATCCGCATGGCCGGCGAGATGCGCGGCATGCTGGGCGAGTACCGCAATGCCGCCTACCAGCAGCTGATCCGCGCCAGCGATGACGTCAAGTCCGACGCGCGCAAGCAGGCCGTCGACCTGCGCACCAGCATGGACACGTCGATCAAGGAATACCCGAAGCTGGTCGACAACGCGCAGCAGAAGAAGCTGTTCGATACCTTCGCCAAGGAATGGAAGGACGCCCTGGCCTCCTACGACAGCGTCACCGAGATGCTGGAGCTGGACCTGCCGGACGATGCCATCGATACCTTCGTAGGCGAGACCCGCACCAAGCACCGCAAGGCTGCATCGGCGCTGGAAGCGCTGATCGCCGAAGACAACCGCCTCGCCCGCGCCTCGCGCGAAGAGGCCGCTTCCACCTATTCCGCCTCCGCCGTGCTGACCGTGATCGCCCTGCTGGGCGGCGCCGCGCTCGGCCTGGTGCTGGTCTGGCTGTTCGCCCGCGCCCTGGTCGGCAGCGTGCGTGGCGCCGTGTCGGTTGCCAACGACGTGGCCGGCGGCAAGCTCGATGGCCACATCGACGTCAGCCGCCAGGATGAAGTGGGCGAACTGATGCAGGCCATGCAGCGGATGCAGCGCGACCTGCGCGAACGCATCGAAACCGACCAGGCCGTTGCCCGCGAGAACCTGCGCATCCGCACCGCGCTGGACTACAGCTCGACCGGTGTCTACCTGACCGATACCAGCAACACCATCGTCTACAGCAACCGCGCCCTGCAGCAGACCCTCAGCCAGTACCAGGATGAAGTACGCCGCGACCTGCCGGACTTCGACGCCCAGGCCTCGTTGATCGGCAAGCCGGTCACCGTGCTGGAACACCGCGGCGAGATGGACCAGACGCTGTTGGGCAACCTGAAGGCCCACGGCGTCGCCCGTCGCCCGATGCAGTACGGCGATGCCCAGTTCGCGCAGGTGGTGTCGACCATCCGCAACGAAGGCGGCGACACCGTCGGCTACGTGGTGGAATGGCGCGACCGCACCCAGGAAGCACTGGTCGAAGCCGAAGTGGCGCGCGTGATCGCCCAGGCCGCCGCCGGCGACCTGTCCGGCCGCATCGACGCCAGCGACAAGGAAGGCTTCTTCCTGCAGCTGGCCCAGCAGATCAACGGCCTGCTGGACGCCAATGCCGGCAGCATCGAACAGATCTCCGGCCTGCTTGCCGCGCTGTCGCAGGGTGACCTGACCGTGCGCATGCACGGCGACTACCAGGGCGTGTTCGCCCGCATGCGCGACGACGCCAACGCCACCGCCGCGCAGCTGAGTGAAATCGTCACCCGCATCAAGCAGTCCAGCCGCGCGATCAGCTCGGCCGCCGGCGAGATCGCCTCGGGCAACAGCGACCTGTCGCGCCGTACCGAGCAGCAGGCCGCCAACCTGGAAGAGACCGCTGCCTCGATGGAGGAACTGACCTCCACCGTGCGCCAGAACGCCGAGCACGCCCGCCAGGCCAACCAGCTTGCCATCGGCGCGCACGGTGTCGCTTCGCAGGGCGGCGAGGTGGTCGGCCAGGTGGTCACCACCATGTCGGCCATCGAAGCCTCGTCGAAGAAGATCGCCGAGATCATCTCCGTCATCGACGGCATCGCTTTCCAGACCAACATCCTGGCGCTGAACGCCGCGGTGGAAGCCGCGCGTGCCGGCGAGCAGGGCCGTGGTTTCGCCGTGGTCGCCAGCGAAGTGCGTACCCTCGCCCAGCGTTCGGCCGCTGCCGCCAAGGAGATCAAGGGCCTGATCGACGATTCGGTCGGCAAGGTCAACGACGGCTCGGCGCTGGTGCACAAGGCCGGCGCGACCATGGGTGAGATCGTCGCCTCGGTGCAGCGCGTGACCGACATCATGGCCGAGATCTCCGCCGCCTCGCAGGAGCAGTCGGCCGGCATCGAGCAGGTCAACCAGACCGTGGTGCAGATGGACGAAACCACCCAGCAGAATGCCGCGCTGGTGGAAGAAGCGACTGCTGCCGCGCGTGCGATGGAAGAACAGGCTGGTCAGCTCAGCGAAGCGGTGTCGATCTTCGTGGTGGACGAAGCCGAGGTCGTCGCCGCCCCGCGCGTCACCGCCCCGGCGCCGCGTGCCGCTGCACCGGCTGCCCCGGCCCCGGCTGCCCCGCCGGCCCGCCGCACGGCGGGTGGTCGCCCGATGGCCACCGAGCTTGCCGACGGAGACTGGCAGGAGTTCTGATGCCTGCCTGACCTGAGTTACGAGAACGCCCTGGCCCTGTGCTGGGGCGTTTTTGTTTACGGGGTATCTGATTATCCAGCCAACGGCGAAGCCCCTCGGGGTGGGTCGCGAAAAGCGCTTGGCTAGCGAGGGTTGGCCGGGAGGGTGGGCTGCGCAGGGGCCGCTGCAAGTACGTCCATGTAAGCTCGGTCGCCGCATCCATGCGGCTCACGCCCCTGCGCAACCCACCCTCCCGGCCACGGAAAATTTCCGTGCGCGTCCACCCCGGATTGAAGAAGGAAGAGCAAGAGCGACAGCTGCATCGCTTCCGGGGTCAGATCCGTTTTCCGCAGGAAAACGGATCTGACCCCTCTTTCCACCTGGAAACCCAACGCTCTTTCCGTCCGACACCGAAATGCCGAGAGGGCTGGGCCGGGATGGGTAGGCAGGACCGTTGGCGCCATGGATGGCGCCATCGAGCCCCCACGGGTGAGGGCGCTTTGCTTGCGAAGCACTGCTTCGCAAGCGCCCGAACGCCCAGCCGCCAGCGGCTGGGCCGGACCGCGGAGCGGGGTTTACGGCGTGTCCTGCCTGCCCACGCCGCCCCAGCCACTTACTGACAATCCAGCGCCGACCAACCGCTGTTGCTGTTGCTGTTGCCGTTGCTTCAAAAGCCTGCCGCAGGCAGCGCCGCAGCCGCCGCTGCACGAAAACCTGAATACGTTCGGACACCGCACCTCAATCCCCCGCCCCAGCGGCCGATAACGGGGTTGTCACGGCGTATCCCGCCGCTGACCGGCTCGGCGCCGCCCGCCCGTTTCGACCTGGTCCTGCTCGATGAATCTCCTGCATCGCTGGCAACACTACTTCAGCAATCTCTCCGTCCGGCGCAAGCTCAACCTGCTGACGCTGCTCATCGCGCTCGGCGTGATCGCGCTCTCGGTGATCGCCGCCCGCATGCAGTACCTGGACCTCACCGAGACCCGCAAGACCGCGCTGAAGACCCAGGTCGAACTCAGCTACGGCATCCTCCAGCACTACCACCGCCTGGCCGGCACCGGCGAACTCAGCGAGGACGCCGCGAAGAGCGCCGCGTTGCAGGCCCTGGAAGTGATGCGCGCCGAGAACGATACGTACTACTTCAACATCTACGACACCGGCTACCGCCTGCTGATGCACCCGTTCCGCAAGGACCTGGTCGGCAAGGACATGAAGGACTTCCGTACCGACGACGGCGTGCGCATCTATTACGACCAGGTCGAAGCGGCCAAGGCCGGCGGTGGCTTCGTCAACTATCGATGGGCCAAGCCGGGCAGCAAGGGCGAGGTCGAGAAGGTCGCCTACGCCGGCCTGTTCGCGCCGTGGAACTGGGTGGTCAGCAGCGGCGTCTACATGGACGACGTGCAGCGGCAGGCGCTGGTGTTCACCGCCATCATGGCGATCTCCGGTGGTGTGCTGGTGCTGATCGTGCTGGCCCTGAGCTGGGTCATCGGCAACCGTATCGCGCGCCCGCTGAAGCAGGCTACCGCCGTCGCCGAAGGCATCGCCAATGGCAAGCTGGACAGCCATATCGGCCCGCAGCCGCATGACGAACCCGGTCGCCTGCTGGAGGCCATGTCCGGCATGCAGCAGCAGCTGCATGCGGTCATCGGCGGCCAGCGCGAAATGGCCCGCCGTCACGATGCCGGCGAACTGAGCTATCGCATCGACGCCAGTGTCTTCCCCGGCGAGTACGGGCTGATGGTGCAGGAGACCAACACCCTGGTCGGCAGCCATGTGCAGACCCTGCATGACGTGCTGGACGTGGTACAACAGTACGCAGTCGGCGACCTGAGCCGCGACATCGCCCGCTACCCCGGCGAAAAGGCGGCGATGACCACCACCGTCGACACCGTCAAGGCCAACCTCGGCCGCATCAATGCCGAGATCAAGCAGCTGGCCAGTGCCGCCGCCGCCGGCGACTTCAGCCAGCGCGGTGATGCGCAGCGCTTCGATCACGATTTCCGCCTGATGCTGGAAAACCTCAACGCAATGATGGCGGTCAGCGATGACAACCTCGGCAAGCTCTCGCAGTTGCTGTCGGCCATCGCCGAAGGCGACCTGACCGCACGCATGCACGGCGACTATCAGGGCGTGTTCGCACGCATGCGCGACGACGCCAACACCACCGTTACGCAGCTGACCCAGATCGTCGGCCAGATCCAGGCCAGTGCCTCCAGCATCACCCTCGCCGCTGGCGAGATCGCGTCCGGCAACAGCGACCTGTCGCACCGTACCGAGCAGCAAGCCGCCAACCTGGAAGAAACCGCTGCCTCCATGGAGGAACTGACCTCCACCGTGCGCCAGAACGCCGAGCACGCCCGCCAGGCCAACCAGCTCGCCATCGGCGCGCATGGTGTCGCTTCGCAGGGCGGCGAAGTGGTCGGCCAGGTGGTCACCACCATGTCGGCCATCGAAGCCTCGTCGAAGAAGATCGCCGAGATCATCTCCGTCATCGACGGCATCGCGTTCCAGACCAACATCCTGGCGCTGAACGCCGCAGTGGAAGCCGCGCGTGCCGGCGAGCAGGGCCGCGGCTTCGCCGTGGTCGCCAGCGAAGTGCGTACCCTCGCCCAGCGTTCGGCCGCTGCCGCCAAGGAGATCAAGGGCCTGATCGATGATTCGGTCGGCAAGGTCGCCGAAGGCTCCAGCCTGGTCCACCAGGCCGGCAGCACCATGGGCGAGATCGTCGCCTCGGTGCAGCGCGTGACCGACATCATGGCCGAGATCTCC
>NZ_JCAFRY010000036.1:0-3248 GCF_059368675.1 Stenotrophomonas sp. YJH_SMC_120
CAACGTGATGCCGTGCTGCCTGAATGGCTGCATTACTACAACTGGCACCGACCCCACATGGGGATCGGCAGCCAACCGCCTATTTCCAGAATCCCGCTGAACAACGTGGTGGGTTTACACAACTAACAGTCGACTCTACCCCGTCGATTCGCCCGGCCACGATCACCCCTCCGCAATCGCCAGGCCGTTATCGCCCCGTCGTGACCACCCCGCGCCATCACCCCGTCGAAGCTCCCATCGCGGTGGGTGTGGTCCTCTGCCCCACCATCCAGCCTTTACCGCCTGTGCCGTATAGTCGCGCGCAGGCGCGGTGGTCCGCGCGAAACGGTGTGGCTGGCGTGTCTTCTTTCCTGCGATCGATCCGTGCACGGGGGCCTTGGCTGGCCCTGCTGCTGTGCACTGCCTTCCTGCTGTCCGCACCGGTGCTGGCCCAGGATGAGGACCCCACGCCGAAGCAGCAACTGGCGGATATCGATTCCAGGCTGAAGGAGGTCGAGCGCAAGCGGGGCGATGCAGAGGCCATCGAGACACTGGCGATGCTGTCCGAGAATGCCTCGCAGGCCCGGCGCGATGCCGAAGCGCTGGAGAAGGCGTTGCAGCCGCAGCTGGATCGGATCAGCGAACAGCTGGCGCAGCTGGGCACGCCTGCGGAAGGCACCACCGAACCGCCGGAACTGGCCGCGCAACGACGCACCATCACCAAACAGCGCGACGGCCTGGCCGCGTCGGTAGCGCAGGCCAAGGCCAGTGCCGTGCGTGCCCAGCAGCTGGCAGCCGACATCGACCAGCAGCGCACTGCGCAACGCGCCGAAGACATGGGGAAGAAGGTCGCCTCGCCGTTGTCTCCGGCGCTGTGGAGCAAGGTGGCCGAGCGCCTGCCGATCGATATCGCACGCGTTGCGCCGTTGGCCGAGCAGGGGCGCGATACGTTTGTTGCTGGTGTCCGGGCCAATGGCTGGGGCACGCCGTTGCTGGGCCTGCTGGCCGCGCTGGTGATGATGTTCCCGCTGCGGCTGTGGCTGCGCAGGCTGGGGCGGCGCTTTGCGGCGTCCGAGCGTGCGCCGGACGGTCGCCTGCGGCGATCCGGCCTGGCCATGTGGCTGCTGCTGGTCGGTACGCTGCTGCCCGGCTATGCCGTGGTGGTGCTGATGGCAGCGCTCGATGCGATCGATGCGATCGCGCCGCGCCTGCAGGTGGTGGCCGACGGCCTGGAGACGGCCACCTTCCGCGCCGCCTTCATTGCGGCGCTCAGCGCGTGCATGCTGGTACCCAAGCGTCCGTCGTGGCGTTTGCTGAATCTGGATGACACCGCCGCACTCAAGCTGCGCAAGTACGCGTGGGGCGCGGCGGCGCTGGCCTGGCTGAGCACGGTGCTGGTCGCCCTCGATCAGGCCACGCGTACCAGCGACGTCACCACGGTGGCGCTGGACGGCCTGATTGCGCTGACCTACCTCGGCCTGATCATGGCCATGCTGGTGACCCTGGCACGCCTGCATCGCCGGCAGACCGCCGAGGCCGAGGCCAAGCTGGAGGCACAGGCCGATGGCGTGGGCGCGGCCACGCCGGTGCGTCGCAGCAGCTGGCTGGTACTGGCCCGGGTAGCGGGCAACATTGCGGTGGTGGCGGCCATCATCGCCACATTGCTGGGCTACCTGAACTTCGCCAAGTTCGTGAACCAACAGCTGATCGGCGGCAGCATCGTAGTGCTCGCCGCGACCCTGCTGTTCAAGTTCGTCGATGACCTGAGCACCTGGATGCTCAACGCCGACAGCAAGGTTGGCCAGACCATCCTGCTCAGCACCGGCCTGAGCGTATCGCGGCTGGAGCAGGCCGGCGTGCTGCTGTCGGCGGCGTTGCGTACCATCGTCGTACTGATCGCGCTGCTGGCCCTGGTGGCACCGTTCGGCAACATCGGCGCGGTGGTGGAGCGCTTCACTTCACTGTTCACGACCGGATTCGATATCGGTGGCACCAAGCTGGCACCGGCGGGGATCGTGTTGGCGGTACTGGCGCTGCTGGCCGGCCTGGCGATCACCCAGCTGGTGCAGCGCTGGTTGACCGACACCTACCTGCCCAAGACCGAACTGGACCTGGGCGCACGCAACTCGGTCAGTACCGTTGCCCGTTACGTGGGCATCATCATCGCGGTGATCTGGGCGCTGTCGGCCATGGGCCTGCAGTTGAGCAAGCTGGCGTTGCTGGTCAGTGCGCTGTCAGTGGGTATCGGTTTCGGCCTGCAGGTGATCACCCAGAACTTCGTCTCCGGCTTGATCCTGCTGGCCGAGCGCCCGGTGAAGATCGGCGACTGGGTGAAGCTGGGCGACCAGGAGGGCGACATCCGCCGCATCAGCCTGCGTTCGACCGAGATCCAGGTGGGCGACAAGTCGACGCTGATCGTGCCCAACTCCGAGCTGGTCACCAAGACCGTGCGCAACATGACGATGGGCAACAATCAGGGCCGCATCCAGATCCAGTTCGCGGTGCCGCCCAGCACCGATGTCGGCAACCTGCGGCAGGCGTTGCTGGATGCGTACACCGCGCATACCAACGTGCTGAAGCAGCCGGCGCCGACGGTCTACATCGACAGCATTGCCGGCGGCCAGATCACCATCAACAGCTTCGCGTACGTGGCCAGCCCGCGGCAGGTCTACGCCACCCGCAGCGATCTGTACTTCAGCCTGCTGCAGATACTGGCGGAGCGGAACATTCCGCTGTCGACCCCGACCGATATCCACATCACCCGCGATCCGCAGGAGTAGGGGGTGTTCTGCAGGGCTGCGCCCTGCACCCGTGGTAGTGCCGGCCGCTGGCCGGCAACCTCAGAAGCAACCGCAACCGCAGGCATTCCGTGGTTTGGCGGGGCGGTGTCGGAGTGCGGGGACGCCGTGAATCCGTCCATGGAGGCTTGGCAGCCGCATCCATGCGGCTGACACCCCGCACTCCGACACCGCCCCACCTCTGACAGATTCCTGCGGCTGTCGGTAGGTGTCGACCTTGGTCGACATTTCTGTCAGATATCGAAATCAATCTGGGATCAGATCCGTTTTCCTCCGGAAAACGGATCTGATCCCATCGGCATGTCCAACAGACCGCAGCAAACTGTCGAAGGCGGTGTGGGTCCGGTTGCGGGGGCGTGAGCCGCATGGATGCGGCGACCGAGCTTACATGGGTGAGGGCGCTTTGCTTGCGAAGCACTGCTTCGCAAGCGCCCGAACGCACAGCCGCCAGCGGCTGGGCCGGGCCCCGGA